>JANMNM010000036.1:0-11504 GCA_031373905.1 Gemmatimonadaceae bacterium | reverse complement strand
GAGGCGGAGCCGCTCAGGCGATGTCCGAAACCGTCAACGAGCGCGGCGAGGCGACGATACGGCGCGCTGTCTGCCAGCGCTGCGGCGGTGATCCGTCTGGCCGCCGGAGCGAGGCGCGCGAGTTCGGCTGACGTCTGAGCGTATGCTGAAGCGCCACTGAGCGCGAGAGCGGCAACGGCGACAGCACTTCTTACGAGACGTGGCATGCGACGGTGAATGCAGGAAAGTCAGGACGAACCGACATGGGGAAAGCTAGCAATGGAACGGCGCGCAATGCTCGCGGAAGCGCTCCGAACAAGCGCGCAAAGCGCAGATGACCGCCGCGAGCAAGAGTGTCGGTATGAGGAGACTTGTCTTCATTTCGCGAGAGCCCTGGCCGGCAACGCGCGACTACCGGACTACTCGTCGCGCGGATCCGCCTTGCAGATGGCGGCGTCCGGGTCGGTCACGCATCGTCGCGGCCACGTCGGTAGCCGCAACGCGTAAAATGCCTCACCGGCGAAACCGGCACACGCCGCATCCCGTGGCGGCTGGCCGTCCTTGGGCAGCAGCGATTTTCCGCCAGGGAACGCGCATGCCCCGGTGAGTTTCGCCGGGTCCCCACGGATGTCGTGGGCGGCGGCGATCGCGAGCGCGCCGTTCCTGAAGTACAGCGTGACAAAGCGACGCATCGTGGCGCCATCAACAATCCACAGAAGCTTGCAGCCCGTGAAGGTGTCGGTGAGCGCTGCGTTGCGCGGGAAGACCATGACAAAACCGCCCGGTGTTGCAGCAATGCCAGCCTGCTCCGGTGGATCAACAATCGCACAATGCGTGGCTTGCGCGGGCAGCAACTCGGAAAGCGTCTGCGCAGACAGCACGGTTGGAATGCACGCGACCAATGCGAGCAGGCGCAAGGTGACTGGCGTCTTCATCTCCCCACGGTCGCACTCCACACACATGTTGGCAAGTGTGCGCGGTCGCGGAAGAGCGGCAGCATCGCACGCGTGACATCCCACGCGCCGAGCACGGCGGGGACGTATCGCAACGCGGTCCCGCGCTACGGACGCACCGCTGCCATGAACGCCTTGAACGCCGCGTCATTCGCGTCCGTACTCGGCCCCTCGCCGGCCGCAATCACGCGCGCCAGCACGGAGCCCGGTGCGCTGCCATGATCGCGAGGGACTCCTCCTTCAAACAGTACCAGCGCTGTGGCCCAGTTTCGCTGTTCGGCATGGAATGTGACGGGAGACCAATCGGTCGCGCCTTGGACCGTGTCGCGTACCATCCGGTCGGCGCCGCGTGCGAGCAGCACGCGTGCAGCCTCTGGTGTCAGAAACCGGTGGAACAGTACCGAGCGCCCATCATGCATGCGGGCGTTGGGGCTCAGCCCTGCATCGAGGAGCATCTCGAGCACGAGGCGGCCGCGATCACCCCTGGCAGCGGCCACCAATTCGAGCAACGTCTTTTCGTCTTCGACGGCATCCGACGTGGGTCGGGCCCCGGCAGCGAGAAGCAGCCGAAGCCCCTCGAGGTCGCTCGTCGCATTCCCGTCAGCAATGGCTTGGCGCGTCGCCATGCCGAGCAGCGAATTGCCGAGTTCGTCCCGCGCTGACAAGTCGGGACGCGGAGTGGCGCGGAGCAGTGAATCGAGCTTCGCGTAGTCCTGGTAGACGATTGCTAACGCGGCTTCGCGCGTCGCGGCATCGGGGAACGCGTACGTGGCGCTCGGCTCGCGCGGCGTTCGATCGCGCATCGACGGATAGATCAGCCCGAGCACCCCACCCGGCGATGCTTTCAGCGCCACGCCAAACACGAGAGGCGCGGCGCCGAGTACACACGCGAGGACGATCAGCAGTGATCGGTCAGTCGCTCGTCCCGCCCAGAGCAGGAGCGCGGCTACGACGGCGAGGACCGCAAGGGCGACGCCCAGACCGGTTCCGACTCCGCGTGTCGCTGCGTCGCCGATATCGCGGCTGAAGAACAGCACGGCAGCGGCAACCACGTCGATGACGATGATGATCGTGCCGACAACGGACAGTGAGCGGATCATCGATGTGGCAGTGCTGACGGGCGCAGAATGTTCGATCGGGGTGAGAAAAATATCGCGGGCAGCGCGCGGGCGGCGAAGCCCGCTTGCGGAGGCGGGGCCGTTTGGCCTACTGCCGCAGACTCGTGGCGCGCACCCGCCCGCGACCATCAGTGCGCAGGCCTGCAGTCAGACAGCCACATCACTGTGCGACTAGCGCCTGACGCCGTGAAACCCGTGCGCCGCCAGCAGCATCACTGCGGCGTCCGCCGTGTCAGCGGTATCGAATCCCAGGAGGATCGTCCCGTGCTCGCCCTCGCGCACTTTGAGAATCTCAAGGTCCTGGACATTGAACCCCGCGTCAGCCAGTGGCGTCATCATCGCGCGCAGCTGGCCAGGACGATCGTCGAGCCGTACGATGATCTCGGCAAGGTCGTGCATGATGCCCTTGCGCGGCATGTGGAATCGCTCGCGGAACGCACGTCCGCGAGCAAAAAGCGCAGCGCACTCATCTGCCATGCCAGCGGCGTCGCCTGCGTCGATCACGTGTGCGAGCCGGGCGATGGAATGGGAGAGTTCATGCAATCCCTGCGCAATTGGTGCCCGATTCGTCGCAACGATGTCGCGCCAGATCGACCACGGTGACAACGCGAGCCGGGTCATGTCGCGAAAGCCGCCGGCGGCGAGCGCGAGCGCGAGGTTCGCCTGCGCCGTGTCCGCGCCCGCCCACGCCGCGAGCGACGATGCGAGCAGCTGCGGTACATGACTGATGCGCGCAACGGCGTCATCATGCGCCGCGGGGGTCACGATCAGCGATCGTGCGCCGACGTCGCCGATCAACCGCGTGAGCGCGTTCAACCGCCCGTCCCCGAGATCGGCGGGCGGGCAGAGCACCCAAAGCGCTGACTGGAAGAGCATTGGGTCAGCGGCCTCGATCCCCGACCGCTCGGCACCGGCCATCGGGTGACCACCGACAAATCGTGGCACCGCAGCGTCGGTCGCAGGAAACCCCGCGAAACCATGGTCGCAGATGATGCGCTTCGTGGAACCCACATCCGTCACGATTGCGTGCGGAGCGAGACGGTCGCGCGCAGCGCCGAGCGTTGCAAGCTGAGCCCGCATCGTCTCCATGGCGGTACAGAGCACAATGAGATCAGCGTCGGCACACGCCGCAATGAGATCGTCCGGTGCAAACTCGGCATCGCACCATGCGCGATCACGCAGTGTGCTCAGCGTCTCCGGCAGATCGACGACGGAGATGTGATAGCCCTGTTCGGTCGGCGTGCGTCGTTGCTGCAACGCGGCGATGAGCGAACCGCCAAGGAGGCCAGCGCCAACAACAGTGAGACGGACGGAATCGGCAGGCACGGTGCGGCTCGGTGTATCAGCGTCGACAGTCATTGGTCGCGTGGCGCGCCTCAGCCACGGTGACCCAAAGGCATCGCGGTCAATCTACGCAGCCCGCGTCCCCCGCACCGTGACAGCCAGCGCCGCGACCAGCCGATCGGCTACGTGAACCAGCGCTCGGCCCGACGCTGCGCCCTGAGCGCCTGGACCGCCGTCCCGCCGCGTCGGCTCGGCGAAGTTCGTGCTTAGTATTCTGCAGTGTCTGACGGATCGTCCGGGACGGTGACTGGTTCCGTGGACCCGTCGGTTGCGGATGGCGGGCTGTGGATGTCGAGCGCGTCCAGCCTGTCTCGTTGTTGGCCAACGTCATCGCTGGGGACACCTGATCTGTGACTCGACTGCTGTCTCTCCTTCTCGTCGCCTCATCCAGTGCCAGTGCCGACATACACGCGCAAACCACGTACGCCCGATCGGACACGCTCCGGTTCCGCGAGGCGACGCTTCGAACGACGACATTGAGCTCCGCGACCGGCGAAGTCGCACGCAAGAGTGGGCGCATCGCCAATGTGTCGGTGGCGTGGAAGCAAGGCGATACGGCGCACGCGTGGTTCAACGAATTGACGTTGGCCACGGTCAGTGTTCGTGGCGAATCGCTCGCAGAGACCGATGAGGTTCTGCGGCGTCCGTTCACAATGCTGATCACCGCGAGAGGCGCGACGCGTCGCCTCACTGCGCCGCGGATCCCGTCAGCTGTGGCCGCGATCTCCGAGCTCTCGAGCCTCTTTGGCGATCTCTTTCTGCGTTTGCCGCGCGAATCCTTGCGGCGAGGATTGGAATGGGCCGATACGACGTCGCGGGCCGACAGCAACAGCATTCAATTTTCGCGATCGAGCGCTGTCACGACGTACAGTGTTGCACGCGATACCATCATCGCGGGACGGTCAGCGTGCGTAATCCTGGTCACATCTCAGATCACACAGTTTTCAGAACAGCCGATGCCGGGACGTCCGGTTCGCGTGTCGGTGAGCCTGTCCGGAACCGAGCGAGGCTTCTTTGTGTTTTCGGTGGACGCCGGCAGGATATTGGCTCGACGGCGCGAAGGGAGGTTGTCTGGCGAGACCACCATGCGGTACCTGACGGGGAACACGACCAACAAGCAGGTAAGCGAGTACAGCACGACCATCGACGCAATTCCCTGAAGCGAGACGCACCATCGCACCAGAGCATGACTGAGGCCCGTGTCGTGCCCTGCCGAGTGAAGCCGCGTTCTGCGAGTACCGCCGCCACCGCAGCACTCGCCGGCGACTCCGGCGTCTCTCCCCATCGATTGAACGACGCCCCGCCCGCGGCACCCGCGTCGAGCAACTTCACGGCGAAGTCGATGGAGTCGGGACAGGCAATCCAATATGCTGACGACTCGGCCAGCCGACGGGCATGGCGCAGGTTGGGCAACAACACCGCGCAGCTCACTGCGATAGCGGTCGCGCATGCCCTCGAGCGTGGAGGTTGGCACCACGATGCGCGGCGCACCCACCGGCTCGCCTACGGCGTTCCCGTCGATCACGTCGATGGTGCGGTTCGCGCGCACCAGGTAGACGGATCGCCCACCTCTCCCGCCGCAGAATCGCCACGATCCGCGCTTCGGAATACTTCGACGTCTGCATCGCACACTCCGCTGTCTGGCCACAACGGACCGCACCGTCCTCGCCGCCGGGCCAGCGTTGATGCTAACAATGACGGACCAACGCGGCGGCGTATCTGCAGGGCTTCACGAACACCAATCCTCAGCCCTCGGCAGCCCCGTGAAACTCCTTCGCGCGCTCCTGGTCCCGGTCCTGGTCCTCCCCGTCGGCGCACACTCCGCGAGCGCCCAGCTCCCCGACTCCATCCGCACCCGCGTCGACGCGGTCTTCGCCCGCTGGGATCGCACCGATTCGCCGGGCTGCGCGCTGGGCATCTCGCAGGCGGGCCGGCAGGTCTACACACGCGGGTATGGCATGTCGGACCTGCAGCACGCGCTTGCCATCACGCCGACGTCCATCTTTCACGTCGCGTCAAGCTCGAAAGAGTTCGCTGCCTACTCGGTCGCGCTGCTGGCAGCGGAAGGGCGGCTGTCGCTGGATGATGACGTGCGCAAGTATGTGCCCGAAATCCTGGATTATGGCCAGAAGATCACCATCCGGCATCTGATTCAGCACACCAGCGGTCTGCGCGACCAATGGCAGCTGCTGGGCTACGCGGGGTGGCGAGAGGATGACGTCATCACGGAACGCGATGTGCTCGGTATCGTGTCGCGGCAGAAGGGGGTCAACTTCAAGCCCGGCGATGAATACCTCTACTCCAACACCGGTTACACCTTGCTCGGCGTGATCGTGCATCGCGTGAGCGGGAAGACGCTGCGCGCGTTCTCGGAGGAGAGAATCTTCGCCCCGCTCGGCATGCGCGACACGCACTTCCACGATGATCACACGATGATCGTTCCGCACCGGACGTCGGCGTACAAGCCGCGAGACGGCGGCGGCTGGATGATCTCGATTCCGGTCTTCGACACCTACGGCGCCACGTCGCTCTTCACCACCGCGGGTGACCTGCTGAAATGGATGGCGAATCTCGATGCACCTGCCGTTGGAAGCAGGGCGCTGGTGGATGCGGCCCAGAAGAGCGCGGTGCTCAACAGCGGATTGCTCACAGGCTATGGCTACGGCCTGACCATCGGCAAGTACCGCGGACTGACGGCGATTGGACACGGCGGTGCCGACGCCGGATACCGTGCGCAGGTCGAGCGTTATCCGGAGCGTGGGATCGCACTCGCGGCGTTGTGCAATGCAAGCATAGCAGGCCCTGGCGTGCTGCTGCGCAATGTGGCCGACGTCCTGCTGGGCACGAGTGCGCCGCCACAGGTCGTGTCGATCGATACCACACCGCGCGTCGTGAGTCCTGCGGCCAGGCAGCGCTGGGTGGGCACGTACCGTGATACCGTCAGTCAACAGGTGATGCGCGTGCGTCTTTCGGGCGATTCGCTGTTGCTCGGTGACGGGCGCACCCTCGTGACCACGAGCGATACGGCGGCGCGTATCGGGGTCAGTGCGAACGCACTGGTGCTGCGCACGAGCGGCGGTGCCGTGACAGGGATCACACAGCTCCCGCGCACAACGCGCGATCTCGACTTCCGGCGCGAGGAAGCGGTCATGCCGGATCGCGCAGCGCTGGCGTCGTACACCGGCTCATTCTACAGCGAAGAGCTCGACGTGCGGTATGAGATCACGCTCGGCGACTCGGCGCTCGTGATGCACAACCGCAAGCTCGACGACGAGAAGCTGACGCCGGCCTTCCGGGATGCGTTCACCGTCGGCTTCGGTGCGACGTTTCAGTTCCGGCGTGATCGCGCAGGCAAGGTGACCGGTTTCACCGTCACCGACGGACGGGTGCGTGGTGTGCGATTTGATCGGGAGCGCGCAGCTGTGAGGTGATCGGTTTGGCGCGATTCCTGCGCCAGCGTCCCTGCCCGACTGTGGGTCGCGACAACGGGTGGCGCGCATCATGGCGACCTGCGTTGACGGAGGACTGCAGCATGCGAACAGTCGCGAGCTGGTCAGCAGCCTGTGCACTCCCTGCGATTCGTCTCGGCGCGTAATCTGGCGTCGTTTCGCAATATGGGCGCAAGGTGCTCGGGCCGCCGTAGACGCGGCGACAGCGGCCGCAGCGGCGGGAGCTGCGTGCGAACGCGGAGCTCACGCGTCGCCGGGCAAAACCGCGAGTCGCTCACGCCTGGCCATCAATGCCTCGATCGCGTCCGCGAGATGCTCCTCGGTGATGTGATGATCGCCGCGCTCGACGCGCAGCTGAAAAGCGCGCGTGAGCACGTCGGCCGCACGGAGCCCTTCCGGCGTTT
The DNA here is from genome assembly GCA_031373905.1 of Gemmatimonadaceae bacterium. GTDB lineage: Bacteria > Gemmatimonadota > Gemmatimonadetes > Gemmatimonadales > Gemmatimonadaceae > JACMLX01. The sequence goes on along the minus strand of JANMNM010000036.1, from coordinate 4,257 downwards.
CGAACTTGTAGCACGCGAGCTCGACCTTGAGGCCATTCGGGTCGTGCAGATAGATCGAGTCCATGAATCCGCGATCGCGCTGAATGAACTCGATGCCACGTTCCTGGAGCCGTGTCGGCGCCATGAGGAACGTGGCTCGCGAGACGTTGAAGGCGATGTGTTCCACACATCCGATCTCACGCGGTGCGAGGCGCCTGGCGTCCGTGCGCGACTCGTTGGTGAAGACCGTGATCAGGCGACCGTCGCCGGGATCGAAGTAGAGATGGTTCTCGTCGGGCTTGCCGAGATTGGGCTGTTCGAAGAGATACGGCATGCCGAGCACGCCGTGCCAGAAATCGATGGCACTTTGCTTCGTCGAGCCGACGAGGGTGATGTGGTGCACGCCCTGCACCTGGATCTTCTGCACGCGCGGTCTCCCCGGAGTGTTGGTATGAAGCGGCGGTTGGGCCACCACCGTACCGTGGAGAGATCCAATGCCCCACCACTCTATACGCTCACCGTCTGACGACGGGGCGCAGACCGGGAGGCCAACCGCATTGGAGATGATAGGCCTGGATCTGCACCAGCGCGAGCGTCAGCGGTCGATCAGCGCCGCCGAGGGCACGATCATGGACCGTCGGATCGCCACCCGCCGCGAGCGAGCGACCCCATGAATCGGTGTCATGTATCTGCGGCCTGATCAACGTTCTTGGGGGGACGTCAGTCGAAGACTGCGTGACCCTGCCTCGGGGGAAGCATACGGTCTGTGCGCGCCTCGCTCGCTGGAATGGGCGCTTGCCCTGGCTCGGCCGCTTCGGACGGACGAGCGATCCGTCCCCGCTCGGTGAGCCAGAAACGGATTGACGTACATGTGGTTGACACGGCTCGGGCAAGCGTGTTATCGGGTAACTGTACGATCCCGATCGTGTACGAGAATCTGCCTCTGCCGCGGCCTTGCCGCGCGCATCAACAGTGCGCCACGCTGACGTGATGCCGTATCGTCGCGTCTTCCCCGGCATGTGCGCGTGAAGACACACACGCCCGGCATCGTAGTCATCGATGCCGGGCGTGATGTCTGCAAACCGGCGCGAATCAGAACTGGTAGCGCAATCCGGCCTGGACCTGGCGCGGATCGCCAAGACCACTGCGGACGGTTCCGTCGAAGTTGAACAGCAGGCCGTTGAACGCCGGATCTCGGAAGTTGTTCCGGCCGAGGACATTGAAGACCTCGAAGATCGCCTCGACGGCCTGGCCGCTCCGCACGGCGAATGGACGCGAGAGGCGAAGATCCCAGCTCGCGAATTCGTTGTTCCGGCGCAGGGTGTTGCGGTCGAGGATCGACCCGTTGGCACAGACACGATCGGACGGGCCACCACGCTGCCCAGAGGGCGCGTTGGTCACGCACCGCTCCGACACCGGCTGCGCCGAGTTGTAGGTGAACCGGTTGTTCAGGAAGAACTGCCCGGGCAGCTTCGTGAGCAGGTACGCATTGAAGCGATGCCGCTGATCGCGATCGCTGTAGCCCCATTCGCGGTCCAGCCGGTTGGCGCGGGCGTAGCGGAAGGTGAACGGATCACGCTCGTTGTCGTCGTCAGACTTGTCGTAGCTGAGCGTGTAGTTCACTTCGAACTGATAGTTGCTCGTGTTGCGCCGGGCGACGCCAAACGTGACACCGTTGTACTCACTGCGTGCCGTGCTCTCCACGGTCGTCAGCGTGCCGATGCCGTTCCCACCGGCCAGCGCACTGGTCCAAGGCCCGTTGCCACCCGTCCCGAACACGGCATCGTTGCGATTCACGAAGCGCGTCAGGAAATCGGCCTTCGCATACACGTAGTTCACGGACGCCGAGACGCTATTGGCGATCTCGCGCTCGTAACCGGCGGTGATGCTGGTCGTGCGCGGGTTCCGGAAGTTCTGGTCGATCACGAAGATGTCCGGGCGGAACGGCGCGCCGGTCGGTGCCGGCAGCAACTGATCGTACGCCGGCGGTGCGCCGAGGACGGGAATCAGTTCGCTGTTGCGGAAGATGGTCTGGCCAACCGAGCCATTGTTGTTGCGGACGCTGGCGAGGTTGAGTGCCGCGATGCGGGCGAAGTACTGTCCCGCGGTGAATCGGACCACCGACTTGCCGTTGCCATCGACATCCCACGCGAGGCCGAAACGCGGCTGGAACATGCCGAAGTCACTCGGGATCTTGCCATTGGACGGGAAGCTGATCTGGCCGGCTGGCGTCGTGACTGTGCGACCGATGAGTGGCGCGTAGAACACGTCGGCCGGCGGCGTGATCGGGTCGGGCTGCTGCTGGCCTTCCCAGCGCACGCCGTAGTTCAACGTGAGGCGCGGCGTCGGCTTCCACGTGTCCTGAATGAAGATGCCGAGATCGTTCTGCGCGAGCGACTGCGTTCCGCTCTGCTCCACCGTGCGGCCACCGACGCCAGCCTGCTGCAGATACAGCGCGATCGGCCCCGTGATGCTGGTGCCGGTCGGGCAGGCACCGGAGTTGTTGCGCGTGCCGTTCGAGCACTCGACGTAGTTGCGGCCCTGCTGCACGTAGTTGATGAAGCCGGTGACGCTGCCGAAGATCATGCGCCCGTTCGCGAACCCGATGAATGTCTGGTTCGACTTCACGGCGTTGATTTCCGCACCCACCTTGAACAGGTGATTGCCTGCCGAGTAGGTCACGTTGTTCAGCACCTGAATGCGCGTGTCGTTGTACACGACCGGGATGAAGAACGGTCGGCCGAGGCGGAACCCGTTCGCGAAATCAATGCCAGTGTCCGGAAAGCCAACGCGCGGGCTGCCAGGGATACTCGGCGCGTCGTAGTCGCGCGGCCGGTCTTCGCGGGCGAACTGGAAGCGGAACTCGTTCGCCACGGTGTTCGAGAGCTGTGACGTCAGCTGACCGCTGATCGCGTTGGAGAAATTCCGCTCGATCGCGTTGGAGCTGGCACCCCAGCTGTCCACGTCGAACGTGCCATTCACCTGCTTGCTGTTGGTGAAGTTGTACTTGAGCGAGAAGTTGTTCGTTTCGTTGACCACGTAGTCGACCTTGAGCAGGAACACCTGCCCGTCGTTCGTGCGGTCGATCGGGCGGAAGTCATTGCGAAGCGCGCCACCGAACGCCGTCTGCAGGAAGGTGTTCAGCGAGTCGAACGCCGCCGAGCGCGGACGGGTCTGCTGCTTCGTCTCACGGTAGATCTGCTGATCGTATGCGCTGAAGAAGAAGAGCTTGTCCTTCACGATGGGTCCGCCGAGCGTGAAGCCGAACTGATTCTGCGAGAAGTCGGGATTCAGGGTGACACCGTTGCCCTTCAGGTCACCGGAGAGCGCGCCGTTCTTGCCGAAGTAGTGTACGGTCCCCTTCATCGTGTTGGTGCCGCTCTTCGTGATCACGTTCACGAACCCGCCGGCGCTGCGTCCGAATTCGGCGTTGGCGCCGCCGTTCGTCACGACCAGTTCCTGCACGGCATCCAGATTGAACGTGAAGGCCGGTCGCTGCCCGCCACGCTGCTCGCCGAAGAACGGGTTATTGAAGTCGGCACCGTCCACGCTGACGTTGTTGTAGGTACCGCGCTGGCCGGCGATGGTGATCACGTCACCATCCGGGCCCTGAGACGTGCCGACGTTCGGCGTCAGCAGCGTCAGTGCGAGGAAATTGCGCCCGTTGTTGGGAATCCCCTTCACCACCTCTTCCGACAGTGTCGTCGCCGCTTCAGATCGCGAGGCGTTGACGGGTGCGGCGGCCCGGTCTGAGACGGTGACGGCCGCCAGCGCGACGGCCTGACGGGTCAGGACAAAGGGGATGTCGAGGGATTGCCCCACACGCAGCACCAGATCACGGCGCCCGGCCTGCGCGAAGCCGATGGCCTTCACCGTGATCTCGTAGCGACCAAGCGGCAAGAGGGGGGCAGCGTAGATGCCGCGATCGCTCGTGCGCACCGATCGGCTGGTGTTCGTTTCCTGATTTCGGAGCGTGATGAGCGCGCCAGCCACCGGCGCGGCCTTCTCGTCCACCACGGTCCCACGAATCACACCGGTGGTCGCCTGTGCCTGTGCATGCAGCGCGGCCGGAACCGCGAGCGCAACGGCGACCGCCAGTCGGGTGAGTCCGGCTGTCCAACGAGGGAGAGTCATTGAGGGGAGCCCAGAGTGAAGGTCAAGACATACCATCCCGGCTGGCATGCCGGGACGGCTTCAAATTGTCACAAAGTGGTCGCGGGAGCGAGCAAGGCCGTGTAACGGCGCGTGGAAACCCGCGGGTTGTTACAATCGTGAAAA
>JANMNM010000014.1:0-3905 GCA_031373905.1 Gemmatimonadaceae bacterium | reverse complement strand
ACGCGACATCGCGGAATCGTGGCTGCTGCAGAACAAGTACAAGGTGCACAGCCTCAAGACCGCCTGGTTCTCTTTCAATCACTTCTCACCGCAGCTCTTTCGCAACGACGATCGTACCGTCGAGTTTCGTGCCGTCGTGAGCGATCAGAGCCTTGGCGGCACGGGCGAGATGTGGCTGCGTGTCTGGCTCGATCGGCGCGGCATGATCGACCGCGAACCGGACATCAGCTGGGCGCGGATGCCGGTGCGTACCGCGGAAGATACGACGCTCGAAGACAGGAATCGTGCGGCGCAGCGCGACCTGCTCCGCCGGATCGCGGCTGGTCAGACGTCATTCAGTGCCGCGCAGAGCGCGTCGGCGGCAGCGTTCGACGAGCTGGCCGAGCACCTGCTCGCGTTGCAGCGCCGCGGGCTGATCACCTGCGACGCCCGGCCGAGCCGCACGCCGGGCTCGTTCCATGATTTCGTCGACAACGGTGCGTTGACGGACACCGGTCGCAGCTACCTCAAGGTGATCGACTCGCCGTCATAGGCGTGGGTATTGCGCACGTCCAGGCATGCACCAACCGGACTGCTCACGGCGCCTGTGCCGTTCCGAACCATCCGTCGGCGTGCGCCGCGCGCAAGCGCTCCTCGAGGTAGAGCCAGAGGGCTGGACAGCCGTCGTTGATCTGCTGCGCAACACGGCTCACCACGCGATCGTGTGCGATGCCGTTCTCGCGCCAGCTCTGCCCGTTGTTGGCGAGATTCAGCAGGACCGGCATCGCACGATCCACTGAGTTCGCGAACCGCGACTCTGCGGTCGTCCCTTCCTCGAACTCCTGCCAGAGTGCGAGATACCGCGATCGGGTCGGTTCGGGCAACATGCCGAATATCCGCTCTACCGCGGCCAGTTCTGCCGCCTTGCGCTCATCCCATCCGCCGACCGCGTACGCGATCGTGTCGCCGGTGTCGATCTCCCCGATGTCATGCACCAGCAGCATGGCAACGACGTGATTGATGTCCACCGGATCCGCCGCGAACTGCGCCAGTGTCAGCGCCAGCATCGCGATCTGCCAACTGTGCTCCGCTGAATTCTCGAGGCGATCCTGGCCCAGCGGGCGCGTCTTGCGCGTGACGCCCTTGAGCTTGTCCAGTTCGAGGATGAACGCGACGATCTGCTGTACGTCTGCTGTGGGGCTCACGCCGACGTAGCCGGCCGCGCCACGAGCCAGAGCCCTGCCAGGCAGAGTAGCACTCCAGCGGCCCGTGCCATGGTGAGCGGCTCACGGAACGCGACCGCGCCGACGCCAGGCATCACCGGCGCCACGACGGAGTTCGCAAGGCGTGGGGCCGTGCGGATCCCCCACCCTGCGCGATAGACAAGCAGAAAGTCCAGCTTGATAATGAATGCCCCGACACCAACGAGGATCGGCTGCCGTCCAGTTTCTGAAACGCCGACGCAAACGCGACGCCGCGCGCGAGGAACGGGATCGTACCCGGTATCACGAGGAACGCAAAAATATACGCTGCCAGCGTTGCCGCCACGGGGTTCGGGTCACGGGGAATCGCTTGTTGGCCTCCTGGCCAACACCGGGCTCACTTGCACCATGGCACTCGTGCTCGGACATCGGGGCGTGCAGCGTGTCGCCAACGGCGGATCGACCCCCCTTGGCGTGACGTCAGCCCTGCGGCTCTGGCTCGGCAGATGAGGGCCGCGCGCTCGTCGCGCGGTGTGTCGGCGCCCGCAACTGCGCGAGTTTCAGCTCAATGGCCGGATCGCGGATGAGCGCGTCGACGATCGAGGCGATCTCGCTGGCGCGGCGCCATTCGTCGTGCAGCGAAACCATCTCCCCGTCGAGCCACCGACGCTCCGAGTCCGCGTGCACGGCCATCTCCAGGGCGAGGCGGCGTTCGCGGCGGAAATGGATCAGGCTCGAGCTTCCTGCTGATTCCCACGTGCGCAGTCCATCGAAGGCGACTTTCGCGGGATCGTTGCCGCTGATGACGAGCTGTTCGAGCGCAGTGTTCAAGGATGTTCGACTGGCACCTGACTCGTTCATCAAGGGCAGCACAGTGCGCAGCGCTGCTGCTGCCTCATCGCCGCGCACTGCAGTGTAGTGCGTCGGGACGATCAACCCTGACTGCACGATCTCCAGTCGCTCCTCGGCCGTCGACGTAGCCGCGAGATTGTCGCCGGGCTCAGTGCCGAGCTGGAACAGTCGGACCGGATAGCCCGTCGCCCGATGGAAGGGACGCGGAGTGTGTGGAAAAATCGAAAGTTAGCCACCCTGCAACTGTAGGTGCAACGCGCAAGGGAGGCTTGATTGATTCGGATGCACAGCAGTCTTATGATCGTGATCACTTCGCTGTGCTCCGCGGCTCCGGCTCCGGCACAGTCGGTCCCGGCGCATCCGTCGAGCGGGCTTCGCGTGACGGCAGCGTGGTACGAGATCGTGCGCACGCCAGGCATCACCGCGAATCTCGATACGGCGCGTGTGGACCGCTTAGCGGGCGGATTGGCTCTGGGCAGCAACTTGACGGATTTCGACGCATTTACTTACTTCTCGTTGCAGGCAAGTCTCCCTCTACGCTCTTACTAGAAGAAGTGAATGCGCTTCCAAGTCATGTTTGCCGTTGCTTTCGTGGCCTTTTCGGCCTGCGCAGAGCCCAGTGTTGCACCAAACCCCTCCGCTAGCGCAAGCATACATCGCCGGTCCTTGGCGAGTTTAGAATCGCCTGACGCCTTCGCGGTGGCGGTTCAGTATGTCGGCGTCGATGTGGTGGAGGCACTGCCTGTGCCTATCGCCCAGTTCGCCGCCAACGAGGAAGCGATCACTGATGCGCAGTTCGAGGCAATTGGTGCTCAGATGGTCGATTCGAACGAGGAGGCCGTCTACCAGGACGACGGGATTTTTGTCGAGTGGGTCATTAATCAGGGCGGTGGCAGTGGCGGTGGCGGCGGTGACGAAGAGATGATGTCGGCCGGGTTCGCAGTGGCCTCGGCAGATGATTCTTTCGGGACATGTGAGGATCTCTATGAGCGGATTACTAAGCGCTGTGGACGCATTATTACCGGCAAGGGCCGCGCTGCCTGCTGGGCAGCTGCGATGGTTGTCTACGCGGCATGCCGAGCGGACATGGAATAGGTTTATGTCGCGCCGCTGGATTGCCTCACGCGAATATCAGGCCGCGGGAACCCGCAGCAAGTTCACGGTGAGAATCGGCGAACCCACACTGGGGTCTCATCGGGAATGGAACTGCGAGATTGAGATTGCGGGTGCCGGACTCGACATCAACACGAGCGCGATCGGTGAGGATTCGCTGCAGGCGCTCCTCCTCGGCCTCTCCAAGCTCTCCATTATTCTTGAGACGGAACCACGACTTCGCGGGCTGAGCTGGTTGGGACAGCCTGGAGCCTTCATTGAGCTCGTAGGGAGGAGTAGCGCGTGAGGCGCTGCCCAAGGAAGCTCTGAACAGGTCTGCGTAATGTGCTCTGCGTGCACCGTGCGGAGCAAAGTTGTGGCCGAATCGCAGGGAATTATCCCGCTCGAAGGGCCGGTGGGCCCTGCGAGCGGGGCGGCGAGGCGGTGTGACGCCCCGACATCGCGCGTCGCGCCTCGAGAGCTTCCCCAGTCAGTGTGTTTCTGGTGGCGTGCCGAGCACTCGGAACTCCGATCGCCGCCCGACCGGGTGGCTAACCCGCCGTTGCTGCTTCCACGGCGACCCGTCGTCGGTGATCAGGAGTACCTTTTGTGCGGTCGCCGTGCAGCAGAACGCGATTCGATATGCAGGCCGTCCGGCTTCGGTCACTTGGCGTGTTGCGCCAACAGCGGGCGCTCGCAGTTGGAGCACGGCGCGGTTCGGCGAATCACGCGCGCGCGATCGCGACGACCGCCGCCGCGTCCCCGAAGTGCTGATCGCAG
>JANMNM010000337.1:0-7525 GCA_031373905.1 Gemmatimonadaceae bacterium | reverse complement strand
GCAGGCGCAGCGGGAGGTGTTGCGCGACAAGGCGCGTGCGCAGCTGGGCACCGTCGGCAGCGGTAACCACTACGTGGACGTGTTCGTGGACGAGATGGGCGCGATCTGGGTTGGCGTGCACTTCGGCTCGCGTGGCTTTGGCCACACGATCGCGTCGAACTTCCTTGCCCTCGGTCAGGGCAAGGCGTGGGGCGAGCGGGCGCCGGAAACGGAAGTGCTGCTCGATCTCTCCGATCCGATCGGGCATGACTACTGGCACCTGATGAACCTTGCCGGCGCGTATGCGTACGCCGGTCGCGAGTGGGTGGCGCGAAAGGTCGTGGCGCTGCTCGGCGGTGAGGAGCTGGAGCTCTTGCACAACCACCACAACTTCGCGTGGAAGGAAGTGCATCACGGCGACGAGGTCGTGGTGATCCGGAAGGGGGCGACGCCCGCGTTTCCGGGGCAGCGCGGCTTCATCGGCGGGTCGATGGGTGATGACGCCGTGATCGTGCAGGGTGTGCCTGATGAACATGCGTCACCCGAGGTCGCCGCGCTGCAGGTGTCGGCGCTCTACTCCACGGTGCACGGTGCCGGGCGTGTGATGTCGCGCACGCAGGCGACGGGCAAGCGCGATCGTCGCTCGGGGCGTCAGTTGAGCCGCGGCGCCGTGTCGCCGAACATGATGCGCGACTGGGTGCGTGAGAAGGGCGTCATCCTGCGCGGCGGCGGAGTGGACGAGAGTCCACATGTGTACCGTCGTCTGCCCGATGTGTTGTCGGCGCAGCTTGGGACGGTGGAAGTCCTGCACGTGTTGCGCCCGCTGATCGTGGTGATGGCGGGCCACAACGAATTCGATCCGTACAAGGACTGAGGGGTCATGTCATCGGCGCGCGGTGACGGTGGAATGCCGTCGCTGCGCGTCGGTGTCAGGCGTCCAGGTGGACTTCGCGGAACAGCGCTACCAGATCCACGATCAACGGGTCCGCCGTCGCCACCGGGTTCCACGCGAGCGTCCCGCGCTCGATGACAGCGGTGCCCTTCGCTGCCGTCCATCGCTCCACGCATCGCGCGGCAGCGTCAACGATCCAGTACTCGCGGACTCCGTTCCCGAGGTACGCCGCACGCTTGATCTCGCGGTCGGCGCGCCGGGTAGCTGGCGAAAGAACCTCGATGGCGAGCCACAGGCGCGACATCTGCTCCCACCTCGTCGCCTCACGCCCCTCAAACCGCAGCGGCAGTACGAGGATGTCGGGCTGCGTCTGCGTGATGTCCGAGGCCCGGACGTCGACCGGCGCGACAAGCAACTCCAATCCCAGTGTGCGGGCGTACGGCTGCAGACGGATCACGAATGCGATCTGCGTGCGTTGATGAAGACGCGACGGCGCCGGAGTCACGAACAACTCACCGTCAATGATCTCGTAACGATTGCCGTCGTCCGGCATCGTTTCGAGTGCGTCCACCGTATACCGATCCTTCGGAACTGGCATACCCATACACTACGCTCGGCGAGGGTGATGGGGCAAGCGAGCATGCCTGGACGATGATGTCGCGGGCAGCGCCAACGTGAGTCAGAGTATGGCGCGCATCATCGTTTTAGCGCGCCGCCATTCGCATGCTGGATCTGCTCAGCGGGAGGGGAGCGGCGTGCAGTGCGAGAATCTTCACGGGCATCGCGCCGCAACGCTCGTTGCGGCGTCGTCAGTTCCGTTGACTGTCGCTCAGCTCCGTCCGCGATGCGCCCGTGTCTTCCGTGACAGGTGCTACATCCCCACCATCGGCGCCGCATGTGACATCGTCTGTGCCGAGACGATCGTCACCTTGCCCATGAAGCAGCGAATCGAGGACGTGGCGTTCGCGCTCGAAAGCAGCACGTAGTGGTACACACCCTGCGGGAACTCCGGTGTGGCGCTGGTGATGCCGCTGCACTGATCCAGATCAGCCCCCGTCAGCTGCTTGCCGTTGATGTCGCGATCGCCATAGATGGGATAGCCGTCGAACGCGATGCCGATGATGTGTGAAGGGCCGCCCGCGACGTCGACCATTGCAGTGACGCAGGGAGGAATGGCGTGATAGTGGTACATGCCCATTGGCGTCGGGTGCCCGTTGCATGCGTCCAGAAACGCGACGTCCTGCCCGCTGGCGTTCTTGACGGTGAAGTTGTTCGCCATCGCGACCGTCACACCATCGCCTTCGTAGGGATTGAAGAGTCCCGCGCCGCTGATCATCACGCCGATCGTTCCCAGGCTGGTTGACGTTGGCGATGCGGCCTTCGTGGGCACGAGGGGAATCCTGTAGTCGTAGGTCTGCGCCCTGGTGGGATCGGCGCCGGCGTACGCGCTGGAGGCATTCGGAACGCGAGTTCCGGCGTTTGGCAGTGCGTATTCCGCTTGTCTCGCGTGATTGGGGATGCCGTTCGACTGGTAGCGAATCGTGCCATTCTCGAACGTCACCGTGACGTTGCTGCCCCACTTCGCGGCGCGAAGGCCGGTTTCGTTGGATGTCCCCGTCGCCGTGGATGGCGTGGTCACATCTGCGCCGTCAGAGCAGGCGGCTGGCAGGCTGATCACCGCGGCGAGCGCCAGGGTGATGCGTGGAAGCGAGTGATTCATGAGGTTTGCTCCGCGAAGGTGAGACATCGTTGCGCATTGGACACCGGGCATCGCCACCTCATTCCATCGTCGCCTTGACCCAGGCGCGGCCAACAAACTGGTTTCACCGCGCGATGGGCACGGATCCGGTGCTCGGGCGGGTACCCACAGAGAAGGAGGAGTCGAATGGCGATCGCGCTCCATGGCATCTGGCCGCTGCTCCAGGTGTTCGACATGCCGACGTCGCTGGCGTTCTACCGCGATGTGCTTGGCTTCGTGGTGAAGCAGACCGCGCCGCCAGCCGCCGAGGTCGAGGGTGACCAATTCGGGTGGGTCTGGCTGATGCATGGCGAGACGGAGCTGATGCTCAATACCGCGTACGATCCTGACGATGTGCGCCCGGAACGTCCGGACGCGGCGCGTGTCGCCGCGCATGGTGACACGGCACTGTTCATCGGATGTCCCGATGTGGATGGTCTCTATCAACATGTGCTGTCGCGCGGCGTCTCCGCTGATCCGCCGGAAATCACGGGCTATGGCATGCACAAACTCGAACTTCGCGACCCCGATGGCTTCGTGCTCTTCTTTCAGTGGAGCGTGCCAACGATCAATCCGTCGTGAGCATTGAACCGCGACCCGCTGCGGCAACTGACGGATCCAAGGCGCAGCAGGTAGCGGCGTTCATCGCGAAGTGTGATCCGACGGTGGCGGGACTGATCACCAGCCGCCTCGTCGCACGGATCTCGAGGCGCAACCTCTGACTCGTGATCCAACCGTGGGCAAACTGGTCCCGACTGCCGCGCGGCGCCGATATCGACGCCCAGCCTCTGACTCCTGCGATAGACGGATGGAGGCGACGTGACGCGGATCCACATCACCGGCGCATCGGGATCAGGCACATCGACGCTGGGCAGGGCGCTCGCCGAGGCGCTCGGCGCGCCGTGCTTCGATGCCGACGACTACTACTGGTTGCCGACCGACCCGCCGTTCACTCGCAAGCGCGAGCACGCGGAGCGCCTCGCGCTCACACTTGGCGCGTTGAACAGCCACGACTCGGCGATCCTTGCCGGGTCGATCACTGGCTGGGGAGCAGAGCTCGAGGACGCGTTCGACCTCGTGCTTTTCCTCTACCTCGACGCCAGCATCCGTGTCGCGCGGTTGCGCGCACGGGAGATCGCCGAACTTGGACACGCGGATCCGGCCTTTCTCGAGTGGGCGGCGGCATACGATACCGGTCCGGCGTCCGGGCGCAGCCTCGCACGCCATAAAGCGTGGCTGGCGGAGCGGCGCTGTCCGGTTCTCGAACTTCACGGCGACCAGACGGTCGCCGACCGTGTCGCCGCGGTTACTGCCGCTTGTCGCGGAGCGAATCCTTCAGGCTGATGAAGTCGGAGAGCATGAAGATCACCGTCACGAATGCCAGCAGGATCTCGGTGAGGTTGACGAGTTTTGCGGGAACGGTCTGCGGCAGGATGTCGCTGTAGCCGAAGAATGAGAAGTTGAGCGCGCTGAGGTAGAAGAAATCGAACAGCGCCTCCGGGTGGCCAACCGTGCTGGCGACGCCGGCGAAGCTCGCACCATCGATGCAGAAGAGCAGGTGAAAGTCGAACATGAACGCGAGGATCATCTGCGACATGTTGATGCCCATCAGCAGCATGAAGTGGTAGTGCGGCAGGTTCGTCTTCGCGGCGTCGAACAGTTGCTTGAGGTTTTCGGCGCCAAAGAAGACCGTCTTGGCCCAGCAGACGGTGACCACGAGCACGCTCATCCAGCCTGATGAGACCGAGCCGGACGACCAGAGCGCGAGCAGCGCCGCCCAGGACGCGATGATGGCCGCGTACTCGGCGAGGTTGCGCCTGATGGGGATCGAAGATCGGGCTTCAGGCATTGCAGGAGCGCGTCGGGACTCGATGAAGTGATGGCGGCAGGCGCATGGGAGCGCGAACGCGCTAGCGCTGGAATCGGCGGGCGAGCTGCTCCAGTCGCTCGTCATTCGCGGCGACAGCCTCGAGTCGGATTGCTTCGACCCAGGGCCGAAGGCACGGTTCGCCCCAGTAGTAACCCGTCGCGCGCTCGGCGAGCTGCGTTTCATCCACACGCGCCGCCTCGAGCAGGGCACGTGCCGCCACCTTGTCATAGTCGGGATCGTCGCGATCAGGCAGGCCGTAGTGACGGCGTGGCATCTCGCCTTCCGCATCATCCCGCAGGAATGCCATCGACATCGTGTACGCCTCCGTGGCGGGACGCGGGTGGGTGTGCAGCCGGAGGATGAAGATAGTGACCGAGGCCTCGTGCGGGTCACGATTCGGCTGGGGCTGGCAGCGGCGCACTCCTCCGTCTCGCGTGCAGCAGTGGTTACGCTTCACGGTCATGTGGCGCCCCGGCGGGCCCGCCGAGGGCCGCACTCACCTTCTGCCGTCGACACGATGCGCACCATCTCCCGCGCCCTCGCCATGCTCGCCGCCGCTCCCCTGCTGCTCGGGGCGCAACCGGCGCGGCCCTCCATGCCCCGTGCCGCAGCCAGCGGGTTCAACGAAGTGCGACTGTCTCGCATCGACTCGCTCGTCACCCGCCTGGTTGCGAACAAGCGCATTCCCGGCGCGGTGGTGATGCTCGTGCAGGACGGTGCCGTAGTGTACCACAAGGCATTCGGATACCGGGATATCGAGACGAAGGCGCCGTTGCAGCGTGATGACATCTTCCGGATCGCATCCCAGACGAAGGCGATCACGTCGCTGGCGGCGATGATGCTGTGGGAAGAAGGGAAATTTGCGCTCGACGATCCCATTTCGAAGTACATCCCGGAGTTCGACACGCAACGGGTCCTGACGAAGTTCAACCCGGCCGACTCGAGCTATGAGAGCAAGCCGGCGCAGCGCCGGACCACGATCCGCCAGCTGTTCACGCATACGTCCGGACTCGATTACGCCGACATCGGTAGCGAGGAATTCCGTGCCATCTACGCCAAGGCGGGCGTGACGAGCATGGGACGTGGGGGAGAGGTGCTGGCCGACAAGGTGCGCATCCTTGCTCGGTTGCCGCTGCACTACGAACCCGGAGAGCGCTTCAACTACAGCCTGAGCGTCGATGTCCTCGGCCGTTTGGTCGAAGTGGTGTCGGGGATGCCATTGAACGAATTCTTTCGCACGCGCATCTTCGAGCCGCTGCGCATGCGGGACACCTGGTTTGAACTGCCCGCAGAACGGCGTTCCCGCCTCGTCACACTGCACAACGAGACCGATGGTGTGCTCGCGCCGATGCGTACAGGGCAGAGCGGCATGCAGCCCGATTTTCCGGCGCGTCGCGTGACGTACTTCGCGGGCGGTGCCGGCCTGTCGGGAACGACGTCCGACTACGCGCGGTTCCTGCAGCTCTTCCTCAACGGCGGCGAGCTGGATGGCGTGCGCCTGGTGAGCCGCAAGACCATCGAGTTGATGCTCGTGAATCAGATCCCGCGATTGCAGCCGGCGTTTGGGCTTGGCTTCGGCCTCGAGACGCCGGAAAACGACTTCCGGACAGTGCTCAGCAGCGGGTCGTTCGAGTGGGGCGGAGCCTTCGCCACCACGTACTGGGCCGATCCGAGCGAACGACTGGTCGCGCTGATCTACACCAACGTCCTCGGCTCGACGGCGGATCTCGGAAGCCAGTTCAAGGTGCTGGTGTACTCAGCGATGCGCTGAATCGGGGTCGTCAGGTGCATTCGCGGCTGGGGCGGCCGTGTCCGCGCGGGACCCGCACGATTCACGCACGACGAGCTCGCAGCGCAACCGGATGTCGTGCGCCGGCAAATCCGGCTGTGCAACTCGCGTCAGCATCATCGAGAGTGCCACTTCGCCAAGCTGCAGGGTTGGTTGGCGGTACGTGGTGAGTGGCACGGGCAGCAGCGGCGCATAGTCCACGTCATCGATGCCGACGATGCGGACATCGTCGGGAATGCTGACGCCGAGTTTTATGAGGGAATGCATCAGTCGTCCGGCCGTGCGGTCGTTGGCGCAGACGATGCCGTCCGGAGTGTGCGTGCCGAGCATCGAATAAACCAGCGTCATGTCGGTCGGATCGAGATGGACGCCAGTGGCTGGCAGATCGAGGGCGAGCATCGCGCGCCGGTAGCCGGATTCCCGTGCATCCACGGTGGGCGCACTTTCCGGCTGCCGAACGAAGACGATCCGGCGCGCGCCACGCTTCATGAGGTGCTCCGTCATCACGTAGCCGGCTCTCCGATTGTCGATGCCGACGAGATCGTGATTGCCCGGGTCCGGGTACGATGTGACGGTCCGGTCGAGCAGGACGACAGGAATGCCCGCCTCGTCGAGGGCGGCGACGATGCGGTGGTTCACATCGCCGGGCGCGGGTGACATCTCGACCGGGGCGAAGAACACGCCATCCACGCGTCGCTCGATGTACTGTCGGCACATCTGCCATGCGCGCTCGCCACGGTGCTCGACGTCGTTCGGCGAGACTGGCGCTGGTGTGCTTCCCCAGACCAGCGCGTGTTCGCTCGCGAGCGGCGAGCCCATCATGCCACGACAGATCGACTCAAAGATGTCCGTCTCGCCGAGGTCGGCGATCAGCAGCCCGAACGAACGCGCGGTGACGGTACGTGCGTGGCTGACAAAGCTGCCGGATCCGGCGCGGCGACGAATGATCCCCGCCGCCTGCAGATCCCGCAGTGCGCGCCCGATGGTGATCCGGGAATGCCCGAAGCGTTCGGTGAGCAGCGCCTCGCTGGGCAGGCGCTCACCCTCCTTCCACTGCCCGTCCTGAATCTCGCGGAGGAGCGTGCTGAAGACTTTCTGGTGTTTTGCGTTGACGAGCCGTTCGCGGGACACTGAGCACCACCGGGGCCAGGGTATCCCATGAAAATTAGCGTGGTGTGTGACGGGTGTTGGGTATCAACCCGGACACACCACCCCGGCCCCCGACCAGCCCGTTTAGGCTGCCCCGAGCTGGGCCCG
>JANMNM010000315.1:0-10222 GCA_031373905.1 Gemmatimonadaceae bacterium | reverse complement strand
GAGAAGCAGCGCACTGACCACGATCGCGCCGGCGATTGCCACCATCCCTGGGGTCGAACTGCGTGCAGAAGTGTCAGCCATGGTCCGGGGTTCGGTAGAAGAGAGCCGTATGATGTACCTCGCGTCGAAAAGCGCGCAAATGGCTCACGCAACCACAATGCGCACGCAACTACCCCGCTCACACGCGAAGGTGCGCCATCGCCCGGTGAAACACATCCTCGGTGCGCCGGTACCCTGTCGGTGACGCCAGGTTCGTCAGCATCGGCACCAGCATGTGGTCACGGTGCAGGGCACCATGCGACGACCGGTGCGGGATCGGCTCGAACCGGCCCCGGTAGTCCCAGTCGCGCGTCGCGCTCAGGATGAAGTCACCCGTCCGGCCACAGTCGTTCAGCGCCATGATCTGCACCAGCCCGTCCGGGTAGTCCGTCGTCAGCGAACGCTCCCACGCCTCGGCTTCGGTGATGCCGTGTACATCGCCAAGCCCGAGCGGGTCGCCTGTGCCGCAGACGTAGTGATACCGATCGCCCTCGCGCCGGGCCATCGCCGAGCCGCGGCGGGCACCTCCGCGGATCTCGACCGTGGACTCGTCGTGCGGCAGCAGCAGCAGGTCGACCGATGGACGTGTCAGCAGCATCTCGGCCGTCTCGCTCCAGCGATCCGACAGTCGCGGCCACCATGGGCGCGTGCGCGACTTCAGCTCCACGAACAGGTGTGCCATCGCGTTCCCGCTCACCATCACCGCCATCTGAGGGTCACGTATGCCGATGATTCGCGGATGCGCCAGCACGCGCAGCCCTGCGTCCCGGAACAGGTCGGCCAGGTCATCGTGCGCCAGCACATCCACATGCCCGTGATCGCTCACGACGAACAGCGCCAGCTCGTCCATCCATCCATCACGAGTCGCCCCCGCGGTCGCGTCGGCAACGAATCGATCCACGATCGTGAGCGCCTTTCGCACGATCGGATCCGTGTGCCCCACGCTGTGGCTCGTCTTGTCCACACCGCAGAAGCTCGCGAACGTGAATGGCGGTCGTTCCGCCAGCACCCGGCCGAGCATCTCACGAGACAGTGCACGATCCACGTCCAGCCAGCCGGCGACATCGCCGCGGAAATGTGTGTAGCCCGCGCGCAGTGCAAAGCGAACGCCGTCAGTGAGCCGGTTCCGCCGCGGCAGACCGCGGCCGATCATGTTCATCATCGCCAGCCCGCCGCCGGCGCGCTCGAACGCCGTGGGCCGATCTGGCGTCAAGTCGCGATCGACCTTGCGCATTTCGCTGCCGATGTAGCTGCGCGTGAAGTCCGGCCACCCCGTGTCGCGTCGGCTGCGGTCGAACCAGCGCAGTCCCGGCAGCCCGACGTGTGCGGGATGCTCGCCCATCAGGAACGGCACGTATGCCGGACCCGTCACTGACGGGAAGACGGTCGTCAGCGTGTGTGTGCCCTGCGCCTCTCGCAGCGCCTGCAGGGCCGGAACCTCGCCAGCACCCATCGCAGCGGCGAGCGTGTCTGGACGGACGCCGTCCGCTACGACGATGATGACGTGTGGCACGGCGACGGGGGAGCAGCAGGAAAGGCGTGCGGCCGCAGGAGTGCGGGGGCAGGGCAGCCAGCTACAATTCTACCCGGCCCGAGGTCGGCGCGGATGCGCTGACCCCGCCAGCGTGATACTCCATCCCCGGTCAGCATGCCCGCCAAGCGCGCCAAGTCTGCAGCTCCGCCACCGCCGCCCGCCACACGATCGCGCCGGAACGCGAAAGCGCCTGGCGTGAAGACGGCCGGTGGCAAGAAGGCCAATGTCGAGACGATGAAGCGCGCCGAAGCGGCAGCGCTGGAAGGCACCATCGAGCGGCACGCGGAGGGTAACCGCAGCGCGGGCCGCGACACGCCGATGAGCAACACGACCATTTCGCCGACGAAGCGACCGATGTCCGGCACCGTGCCGCCCGCCGGAACGAAGCAGGCGCCGATGATTCACCCGGCCGTGGACACGGACATCCGCGATTACGTCCCGCTCACCGAGGACGCCAAGCTGCTGCAGGCGCCAGGGCCGCGCGACGACTTCACCCGCACTGATCCGTGGCGTGTGCTGCGGATGACTGGCGAGATCATCGAAGGCTTCGACGCACTCGCCGCCATCGACAAGGGCGTCTCCATCTTCGGCTCGGCGCGCACCTCTCCCGATGATCCGCAGTACATCGCCGCCACCGAAGTCGCACGACTGCTCGGCGAGGCCGGCTTCTCGATCATCACCGGCGCCGGCCCCGGCATCATGGAAGCCGCCAACAAGGGCGCGCGACTGGCGGGTGCACCAAGCATCGGGTGCAACATCGAGTTGCCGTTCGAGCAGGGCGCCAACCCGTATGTCGATACGCTCGTCAGCTTCCGCTACTTCATGGTGCGGAAGACCATGTTCATCAAGTACAGCAACGCATTCATCTGCTTTCCCGGTGGCTTCGGCACGCTCGATGAACTCTTCGAGGCGGTGACGCTCATCCAGACAGGGAAGATCTTCCAGTTCCCCGTGGTGTTGTTCGGCACGCACTACTGGGCCGGCCTCGTGCGCTGGCTGCACTCCCGTGTGCTCGGCGAGCGCAAGATCAGCCCCGGTGACCTCGATCTGCTGTTGTTGACCGACGATCCGAAGGAAGCGGCGCGTGCCGTGATCGAGGCACAAGCCGCACAAAAGAGCAGGCCCAAGGGTGCGCGCCGCTGATGGATCCGCTGCAGCGTCTGGATCGCGGAATCAAGGTGATGGTCGCGATCATCACGCTCGCTGCGATGGCGCTGGTCGGACTGCGCGTGATGGCGGCGAAGACGCTGCGTGTGAATCCGAGGCAGGAGTGCGAAGCCGCTGGACGACAGTACGACGCATCACGGAACGTCTGTCTGCCTCGTTGAAACGGTGAGCGGGCCAGCCACCCTGGTGTGTGGCTGGCCCGCTCGATGTTCGCACCGCTGACCTTATTGCGGCGGCCGACCGCCGCCCATCATGCGCTGTTGCTGCGCTGCACGCTCGGCCTCTTCCGCCTTCACGTTCTCATCAAACTTCCCGTGCTGCGCTGACGTCAGGACTGCGCGCGCAAAGCCGAGTTCTTCCTTCCGCATCGCGGCCATGTCATCGCGCATCTTGCCCATGGCGGCCATGTCCGGCATGCCGCCGCTCTGACGCGCCGCCATCATCATCTCGCGCATTGACGTGCTGGCTGCCGTGAACTTCGGCTTGTAGGCCGCCTCGATCCTGTTCAGCGAGTCCTTCTGTGCGTCCGTGAGGCCCTCGATGCCGGCGAGCGGCTTTTCCAGCAATGCCATCGCATCAGGCGAGCGACGAGCGCCACCCGGCGGACCACCCTGTGCAATTGCTGAGCTTGCCGAGCCGATCAAAAGTGCCGCGACCAGGGCGGCTGCACGCATGTACTGCGTCATTCCGAATGCTCCGTAATGGTTGGTGGCCTCGCCGCGCACCCGGCGGACGAGGAGATGCCGTGGCCAGCGCTACTGTATCGGCCACCGACACAAACCTATAACCCCAGGAACGGCATTCCGTTTGCGCAGGCGCCTCGAGGGAATGGCTCGATCGCTCGATGGCCCGATGACGGCCGTGAGGCCAGCGTGCCGTACTGAACCATTCCCTGTCACGCCGAGAACAAGGCCTGTAACTTCTCTGTCGGACAGTCTTCCCGTCACTCTCACCGGTTCTGATATGTCGCAGTTTCTCGGCCGTTCGCTCGCGTTTGCGTGTGCCGGAATCGTGGCAGCGATCGACATGAACGCACGCGCTCCAATGGCCTCGGCGGCACCGTCGATCGTTCATGGCGCCAGTCCGGTCACGAGCACACCCACCAACAAGTACGCCGAGGTCTGCGCGGTCTGCCATCAGGTCACCGGACTCGGCCTCGAGGGCGCGTTTCCGCCGCTGGCGGGATCAGAGTGGCTGAACGGGCGCGCCGTCGTGCCCATCGCCATCGTGCTGCACGGGGTGCAGGGCGAGATCTCGGTGAAGGGCAAGACCTACAACGGCGCCATGGTAGCGTGGGGCAGCGTGTTGAATGACGAGGATCTCGCCGCAACGCTCACGTACGCACGCAGTCAATGGGGCAACCGCGCGACCGCTGTCACTGCGGCGCAGGTTCGTGCAGTGCGGGCCCGGTTTGCCTCGCGCACGACGCCCTGGACCTCCGCAGAGCTCAAGGCGATCAGGTAGCACACTAGATCCACCCTCGCACATCATGCGCCGTGTACGGCGCTTCCATCGCGGCGCACTCCTCGCCCGTCAGCGTGACGGCCAGCGCCGCGATCGCATCTTCGAGCTGTGACATCTTCGTCGTCCCGACGATCGGCGCCGTCACACCAGGCCGCTGCAGCAGCCACGCGAGTGCGACCTGCGCCATCGGCAACCCACGCTGCCCGGCCACGCCGCGCACCGCCGCGATCACAGCATCATCAGTCGGGTGATCGTACAGGTAGTCCACCGACGCCGCGTCGAACGCTGCCCGCTCCGTTGCGCCGCCGGCCTGCGCACGTGGTCGCCCCGCCAGCAGGCCACGTGCCAGCGGCGACCACGGAATCACACCAACACCTTCGCTCGCACACAGCGGCAGCATTTCGCGCTCTTCTTCGCGGTACAGCAGGTTGTAGTGGTTCTGCATGCTCACGAATCGCGCCCATCCGTGTGCGTTGCTCGTGTACAGCGCCCTCGCGAACTCCCAGGCGAACATCGTGCTCGCGCCGATGTAGCGTACCTTGCCCGCGCGCACGAGAAGGTCCAGCGCCGCCAGCGTCTCCTCCATCGGTACTGAACGATCCAGGCGATGGATCTGGTAGAGATCGATCGTGTCCACGCCCAGCCGCTTCAGCGACGCTTCACACCCCTGGATGATGTGCTTCCGGCCCAGCCCTTTCATGTTCGGGCCTGCGCCCATCGGGAAATGCACCTTCGTAGCGATCACGACTTCGTCCATCCTCGCGTAGCGACGCAGCGCGCGGCCTGTGATCTCCTCGCTGACACCGATGGAGTAGATGTCCGACGTGTCGAAGAAGTTGATCCCGGCCTCGATGGCGCGAATGAAGAAGGGTTGAGCCGCGTCCTCCGTCAGCACCCAGCTGCGCCACGCGGGGTCGCCGAAGCTCATGCAGCCAAGCGCCAGTCGTGAAACGACGAGCCCTGATCGGCCGAGTGTCGTGTATTCCATGTGCGGTGTCGGAAGGGAGCGGGATCGAGGCGAGGAACGACGTTGAACGAAGCTTACGCACCGGTGTCCGTCGGAGCCCGGCTCGGACCTGCGTGCTCTTCCAGGCCGCGGACGTTTCGGATGAAGTTCAGTCGTGAGTACTCACCGCCGCTCGCCAGGCCGGTGATCGACTCGCCACCCATGACCGCTCTCAGAATCTGCCGGTCGCTCTCGCCGCGACGCAGTCCCGCACTGATCGTGGCGATGAGCTCCCGGCACCACGCCGCCTTCGCGCGGAGCGCGGTGACCGGATCAGGCACCAGGCCGCGATGCGAGTCGAACATCCGCTCCGGATTCAGGGCGGCGGCGCGCTCCAGTGAGTCGATCAGCACCCACGGATCCTCACCGTGGTGCGCAATTCGGACCGCAACGCCGAGAAAGAGATCACCGCTGTACAACGTGCGCGTCCGCACATCCCAGAATGCGTGATGATCGTCCGTATGGCCGGGCGTCGCGAGGGGCTCCAGCGTCTCAGGTTGAAATGGCACGACGTTGGACGTGAGCGGCGCCATCGACCTCCACGTCCAGCGCCGGTACCCCCGGATCGGCGCGACGGTCGTCACGAGCGGAAGCGTCGCCTCCGGCATCCAGATCGGCAGCCCACGCCGAGCCACCGATTCCACGTTGCCGGCGTGGTCTTCGTGATGATGCGTGAGCAGTACTCCCCGGATCTCCGCCGCGCTCAGCAGCCTCTCGAACTCGCGGCTCGCAGCCGGAATCCCCGTGTCCACCAGCACGCCGTCGGACGACAGAAACGCACTCGCGGCATACCCGGCGAGTCGGCTCGCCAGCGAGGAAAATCGCCACTCCGTCACCCCGTCGTGCTGGATGACGTCAATCACAACCCGCCTCGGCTGTTGTGCGGTTGACGGAAGACGGTGCGACCATGTTGTGCCCGGAAACGGTGGAACGTAGGTTCAAAGGAGACGCCCGGCCCCCATTGGCCGGGCGAAGTCGTTTCCCCGTGCAGCAATGGTTGGCTCCATGATCGAAGCCCTCAAGGAAAAACTCGGCAGTGAAGTGGCCAAGCTCCGTCATGAGCTGACGGTCACGCTCCCGAAGGAGATCAAGACGGCGGTGGATCACGGTGACCTTCGCGAGAACAGCGAGTACAAGGCGGCGCTCGAGCGCCAGCGTTTCGTCCAGGCTCGCCTCAACCAGCTCGTGCAGCGGCTGAGCAAGCTGTCGGACATCGACATCACACAGATCCCCACCGATCGCGTCGGACTGGGAAGCCGTGTCACGGTCGAGGATCAGGTCACGGAAGAACGTGAGGTCTACGAGCTCGTCTTCGGCGATGGCGGCGAATTGATCGAAGGGCAGGTGAGCATGTCCTCGCCGATCGGCGCGGCACTGCAGAACAAGGCCGTCGGCGATCTCGTCATTCTCAAGCTGCCCGCGCGGACACGTCGGCTGAAAATTGTCGTGCTCCTCACGTTTCATCAGGTCAGCGAACTGGACTGAGCGATTGCGGGATCACTCGTCGATCCCGAACAGTCGCTGCGCTTCGCCGTCGAACGCCACCGCGGCTGATGCCACGGTGGCGTCGTCCCATCCATGCACGCGTCCCAGCAGGGCAGCCACACGTGGCGCCAGCACCCGACCCGCATCGCGTCGCTCGTACGCAATCGGCATGCGTCTGACGAGCACATCAGCGACCGTCCACGCGGCTTCAGCTGCTGCGGCCCACAGCACTTCGGCCTCGATGTAAGGCAGATCGGGATCCAGTCGGGTACCAAGCCCCGCCTCGCGCTCGACCAGCCCCCACAGCATGCGCCAGCGATCGCCGTATGCATGCACGAGCTGTGCGGCGGTTGCCTCGCTCCCAATGGCTGCCGTTGCTGCGCGCAAGTCATCCTCGGGGGGGCGGTCGCCCGCACCCGGGAGCGGTGCGTGACCCGTGACGGATTCGGTCGGCGACGTGCGCCCCAGCGTGCCCTCCACGACGTCCACGATCTGTGACGCCATTGACCGGTACGTGGTGAGTTTTCCGCCGGTGACGGAAATCAGCCCGGAGGCCGATGTGTCGATGTGATGCTCGCGTGACGCGTCATTCGCCACCGCACCACTCTGCGCGACCAGCGGCCGTATTCCGGCCCATGCGCTGATCACGTCGCCGTCAGTCAGCTCCGCCGACGGGAAGAAATGGTTTGCCGCACGAAGCAGGTATCGCACGTCACGGCGATTTGCCCTCACCGTTGTCGGTCCACTCTCGGCCGGAGTCTCGGTGGTGCCGACGATGGTGTGCACGGGCGACGGCAGGATGAAGAACACGCGTCCATCGTCGGGATGCAGCAGTGTCAGCGCGTCATGGCAGGGCACTCGCCCGCGCGGAACGGCAATGTGGACGCCCTTGCTGCCGAGCACGTCGGCGTGCTGCACGCCATCGTCGAGGCGCCGCGTTGCGTCGCTCCATGGCCCGGTGGCATTGACGACCGCTCGGGCCACGATGTCCAGCGCCGACCCCGTCGTCGCGTCCGTCACGCGCGCGCCGCGCAAGGCGCCGGCGTCATCGTGAAGGAAATCAGTCACCGCCACATGGTTCAACACGGTTGCGCCGGCTTCCGCGGCAGAGAGGACGTTGGCGAGTGTCAGCCGCACGTCGTCGGTGGACGCATCCCAGTACCGCGCGCCACCGCGCAGTCCGTCCTTGCGCAACGCCGGCTCGCGCTGGAGGACCGATGCCCGTGATGCACCGTGGTGCGGACCCACGTTGCGGAAGAGCGACAGCGCGTCGTACGCGAGGAGACCGGCGCGCAGCTTCCAGCGCGGGATCCTGTCGCCGCGGTAGACCGGCCACGTGAAGCGCAGCGGCCGGACGAGATGCGGGGCAATCGTCAGGAGCGTCCGTCGCTCCCGGCTGGCTTCGAACACCAGATGGAGGTGCCCGTGCTCGAGGTAGCGAACGCCACCGTGGATCAGGCGGGACGAGCGCGAGGACGTTCCGCTCGCCCAGTCATCCGCCTCCAGCAGCGCAACAACCAGACCGCGCAGCGCGGCGTCTCGCGCAACGCCGGCGCCTGTGATGCCGCCACCGACCACCAGCAGGTCGAATGGGCGCTCACCCAGATGCCGGAACGTCGTCGAGCGATCCGCCAAGCCAAGGCCGGAGAGCAGTCTGGAATCGGGACGCGCGGCTGGAGGCACGGGGAGCGGGTGTGTGGCGGTGTGGCCGGGCATCGCACCCGGCGCAGCGCGCGCGTGGCAGATGCATGTGTTGAGGCTAAGTTACCAAAATGTCATCGTCAGGATCGCTCAGGCGCGTGGCCATTGTCGCGGGTGTGCGTACCCCGTTCGCCAAGGCCGGCACCCTCTACAAATCGCTCTCCGCCATCGATCTCGGTCGCCTCTGCGTGGCCGAGCTGCTCCAGCGGACGAATCTGAACGGTGCCGATCTGAATGCGATCGTTTTCGGTACCGTGGTCCAGAACGTCCAGGCGCCGAACATCGCCCGCGAAGTCTCGCTCATGCCGATGCTGCCGAAAGGCGTGGACGCGTGGTCCGTCAGCCGCGCGTGCGCCAGTGCGAATCAGGCCATCGCCGATGCGGCGGATCAGATCGCGCTCGGCCACATGGACTGTGTCATTGCCGGAGGCGCGGAGTCGCTGTCCAACGTGCCCATTCTTCACTCCGCAGGTTTCGCGGATGTGCTGATGGCCGCCAACAAGGCGAAGAGCATCACACAGAAACTGAGTGCATTTTCGCGCGTCCGGCCCCGGGATCTGGTCCCCGTTGCACCCGCCATCTCGGAGCCCACAACAGGCGAGACGATGGGCCAGAGCGCGGAGAAGATGGCGAAGCTGAACGGCATCTCCCGTGAGGAGCAGGACGAGTTCGCGCTGCGTTCACACCGTCTTGCCGCCGCCGGGCTCCGCGATGGACGACTCACGGCCGAGATGTTCCCGGTATACGTGCCGCCGAAATACGAGAAGATCGCAACGACCGACAATGGCGTTCGCGAGGACAGCACGCTCGAACAGCTCGCCGTCCTGAAGCCGGTCTTCGACAAGCGGTACGGCAGCGTGACGGCGGGGAACGCGTCGCCACTGACCGACGGCGCAGGAGCGGTGCTGCTCATGAGCGAGGACAAGGCTGCGGCGCTCGGGTACGTGCCGTTGGCCTATATCCGGTCGTATGCCAGCGCCGCGCTGGATCCTGGCGAGCAGCTGCTGCAGGCGCCGGTGCTCGCCGCTCCCAAGGCACTGCAGCGCGCGGGCCTCACGCTGCGCGATATCGACCTGGTCGAGATGCATGAAGCATTTGCGGCTCAGGTGCTCAGCAACCTTCGCGGGTTTGAGAGTCAGGAGTGGGCGGAACGCGCGGGCCTCAGTCAGCCGCTTGGCGAGGTTGATCGTGCGCGGCTCAACGTGATGGGTGGCTCGTTGTCGATCGGCCACCCCTTCGGTGCCACGGGCGCGCGCGTCACGACGACGCTCTGCAATGAACTCGCTCGCCGCGGCGGCCAGTTCGGGCTGCTGACAGTCTGCGCAGCCGGCGGCCTGGGCTTTGCGATGGTCATTGAACGTGCCTGACGCCTCTCCACACGCCATGACCGCACCAGCGACGACTCAGCAAGCACTTTCGATGGAGGTGGAGGACGGCATTGCCGTGCTCACCTTCGATGCGCCGGGCTCCCCGGTGAACACCTTCACGACCGCCGTGCAGACGGAACTGCGCGACGCTTTCGAGCGCATTCGGCACGATGCGTCGGTCCGTGCCGTGGTCCTGATCAGCGGAAAGCGCGACAGCTTCATCGCCGGCGCCGACATCGAAGCGTTCCTCGACTTCACGTCCGCGGCGGACGCCGAACGGGCGAGTCGCGCGGGCCACGAAGAGTTCCAGATGGTATCCGACGGCAAGCCGATCGTGGCGGCGATCCACGGCGGGTGCCTCGGCGGCGGAACGGAATTCGCGCTCGCCTGCCACTGGCGTATCGCAACGGATCATCCGAAGACCGCGCTCTCGCTGCCTGAAGTGCAACTCGGATTGAT
>JANMNM010000308.1:0-8028 GCA_031373905.1 Gemmatimonadaceae bacterium | reverse complement strand
TGTTCCCGATCGCAAGTCGCAACACGTAGCGGCCGTGCAGCTTGGTATGCGAGAGGTAGACGCGACCAGTCGCATTGACGGTGGCGAGAATCCGTGCATTGTGCGCGTCAGCATCGCCGTCAGCCATTCCCGCCGGCGCGTGGCGGAAGCACACGAGAGAGAACGGCACCGGCGCGCTCACCACCCATGACGGATCGGCCGCGATGCGTGCCGCGAACTCGCGCGCCATCGCGCAGTGGTCGCGCAGGCGCGACGCCAGACCATCAGTGCCGAAGGCGCGCATCACCATCCACAACTTGAGTGCGCGGAAGCGGCGACCGAGTTGCACGCCATAGTCCATGTAGTTCACGACCTGCGAGTCCCGGGCCGTGACGAGATACTCGGCCACGAGCGAGAATGCGCTGCGCAGGACATCCGGGTGCCTGGTCCAGAAGGTGCTGCAGTCCATCGTCGTGAAGAGCCATTTGTGCGGGTTGGTCACGACACTGTCCGCGCGGTCCACGCCATCGAGCGCCCATCGATACTCTGGTGCGATGCCCATCACGCCGGCATAGGCGGCGTCGATGTGCAGCCAGACCTTTTCGCGTGTGCAGAGG
Organism: Gemmatimonadaceae bacterium; assembly: GCA_031373905.1. Lineage (GTDB taxonomy): Bacteria > Gemmatimonadota > Gemmatimonadetes > Gemmatimonadales > Gemmatimonadaceae > JACMLX01. The sequence continues at coordinate 7,432 of JANMNM010000308.1, read as the reverse complement.
TCCGCAATTGCGCGGACCGGGTCGATGCTCGATGTGCTCGTCGTGCCGACGGTCGCGATCACTGCCAGCGGATGCATTCCGGCAGCGCGGTCAGCCCGTATCGCCGCGTCGAGCAGGTCGGCACGCATCCGGAAGGCATCATCGACGGGAATCTTCACCACGTTGTCGGTGCCGATGCCAAGCGTGATGCAGGCCTTGTCTGCCGATGAGTGCGTGTGCTCGCTGCAGTAGACACGCATCGCGGGCAGGTCGCCGCGGCCGGCCATGCCCTTGCGGCGGATGTCGAATCCAGCCGCCTCGCGCGCGGCCGCCAGGGCAAGGAGCGTGGACATCGACGCCGTGTCCGTGATGATCCCGAACCACGACGCCGCGTCGGGGAGTCCCATGGCGGTCCAGAGCCATTCCAGCACGCGCTGCTCGAGTTCCGTCGCCGCGGGGCTCGTGACCCAGAGCATCGCGTTCGCATTCAGCCCCGACATCAACAGCTCACCGAGCACCGACGGCACGCTCGACGAGTTGGCGAAGTACGCCATGAACGCCGGGTGATGCCAGTGCGTGATGCCGGGCACGATGATCCGCTCGACGTCCGCGAGGATGGTGTCCAGCGTTTCGCCTGCGACCGGGGCCGTCGGCGCGAGCTGGTTCGCGATCGTGCCGGGAGCGACCTGACTGAGCACAGGGGGCAGGGATCCCCCGTCGTGCAGTTGCCGGAACAGTGCCAGGATCCGGTCCACTCCTGCCTCCAGCACTGCCATGTCGAAGTCGCCGCTGGCCGGTGTGGGTGCGGTGAGTGGCGAGGAGGTATCGGGAATCGGCATGAGGTGGGACAGTGTAGCGGCGATGCGCGCCGAGTCCGAGCGGAAGCGGCGGCGGGAACTCGCGGGGAAATTTGCTCGGAGTCACCCCTCCCGTCACGAACTGGACCCTGATAACTTTGTGGGCTACAAGTACCCCGCGAGGAGCATCATGGCCGCTAAGGGCAAGCGCATCAAGATCAAGCTGCGCAGCACTGAATCACCGTACACGTACCACAAGACCAAGAACGCACGTCTGCATCCGGAACGGATCGAGATGAAGAAGTACGATCCGGTCGTGAAGAAGCACGTGCTGTTCAAGGAAACCAAGTAGCGGTTCCGCGAAAGCGCGGGGCCCGGCACACGCGCCAGTTCGTGGCTGCGGTGCCGGGCCTCCTTCGCGTCCGGGTGTGCGCACGCCGGACATCGACGACGGCGCCACCAACGCACCGCGTGCTCCTGAGGGCACCAATGGGGCGACGTGCCGGTTAATCCGGTGGCGTCGTGCACGGTGCACGGGCGCTCGGGCTGTGATCCTTCGAGGAGTACATGGGTGTGCGCGGCGTAGCGTGCCTGGCGGGTCTGCTGTGCGTACCGGGTGTCCTGCGAGCGCAGACGACAGGACCGACGGGACTCATCGACGGCCGGGTACGCGCCGGGCCCACGCAGCAACCCGTGTCGGGTGCCCTGTTGCGAATCGGCGGCAGCGATCTGACAACGGTGACCGCTGCGGATGGGCGCTTCCGCCTGCGCGCGCCCGTGGGCGTCGTCCGCCTCGAGGTGCGAGCCATCGGCTTTGCTCCCATCGTGCGGGGTGACGTCGTCGTCAGCGCCGGCAAACCGACGACGGTTGTGATCGATCTTCAGCCGCGCGTGGTGCAACTGGCCACCGTGGACGTGCAGCCGACCTACTTCGAACCAACGAACGCCGCCACAGTCAGCACACAGCGGTTCTCCGCCGAGGAGATCCGGCGGACGCCGGGCGTTCAGGAAGACGTCATCCGTGCGGTGTCCGTGCTGCCGGGCGTCGGCGTGACGACCGCAGGACGGAACGATCTCGTCGTGCGCGGTGGCGCGCCCTTCGAGAACCTGTTCGTGGTCGACAACGTCGAAGTGCCAAACGTCAATCACTTCGGCACCCAGGGCTCGACAGGCGGGCCAGTGTCCCTCATCCCGATCGAGTTCGTGAAGGACGCGGCGTTGAGCGCCGGTGGATTCGGCGTGCGCTTCGGAGACCGCACGTCGAGTGTGACGACGATTGCACTTCGCGAGGGGAACCGCGAGCGCCGCGCCACCACACTCAACCTCTCGGCACTCGGCGTCGGCGCAATCATCGAGAGCCCCCTTCCGCAGGATGGATCGCTGCTGGTGAGTGCGCGGCGAAGCTACCTCGACTTCGTGTTCAACGCGGTCGGCTTTCCGTTCATCCCGTCGTATACGGACGTCACGCTGAAGGCGGTGCAGCGACCGACGGCTCGCGACGAAGTCGCATTCCTCCTCATCGGTGCGCGAGACAGAATCCGGTTCAAGAGCGAGACGGCCGATAACCGCTTCGAGAACTCGTCCGTGCTTGGCTCGTCACAGGATCAGTACATCGCCGGGTTGACGTGGAAGCGGCTCTTGCCGTCGGGCGTAATCACCACGACGCTGGGCCGCACCTGGAGTCGGTTCGACGCTGCCCAGCGCGACTCGTCCAATCCGCCGCAGCAGGTCTTTGGCGCACGCTCCACCGAAGGCGAAACGTCGCTTCGCACCGACCTGTCCATCGAGCTCACTCCCCGCCTGACGGTGAATGCCGGGCTGATTGGCAAGTATGCAAGCACGCTCGCATACGACATCACGCTGCCCGGCGCCGCTCGCCGCGATGAGAACGGTGTGCCGCGCGCACTGCGTGTCGACACGGTGTTCACGGCGTATCGTCAGGCGGCGTACGCGCAGACGGATCTGCAGATGACCGAGCGACTGCGCCTGACGCTCGGAGTTCGCGGTGATTGGTATCAGTTCCTCGGCAATGCCCTGCGTGCGGCACCGCGTGGCGCGCTGGCGTGGAGCACCGATGAGAAGAACACGCTCACCCTGGCCGGTGGGCGCTACTATCAGGCGCCGCAGCCGATCTGGCTGGTTGGCGATTCCGGGAATGCCCGTACCTTGCGCCCCCTGCGTGTGGATCAACTGGTGGCTGGCTGGCAGCGACTTCTCCGCCCGGATCTCAAGCTGCAGGTGGAAGGGTATCTCAAGCAATACGGCGACTATCCCGGCCGCGTCTTCCGGCCTCGCGCCGTGTTGCAGCCGAGCGGGTTCGACGATGTCACCAACGACATCCCCTTCGGGCTCGAGCCGCTTCGGGGCGCAGGGACGGGCACCGTGCGCGGCGCAGAAGTCCTGTTGCAGAAAAGGCTCAGTGACGTGCCCGTCTACGGATTGATCAGCGCCAGCTACAATCGCACCAGATTCCGCGGCCTGGATGGCTCGACATCCATCGGCGCCTTCGACTCACCGCTGGTCCTGAATGGACTCCTGGGCTGGCGTCCGAACGCACGGTGGGAGCTGAGTGGGCGCATTCGCTCGGCCGCGGGATTGCCGACGACGCCCTTTTCGACCGACGGGCAGCTGGACTTCACGCGCTACAATTCGGGCGATCGACTCCCGACATTCTTCGCACTCGACGTGCGCGCTGACCGCCGCTTCGTCTTCCGCGGATCGCAACTGGTGACGTACCTGGACGTTCAGAACGCGACATCGCGGAAGAACATCTCCCAGATCGCGTGGGACGCTCGACTGCGCGCGCCGAAGCCGAACGCGAGCATCGGCCTGTTGCCGAGCATCGGGGTCAACTGGGAGTTCTGACGATCCCGGTCCCGTTGCGGTGGCCTGGTGGACCGTGATCGGTCGTGCATGTCAGGGCAGCCGTGCAGGCTGCGTGAGCGGAATGCGTCACACGAGATACGCGTCACCCGCTTCCGGAAGGATGTAGGCAACATCGAGCCGGGATGTGAGTGCTGCGAAGTGCGCCCGGAGATCACGCGGAATCGGGTGCGTGTCGGCAATGAGGAGCGCGGTGTTTCTGAACGCCGTGCGGACTTCGTGGTCGAGCGTCGTCTGCGCGAATGCGTGGGCCTGCGCGACTGTGAGTGTCATTGAATCGGGATGGTACCGCACGATCGCGCGCATGATGGTGTCCGTGCCCGGGCTCAGCTCTGACGGAACCACCATCACCTGTCGGGCGGCGATGCCCGGGAGAAGGTCGAGCAGGACGCCGACGGCCGACTCCGCGGGTGCGGCGCAGAATCGAACGCTCTGACGCTTGATGCCCAGGCGCCGACGCAGTGTACTGCCAAGGCGCGCAATCGTCTGTGCGTTGACTGCAAACGGTGGGGAGCCGCTGGTCGTGCCGGCGAGGACACGTATCTGCCTACCACCGGGTTGCATCGCATCGTGGAGTGCCACGGTCATCCGGATCGGCAGTGCTGCCGGCGGCTGATGGAACATCGACTCCCCCGCAGCCTCATGCGCCGGTGGGCTTCGAAGCCACACCAGTGCTGACGCCGAATCAGTGACCAGGGGACCATCCCCGAGCCGCTGTTGTTCAGCGGCGGGCCAGTACGCGAAGCCGCCAACGATGCAGGCCAAAGCATCTTCGACCCGTTCCACTCCAACTGCGCCGCTGACGAGGACATCACCGGATTGCATCCCCAACCGCTGGAATGCCGTGACCCTGTTTCTGATCCTGAGCAGGAGCGCTGCTCCCGCGACCATCTGGTCCCCGTCGTCCTGACGCTCCTGCGCAACGCAGATGGTGGGCGCCGGCGAGGCCTGAAGGATCGCGATCAGGCGTCTCTGCAGCCCTGACGGGTCGACAAGCGCGGGCCGGCCCTCGATGCGTGGAGGGGGAAAATCATGCATTCTGCGTGGGGCGAAGGGTCAGCGAACGTCTGTTCGGCTCGCTGGTGAGTATCGACCTACCATTCCCCTGCCTGCAGCCGATGGTGAGACCGGTGGAACACACCCGGGTCCGCCGCCGTAGGGCGTTCATCGCCGCACTCACCGAAACAGATCCAAATGTTCATTCCCGCACTGCTCCTGCTCCTCCAGCAGCCCTCCCCGCCCGTGCCATCGGCGGGACCCGAACCGGTTCGCCGTCGGCCGGTGACGGCAGCGCTGCAGTCGAGCGCGTTCGCCGACAGTGCGACGAAGGCGCTCTTCGAGCTCGCGCGTCATGCACGCACGGCGCAGGACTCGGCACTCCGCGGCTACGATGCCAAGACTCAGGCGCGAATCACGGTCAACCTCGGAACCTCGGCACTGGTGCGCAACCGGTTGCTCTTCCGGACCGAAAATGTCTCGAACGTGAAGTGGCGCCGCGGCCAGGGCATGTGGATCGAGCCGCTCGCATCGCGGACGACGGTCCCCATGGCAAAGAACGTGAACGTCAGTGGCATCGCGGCAGCGCTGGTCCCGGTGCCCTACTTCCCCGGTCGGGAACAGCTCTGGCTGCCGAGTACGGAGATGGCGACGGTTCGCCGCGATGTGGATGAGACGGAAGGGTTCATTCACCCGCTCGCACGAGGCAGTGAGGCATACTACAAGTATCGCATCGGCGACTCGATCCAGATCCGGTTGCCTGGGGGCGAGCCGCTCATGCTGCGCGAGCTGAAGGTGATCGCTCGCCGTCCGGAGTGGCGAAGCTTCGTTGGCAGCTTCTGGTTCGATGAGCGCAGCGGGTCACTCGTGCGTGCCGCGTACCGGCTCTCGGCACCGCTCGAGATCTGGTCTGAAGCGCTTGCCGATGCGAAGAAGGATCTGGAGGAGGCACAGCGTGACACGACATCGAATCGCGATCGTCGCGTGCGTGATGCCAAGGAGGGTGTGCCGCCGCTCTTCGTGCGGGGACTGGTGAACCCACTGCGTTTCGACATCAGTCTGGTGACGGTCGAGTATGCGCTCTATGAAGGCAAGTTCTGGCTGCCGCGGGTGAACCGCGCTGAAGGCAGTTCGCAGGCGATGTTCCTCAACGTTCCGGTTCGCATCGAGGAGAGTTACAAGTACGATGACGTTGACGGAACGACGCCCCTGCCGCCGATGCCGAGCCTGGCCAGCGCACGTCGGACGAGTGCCGGCATGCAGGTGTGCGCTCCTGCGTGCGAAGATGTCGTCATGGATGAAGTCGACGACACGCGGGTACCGCGAAACCGACGGTTGTTGATTGTCGATTCACTGGTGAAGGCGAATGGGCTGCAGCCTGTGCTGCCGCTCGACACGACGGCCCTGGCCGTGCGCACGCGCTACCTCGGCGACTCGCTCTATCGCGAGTATCGCCGCGTCATCCTGAAAGATGTCCGCGCCGAGCGCAACGCGAAGCGGGACTCGCTGCTCGCACTGGCTGGAAAGACCGTGCCGGCGCCCACTGACTCAACGAGAGAGGCGCGCAGGGTCCGTAGTTATGGTGACTCGTTGTATCGTGCCTCGTTGCGAGCGGAGCGCCGCAAGGTGCGCGATGCCGAGTGCGCGGCAAATGGCGGCTACTACTCGCGCACAGAGACCCGCTACGAAGGAGCGCTGCAGTATGCCGTGCGGCTCCCGTGTGACTCCACGGTCCTGGCTTCCTCCAAGGAATTGCCGGAATCACCGTACGATGCGAACGAGGACGCCTTTTCCCAACGTGATGCCGCCGCGCTCGCGAGTTCCCTTGGCCTCTCGCTCCAGCCGGCATTCGGACCACAGCCGCTGGAATTCGACTGGTCGCTCCGCCAGCAGCGCTACAACCGCGTCGAGGGCTTTTCGTTCGGCACGGAAGTGAAGTGGCCCCTGGGTGCCGGGTACACTGCGTCAGGCGCGGTGCGACTCGGCGTTGCCGACTGGCAGCCGAACGCCGAAGTGCGACTGGCGAGAAGCAATGGGCGCACCACGATCCAGGGCGCGGTGTTCCGGCGACTCAGCTACACCAATGACTTCGGAAACCCCCTCTCGCTTGGCGCCTCCATGGCGACGCTGCTGTACGGTCGCGATGAGGGCTTCTACTATCGCAATCTGGGTGCCGAGGTGACGTGGGCGACGCAGCGCACAAATGGCCAGATGACGCTGCGCGGGTTTGCCGAGCGGCATGACGACGCGACAAAGCGCTGGAACTTCAACATCGCGAATGCATTCAGCGATAGCAGGAGCATGCCGGCCAACATCGTTGCCCAGACAGGCACCATCGCAGGCGGTGCAGCACAGTGGCAATCCAGCTTCGGTCTCGATCCGAATGGATGGACGGTGTCGACAGATCTTCGCGCGGAGGCCGCAGGCGGGAGCTTCAACTACGCACGCGGGCTGGCTGAGATGACGGTGTCGCGCCCGCTGTTCTGGAGGCTTTCGTTCAGCCAGACCGCAAGCGCCGGCGCTGCGACAGACAGCGTCCCGCTGCAACGACAGTTCTACATGGGTGGACTGCGCACGGTTCGGGGGCAGGTTGCGGGTGCCAATATCGGGAACACTTATTGGCTCTCCCGCTCCGAGCTTGGTCTTGGCAGCGCCGCTGCACGGCGCACGCTCTTCCTGGACCTTGGCTGGGCCGGCGCGCGCGAGAACTTCTCGACGCCAGGACGCCCGCTTGCCGGGTGGGGGCTTGGCTCATCGTTCGTGGACGGGCTGATCCG
>JANMNM010000175.1:0-1517 GCA_031373905.1 Gemmatimonadaceae bacterium | reverse complement strand
TACACTCTCATTCGTCCCCCGAAGCCAGATGACACTCCGCCTCGCACGCCTGCTCGTCGGCTCAATCCTTCTCCTCGGCGCACCAACGACGACGCTCACCGCGCAGGACAGCGCGCGGACTGTCGCCCGCGACACTGTCATGATGCTGCCGCGTGATACCCTGCTCGAGGTACGTCTTCACGACGGGTCGGTGCTCTACGGCCGCGTCGTCAGGCAGGATTCCGTGCACGTCGTCATCCGCACGCTCGGCGGCACTGAAGTGGATGCAAAGCGCGAGCTCATCGCATCGTTTCGCGTGGCGCGCGGCCGAGTGGTTGGCAATGAGTACTGGGCTGCAGACCCGAACGGCACACGCCTGTTCTTCACCTCCACCGGCCGTACGCTTGGCAAAGGTGAAGGCTACATCTCGACGTATTTTCTCTTCTTCCCTTTTGTGGCGTACGGTGTGACCGACCGGTTCACGATGGCGGGGGGGACGCCGATCATACCGGAAATCATCGGTCGCGCGTTCTATCTGGCGCCGAAATTCACGCTGCGGGAAACGGAACGCTCATCGTACGCCATCGGTGCGCTCAGCTTCGCCCTGACGGAGGAGATCTCGGAGGGCACCGTCGGCCTGCTCTACGGCGTGGGCACCTGGGGCAATCGGGACAACGCCTTCACCGCCGGCGCGGGATGGGGCTACCAGTGGGGGGACGGGAACTCGTCGGTCTCGAACGCGCCAGTGCTCGTCCTCGGCGGCGAGACGCGGGTCGGCAGACGGTTGAAGCTGGTGACGGAGAACTGGATCTTCACGGGACCAGACGAAAGTGGCGGTGTTTTCAGCGGTGGCTTCCGCTTCATCGGCGACCGCTTGACGAGCGATCTCGGTTTGATCGGTGCCGCAGGCGTTGGGAGTGTGGCCTGCTGCATCCCAATGGTGAATTTCGTCTGGAACTTCGGCAGGAAGTCCCGATAAGCGAATTGCTCGCGCGCGAACGATTCGAACCCGCCGGTACGCGCTTCCGCGTTACGACGGTGACTTGACCGCCTCCTGCTCCGCCGTCACCCGCAGCGAATCTTCCTGGTGCGTCTCACTCCGATCATCCGTCGGAAGAATCCCCAGGTCGTTGAGCACGAGACCGAACGCATCCGGCACCATCGCGGGCCACCGCACGATACCGTCGAGCCGGATGAGCGGTCTCGGTTTCCGCGACTGACCGGCGTACCGCCGGCGTGCCCACAACTCGTACACGAACGTCACGCATCCGCCCACTGCCGCAAACACCATCCAGGTGGTGATTGCATCGCGCACGGGCAGCGCGTAGAACATCCACGCCAGCACGGCGTAGCTGAGCAGCATGCCCATCGTTCCCATGCCGCGCCGCAACGCGGCATTGAGGACGATCGTGACCGTCGTCCAGAGCAGGATGCCGAAGAGCACGATCGCCCACATGATGTCGACGTGGAAGTACGTCATGGCTGGCTCCTGTAACGGTGCGTCGATCGGGGCAGAGCGTGCGGGTGCGTCTACGGCT
>JANMNM010000272.1:0-2528 GCA_031373905.1 Gemmatimonadaceae bacterium | reverse complement strand
CCGCGACGCAAACCCGCCGCCCATGTCGAGCGTCCCGATGATCACGCCGCACTCCTCGCGCAGCGTCTTCGCGAGTCCGGCAATGCCGAGGATGGCCAGGCGATACGTGTCGGCATCCTGCACGAACGTGCCCACGTGGATGTGCAGTGTCGTCAGGTTCAGTATCCCCTTTCGGACGATGCGGCGCGCGGCGTCGAGCGCGCTGCCATTCTCGAGGTTGAACCCGAACCGGTCCCAGCTCTGCGTCGGCAGCTCCGTCATGTTGACCCGGAGTCCGATCTCCGGACGAACGCCCAGCCGCTCCGCGACGCTCTCCGCGAGCATCACTTCATCGAGATGATCCACCTGGATGTGCGCGCCGCTGCGGAATGCCATCTCCAGTTCTGCTGCCGTCTTCGCCGGTCCGTTGAACAGGATCTGCGAGCCAGGCATGCCAAGCCTCAGCGCCATCTGCATCTCGAGACCGCTGACCACCTCGGCCCATGCGCCCTCCTGATGCAGCACCCGGCAGATCGCGCCAAGGTAGTTCGTCTTGTAGCTCCAGCCGATGGTGAATCGGGGAATGCGCGTCGCCATCTGATCCCGGAGTTCCCGCATGCGCTCGCGCAGCACACGTTCGCTGAAGAGCATGAGCGGCGATCCATACTGCGCGACGAGGTCAGAGATCTTCACCCCTTCGAACCGATCGTAGACGCGGATGGTCGGCCGTGAGCCGAACTTGCTCATGCTGCCGACCTGATGACGCACAATGACTGGCCGTTCGTAGCGCGGCTTCATGCGGATGTGGAGCTGAAGGGGAGGAAACCGGTCGAGGACAACTGACCGAAGGTGCGCATGTCACTCACCTGGTCGAGCGAGATGCGCACGAACATCTGACCAGTGCGATAGTCCTGGAGCGGCACCGTGAGTCGTTCACCGAGCGCGAGACGCGCGCACGCCGACGGGAGATTCTGCCCGGATGCGGCGGTGAGATAACACCAGGCCGGAAAGCGAGGGTTGATCTCGATCACATGCAGCGACTCAGCGTCCAGGTTGCCTTTCTCGGCGATCACCTCCACCTCGAGCGGGCCACGCCACTTGAGTGCGCGGATCACTGCAGCGGCGAGGTCCAGCAGCGTCTGGCTTCCCACCGTGACTCCGGCCGACCCCTTGCCCTTGTCGGTGAGCGCAAGCTTGCGCATCGCGACAGCACCGAGCATCTCGCCAGTCCCGTCGCCAAGCGCGCAGATGTTGTACTCGTCGCCGACGACATGCTCCTGGACGATGACCGGCAGCCCCCACGTCGCTTCGAAAGAGCGGAACGACGCGAGGGCGTCGGCCTCCGAGTAGCAGACATACGCACCGTAGTAGACGCCCTTCACCACCACGGGAAGTCCGAACTTGCCGACGAGCTTCGAGAGTGCGTCAGCACTCATCAGCGGCTCCGAGTCGGGAATGCCGATGCCCGCGTCTTTGCCAAGTTTCGCGAGTTGCGGCTTTGCACTCCGCTCGATCGAATCGATCGTGGGCACGAAGGTGCGCACGCCAAGGTCGGCCAGCTCATGTTGCACCGTCGTGACAGCTCGAATTTCAGAGTCCAGCGTAGGAATCAGCACCGTCACCCCGAAGTCGTTCACGATCGTGCGCATCCGTTCGAGGAATGCGTCGCTGCCGGCCGAAGGCAGCGGCAGGATCGCTCCACCATCGAGCAATCCGGTGGCGTAGAAACCGGGGTCCAGCGGATCGTAGCCGAGACCGATGATCCGGCCCTGGAACGCTGGATCCAGTCGGAGCGCGCGCGCGACGGGAACTCCCGGTGCCGGATTGTCCGTCGCGTTCATGCCCGTGACGGCGATCGTTGCCGTCAGTGGCGTGCTCATTTCACCAGACCGTATTCGCGCAGTCGGCTGAGCAGCTCGTACACATCGCGTGCCGGGTCGTCATCGACGTCGAACTCGAAGTCACGATGCAGCGCCTCGATCACCGCTTCCGGTGTCGCCCCCTCTTTCAGGGAGCGCAACGCGTGCAGTGCGGTGCCGTTCACATTGTACGTGTGTCCGGTCATCGGGTCGAAGACGAAGCCGGCATCGGAGATCGCGAGTTCGCGGAGTCGTTCGGCGTTCATTGCGGGGTGCTGTGGCGAGGGTGGCTGACACCTGCGTCATTGACCGGTCGGGTCTGCCAAAGCTAGGACAACGCAATGCGTGCGTCCCCCCATCCACGCGGATTTGTCGACGCCAGTCGCACTTCGCCTGACGTGGCGTACGCGACCGCGGCACCCTGATCGACGTAAGCAACTGTCCTGCAACGTGTTACGGCACAGTGAGCGGCGCGTAAACCCGCACGAACCCGCGCTCGTCCCGGCTTTCGCTCGGAGCGCCGTATGCGCCGCACTGACAGGGCACCGTTCAATCAGGCGATTCGTTGATAGATTCTTGGGTTCGCAACACGAATTCCTGTATCGAGGATATGGACTGAATGACGGCGTCGTCGCTCTATCAAGGCCTGAAGGACATCAAGCTCACCACCGTCCGAAAGGCGCTCTCGGA
>JANMNM010000268.1:0-6095 GCA_031373905.1 Gemmatimonadaceae bacterium | reverse complement strand
CAGTCATGCAGGCCTTCGTCCGGCGCGGCTACACCGTGTATGCGCTCGACGCGCGCGGGTACGGGGCCACACCGCGCGACAGCACCGGCTGGCTGACGCCGAATCGCGCAGCGAACGACGTGGCGGCGGTCCTCCGATTCGTCGCCCGACGTCACGCAGGACTTCCAAAACCGACGCTGGTTGGTTGGTCCTACGGGTCGATGGTCGCACATCTGGCCATCCAGCAGCAGCCGGATCTCGCGTCCGGTGTGGTGTTGTTCGGGTATCCGTGGAGTCCCGGGCTCCAGACGCCGATCGCTCCCGACACAGGCGCACCGCCCCGTGCAGCCAACACGGCACAGAACGCCGCCAGCGATTTCATCGCACCCGGACTGATCACGGAGAAGGCCATTGCGGCCTATGTGGCGGCAGCGTTGAAGGCCGATCCCGTCCGTTCTGATTGGAAGGCGCTCCACGAATGGAATGCACTCTCGCCTGCGGCGCTGACAATTCCCACGCTCCTGCTGCAGGGTGAGAAGGACCCTTTCGCGCCGATCGTGACACAGGGCAAGGTCTTCACGCAGCTTGGCTCACCGGACCGGCAGTGGGTGATTCTGGCCAGGGGTGATCATGCGGCACTCCTCGAAGACACGCTGCCGGCATTCATCGCGGCGATCGTCAACTTCATCCAACGGCCACGCCTGCCGTAGCCGGCGAGGCATTGCATGGCGGTCAATCCGACGTTCCGGCAATTCGTTCTCGAGCAGCTGCAGCGCACGCTGCCGGCCATCAGGTCACGCAGCATGTTCGGGGGCGTGGGGATCTACAGCGAGGATCTCTTCTTCGCCTTGATCGACGACGAGTCGCTCTACTTCAAGGTGAACGACGGCAATCGCAGCGACTATGAGGCACGGGGGATGGGACCGTTCCGTCCGTTCGGTGACGGCGGTGAGGTCATGCAGTACTATGAAGTTCCCGTCGATCTGCTCGACGAGCCCGATGCACTTCGCCCGTGGGCAGAGAAGGCCGTGGCCGTCGCGCGGCAGGCACGGCGAAAGAAACGCTGAGGTTTGCAGCTTCCTGCTTAGCCGTCACACGGTGCCCGGCGTGACGGCTGGCCTGAGACACCACGACGCCATACCACACGGAGCACGAGTGAATCAGGATCACAAAGCCCGCCTCGGTGGCCTGTTCCTCATGTGCGGGGGTGCCGTGCTTGGCTACCTCTCGATCTGGCGGCCGTATCAGCAGGCGCTCTCAGGCAGCAACACCGTCCTGCTGAACCGGACCGGCATCGGACTCGCAATCCTCTTCCCGTTGCTCGGCGCGATCCTCGTTGCCGGTGGAGACGCCGTGAACGAGCACTTCAAGGCGCAGCGCGTTGCCGGGAAGCGAAGTGCACTCGGATGGGCGTACGTCGTCATCGTCGGGGTGATCGCCATCGGCGCGTACCTCCTGGTGCAGTCGAAGTTCGAGGCACTGGGATACACCATCTGACTGCAGATCCACGTCAGCGTGGCTGATGTGGCGCGCGGCAGGCACCGGTCACGGCGAGTGCGTTCCCGACCGGACGTTCGCCAGCCGCGTCGGACGGCCGGTTGACGAGACGGATCGCGCCCGAGGCCGCGTCGCGGACGACCATCGCCGTTGATCCACCACCGTCGAGGTTGACCGCTTCGACGGAACCGAGATCGCGCATCAGTTCCGCAGTCTGCCGCGTGGTGGTTCCAACGCTGTAGCCTGGGCGGCGGCCATCGATCACAAGCAGCAGCAGCCGGCGACCCCGCATCGCAACACCAGCCGCCGTGCGTGGATTCACGCCACGAAAGCTGTCGGCGCCATCGGTATCGAGTGTCGCCACGAGCGCGCTGTCGCGAAGCAGCATCGGGAATCCGCCGACCGCGTTGAACGGTGTCACTGGACCCCACGACCGGCGCAGGGTCACCGTGTCGCCGTTGGATACGGCGTCAGTTCCGCGACCGATGAGCACCAGCGTGTCGCCGGTCACGATGCCGCTGTGCACGTCGGGCATCGGTGCAACGCGATACCGCTCCTGCTCCGGCGTGCCACGTGAACTGACCGGCACGAGCAGCCGAGCCGTGGGTCTGACGATCGAGTCCAGCCGCTGCGCCCATGCGGCATCGACGATGCCCGGTGTGGCGCTGCGCGGACGATTCCATGACATCGCCGACAACGATCCGCGCGGACTGGAGAGCGTCGTCGTGATGGATAACGTGCCGATGAACGGGTGATTCTGCGGGTCGAACGCAATCACCGGGCGTTCGATCGGCCCCGCGATGAGTTTTCCATTCTCGACCAGCGCACCGACCGGAACGCCGGGCGGTGCGAAGAGGAAGAAATCGGCGTTGACCGCGGCGATGGGCCGCGTCGTGGCTGGCAGCGATTGCAGCAACGCGCTCGTCGTCATTCGACCAACGGTCGTCGGGCCACCCTTCACGGCGCGCATCGTCACGCAGGCGGCGAGATCGATGTCCAGCACTGCCGCGCGCAACGGTCCGTCGTTACGGACGAGTCGATGAAGGAGCACACCGGGCGCGAGGCGTTCGGTCGACACGGTGTCCGCGACCGTGCTGCTGATGCGGAAGACCTCAGGGGCAGGTGTACGCACCCGCCGCCCCGCGCACGCGCTCAGCAGCAGCGCCGCACTCGTCATTCGTACTGCGAGAAGAGAACGCGTCAGGGTCATTCGATCATCGTGGCGCGGCGAACGCATTCGTCGTCACTCGTGTTCCTCAACACCGCGTGGAGGCAATTGACGGAGAGGCTGTTCACTGGGCGTAGCCGGAGCACGCTCGGGTTGTCGAGACACGCACCCGGCATGCAGCCAGACGCCCTGTGAACACCGACAAGAATGCACGATTGACGCCGGCGCGGCGACTCGTCGTCTGGCGGCGCGTGCCGTGCGGGCCATGGCGACGGCTTTCCGCGCGACGATGGGACACGCCGCGACAGGAAGCTAAGGGTCAATTGCCATGCGGGCGCCCGACCTCAACATCGAGTCGAGCGCCCGCGTGTGACGGCGTGGGGCTGCGTTGTGGTCTGCGTTACCGCGGTCGTGCCACCTGCACAGGGGTGGTCCGGATAGCTGCCTGGAGCTGGTTGCCGAGTGAACCGAGGAAGTTGGAGCCCCAGCACCATGTGGTGTTGTCGGATGCGAGTGCGCAGGCGTGTCGCCGACCCACCGACAGCGATGTGAATTGCTTGGTGATGGGGTTGATGATTGGCGACGGTATCGGACTGAAGCTGCCTGGATTCGGTACAGGCAGCGGTTCTCCACGACCAAGCTGGCCGTACGCGTTGTGGCCCCAGCAGAAGACGCTACCGCCACCACTCAACGCGCAGCTGCCTCTCACGCCACTGGAAATTGCGGTGAAGCCCGTCAATCCGAGCGATGGCACTGGGTTCGGACTGAATGCGAGAGCCGTTGTGCCAAGGCCAAGCTGCCCAAAGGTGTTGTCGCCCCAGCAATAGATAGCGGCGTCAGTGGCTAGCGCACAGGTGTGGTCGGTGCCAGCAGAGATCGCGACGAACAATAGGTCTCCGACGACGCGCTTCGGAATACTGGACGAGATAGCGTCTCCCGTACCGAGGATTCCGCGGCTTCCAGCACCCCAGCACCACGCGCTCCGATCCACGGCAATAGCGCAGGTATGATTCGCACCTGCGCTGATGGCGGTATACCGCAGCGCACCGCTCGGTTGTGCATCAGGCCCGATCACCGGGATTGGCGTCGTGCTGTTCACGTTGCCGTGATCACCCAGCTGGCCCGTCGAATCCTTGCCCCAGCAATACGCGAACCCGGCGAGATTGAGTGCGCAGGCATGGCCGCCACCTGACGTGAGAGAGGTGAATCGTTCCGATGCCACGGTCGCAAGGCGCGGCTGAGCACCACCACCATCGCTGCCATTCCCGATCTGCCCGTACGTGTCATCACCCCAGCAGTACAACTGCTGGGTCGTACTGATGCCACACGCCGTCGAATCTCCGGCAGCAACCACGCTGAACGTGATCGCAGGCGCGATCACGCGCTTGGGTGCAATTGCACAGCCAACTCGAACCGTCGCACTGTTGTCGTCGAAGCAGGTCGAGTCAGCTGCGGAGCCGATTTGCCCGACCGATCCCTTGCCCCAGCAATACGCGCGACCGAGCGTCGCGACTCCACAGGTGTAGTCTCCGCCGACGTCCAGCGACAGCAGCTGACGCGGCAGCGATGTCACAGTGACGGAATCCGCCACGAAAGCTGTCGTCGCGGTCAGTGTCACGGGACCGGGTGCGATGAAGATGACACGACCGTTCGTATCGATGGTTGCGGCGGTGGGGTCGAGAGACCGCCACGCGAACTTCCGCGTCACCACATGGTTGGTGTAGTCGAATGCCCTCGCAACGAGTTGCACGGTGTCGCCATCGACCGACTGTGGAAGCGGGTCGGTGACAACGACGTTGCGCACGACGGGAAGCACGGCCACGGTCGCCGTGGCCAGCCGCGAAGGGGCCCGTACGGTCAGGACGCTCGAGCCGAGACCGATCGCGCGTACGGTGCCGAGTGAGTCCACCGTCGCTGCCGCGGGCGTCGCAGACTGCCATGTGAACCGCACACCGGTCAGTGGTGCGCCGGCGGGATCGAAGGCAGCAACGGAGAGGCGCACGGTGTCGCGAGTCGAAACGATCGGATCGTCGACGAAAATCGTGTCGATCGCGGGCGTGACGACAAGTCGGTTGGCCGCGGGCAGGATCACGACCGTCGCTGTCCCGACGCGAGCGGCACTGGCAGTGATCACCACACTCCCGGTGCGGATCGGTGTCACGAGACCGACGCTGTCTACGCGTGCGATCAAGGTGTCACTCGAGGTCCAGACATAGCGTAGGTTTTTCACTACCACACCGGTGGTCGCTGTCGCGAATGCATTGAGCTGCAGGCGATCAGTGGCACGGACCGTGTCAGGAATGAACAGTGTGTCCGCCAGCGGCTGAATGTTGACGGAGGCAATCTGACCTCCATCAACGCCGCTGATGTTGGGGCCATTGTCTTCGATGCACCCCAACAGGCTAGCCATCACCCCTGCCAGCGCCAGTTTTCGCCACATGTGTCTATCTCCGAGGTACACGTTGTCGAAGGGCCCATGACCTGTCAGCCCTACAAGTAACGGGCTCATTCAAATTCACTCTTCTCACCGGTTTCTGCCAGCCGTGGGAGCATGATCGACTCACTCCGCGCAGCGGCCTCCCATGTGAAATTGTCGAACCATTCACCCGGGCATCCGACTACAGCCGTTTACCGCGTGCTCGCGCGCCAGATGAGGACGGCTGGTGCGGTCGGCGCCGGATGTCGGCCCGACGTCGGCCCTCGGGCCGGTCCAGTCCGACTTACCGCGGCCGGCATCGCGGTACCGGCGAGGCCCTCGCGGAGCAGATGCACAGGTCGCACGACACACTCATCCGAAGGAGGGCAGCATGCGGCACTGGAATCCCTGTTGTTCCGCCGGCCCAGCACTCTCGTTGACCGGATCTTTGCGGGCAGCTGCGATTCCGCATTCCGCGATGGCATCGTTCCGCCGCGAGTGGCGGCGTCCTGAGCCTTGAATTTGCCCCTTTTTGGATCGCAGGTTTCAGGACTCGCGAATCCCAACGGGCACCTTGGCAGCGAGCGCGCGCTGGAACGGCGCCAGCATCGTCGCTTCGGGCGCACACTGGCGATGATGTTCCGACTCGATGAATCGAGCGTCGGGGACGACCAAATCACGAGACAATTCATTCCGTACTCGGCGGGCGCGTGGCAGCCGTCAGGAACGGTGCCAGCGGGTGAAACCTGAAAGGACAAGTCCCAGACTGAAAAAGGCCTCAACGGCACCGAACTGGTTCATGTCCGGCAATCCGCACAGCGACTACGACCGGGCGTGGAGCGACCGTCCGCAGCGACGCGCAACTTCGTACGCGACCAGCACCTCCACCCCAGTCGACGCTGGCGTTCCGCCGCCCCTCCGCACACGTTCCCAGCTCGCACCCACGCCGCGTCCACCCGACACGCCACGCCCAGCCTCCGATGAACAGCAACTGGCGCGTCGTCTCGCTCCTCTGTATGACTGGTGGCGTCGCGT
>JANMNM010000241.1:0-2263 GCA_031373905.1 Gemmatimonadaceae bacterium | reverse complement strand
GCTTTCGCTGCGCCACAACTGTATTCCGGCGCCGTACAGCATCTATCGTGACGCGCGCAAGCTGCCGCCGGGCACCATTCTGACCATCGGAGCGGATGGTGTGGTGGGCGACCCCGTGCCCTTCTGGTCGGCGCGCGATGTGGCGGAGGCGGGTACCCGTGCACCCGTGCAGCTGTCGGATGGCGATGCGACCGATGCGCTCGAGGGGCTGCTGCGCGATGCGGTGGGGCTGCAGATGGTCGCCGACGTTCCGCTCGGGGCATTTCTCTCGGGCGGCGTTGACTCGTCGACGGTGGTTGCGCTGATGCAGTCGCAGAGTTCCACGCCGGTGCGCACCTTCTCTATCGGCTTTCCCGACGCGCGTTACGATGAAGCCGATGCGGCGCGCGCGGTGGCGACGCATCTGGGGACAGACCACACGGAACTGTACCTGACGCCCGATGACGCACTGGCGCTGATTCCACAGCTGCCACGGTACTTCGATGAGCCGTTCAGCGATTCGTCACAGTTGCCGACGATGCTGGTGTCCGCGCTGGCGCGGCGTCATGTGACCGTCAGCCTCTCAGGTGACGGTGGCGATGAGCTCTTCGCCGGCTACAATCGGCACGTGCTGGGCGAGAGGTTGTGGCGGCGCATGCGGCATGTGCCGCGCCCCATTCGTTCCGCCGTCGCACGCGCTGTGACCGCGGTGTCGCCGGAGACGATTGAACGCGGGCTGCGGGTCACGCGTGCCTGGCGGTCGCGTCAGATCGGTGCGGCCGGTATTGGCGCAAAGCTGCACAAAATGGCAGGCTTGCTCGATGCTTCCGACCCGGCGGCCATGTATTCCCGACTGGTCTCCCATTGGGATGATCCGTCGACCGTGGTCCGCGGCGGCGTGGAACCGCCGACGCTCATCAGTGATCGGAATACCTGGGCGAACCTGCCGAGTTTCACCGAGACCATGATGTATCTGGATCTGGTGACGTACCTCCCGGATGACATTCTGGTCAAGGTCGATCGCGCGAGCATGGCGTATGCGCTCGAGGCGCGGGTTCCGCTGCTGGACCACCGCGTGGTCGAGTTTGCGTGGCGTCTGCCGCTCCATCAGAAACTCCGCTATGGTGTTGGCAAATGGGTGCTGCGCGAGGTCCTCTACCGACATGTGCCGCGGGCGCTCATCGATCGGCCGAAGAAGGGCTTTGCGATTCCGATTGACGCGTGGCTCCGCGGGCCGCTCAGAGACTGGGCGGAAGACCTGCTCGAGCCGTCGCGACTGCAAGCCGAGGGATTCCTCAATCCGAAGCCGATCCGTGCACTCTGGGATGCGCATCTTCGTGGTGCGAGCGATGCGCACTACCCGTTGTGGGATGTGCTGATGTTTCAGGCATGGTATCGTGACGCAGGTCGGCGGGGATGACGATGCCGGAAACCAGCCTGATGCACGTGATGACGGTGCCGCAGACATTCGTGTTCTTGACGGGACAGGCGGCGTTCATGCGCGAACACGGGTTTGCCCTGACGGCGGTGGCGTCCGACGGGCCGTATGCGACGGTCTTTGCCGCGCAGGAGGGAGTTGATGTGGTGGCGGTTGAGATGCCACGTCGCATCACTCCACTGGCGGATCTGCATGCGCTTCGGGCACTGGTGCGCGTCATGCGGGCACGCCGTCCCGCGATCGTTCACGCTCACACGCCGAAGGGGGGCCTGCTCGGGATGCTTGCTGCGACGATCGCTCGGGTTCCGATCCGGATCTATCATCTGCGCGGCCTGCCGCTGGAGACAGCGACAGGGGTCACGCGTCTGCTGCTCGCCCTCAGCGAACGTGTCAGTTGCTCACTCGCGCATCGGGTGTTGTGTAATAGCGATTCGTTGCGGCGGCAGGTGCTATCGCTGCATCTGGTCAACGCGGCGAAGATCGTGGTGCCATGCGCGGGAAGCGGCAATGGCGTGGATGCTGCCACCAAGTACAATCCGGATCGGGAGTCATCAGCGTCACGTGGTGCGCAGCGCGATCTCTGGTCAATTCCACATGATGCGGTGGTGGTGGCACTCGTTGGTCGGCTGGCCCGCGACAAGGGCGTTGCAGAGCTTGCAGCGGCATGGTCGCTGGTCCGGGATGAGTTTCCGACGGCGGTGCTGGTGCTTGCGGGGCCGGTCGACGAAGCACGTGAGGCGCTTCCCACGGGTGTCCTGCAGGCGCTGCAGTCGGATCCTCGTGTGCGTCTGACGGGCCTGCTGCGCGACGCCCGTCAGGTCTACGTCGCCGCGGATCTGGTCGTGC
>JANMNM010000221.1:0-2654 GCA_031373905.1 Gemmatimonadaceae bacterium | reverse complement strand
CGTCATTCGATGGACGCGGCCCAGAGTCCGCCGATCGTGGCGCACCAGTGCAACACCGAAGGCAATCAGGCAGATCGCGGCGCCCGCGAGTGGGTTCCAGCCGACGAGATGTGCGAGCCGCGAGCTGGCGGGCGCGAAGTTGCTCAGACTCGCCGCAAGACTGCCGTTCGGCATCGCTACCGCCCCCGCACAACCTCCCGCACGCATTCCACGAACGCCCGCGCCTGCGCTGACTGCACCGCCCCGCGCCGCCACACTGCCACGATCTCCCGCTCCAACCCTTGCTCCGCCAGCGGCACGTACGCCACGTGCGGCGTGTTGTGCCGCGACGCGGCCATCGCCGGCACGATCGACACGCCCACACCAGCACCAACCAGCTCGAACACGGTTGCCAGCTGCGCGCTGCGACACACCACTGACGGCGACACGCCCCGACTGCTGCAAAACCCCGCCACCTGTTCGCCCAGACAGTGGGCTGGATCGAGCGTCACGGCGGGCGCCTCGCGCAGCTGTGCGAGTGTGATGCGTCCGGTGCGCGCCGCGGCGTGCTGCACCGGGACCGCCACCACCAACGCATCAAGCCCGAGCGACTCGGTATCGAGGTGCTCGAATGCATACGGGAGCGCCGCGATCACCACATCGAGTGCACCATCGAGCAGCAGCCTCGCCAGCACGGCGCTGTAGTCCTCGCGCAGCTCCACCCGCAGCGCGGCGTGGCGAGTGCGCATCCGCTGCAACGCCGCAGGCAGCACGTATGGGGCCACGGTCGGTATCGCGCCGACGCTCAACGCACCCGCGCCCTCGCTTCCCTCGCGGCGTATCGCGTCTTCCGTGTTGCGGACGTCGTCCAGGATGCGGCGCGCTCTCGGGTACAGCGCTTTCCCCGCCTCTGTCAGCGACACACCTCGCCCATGCCGATCAAAGAGCGGAGCGCCCAGGTGCTGCTCGAGGCGCTGGATCTGCGCCGTCAGCGAGGGCTGCGACAGACTGAGGCGCCGGGCGGCGCCGCTCAGCGTCCCGGCGTCCGCCGTCTCGATGAAGGCCCGAAAGAGGGTCGTGTCCATGCCGAACTATAGGGGATGGCTATGGATTCCATAGGGTTTTGCCTGCTTGTCAGCTATGCCCATGGGTCGTATTCTACCGCCGGATCAGCAGCCCGACCGATCAGGCCTTCGGTCCCCGGCCGAACACTAAGACACCCGTTGCCACGCGGAGCGCGATATGGAAGGACAGGCAGGTGGAACCGGCGGCAAGTGCCCAGTCAATCACGGTGGAACTCAGGCAGCGCCGCAGAGTCAGCGCATGAGCGCCATCGTCGGCGGCCGCTCGAATCGCGACTGGTGGCCGAACCAGCTCGATCTGTCGATTCTCCATCAGCATTCCTCGCTCTCGAATCCACTCGGCGAGGGCTTCGACTACTCGGCCGAATTCCGCACGCTCGACCTCGAGGCCGTGGCGAAGGATCTCACGGCGCTGATGACCACGTCGCAGGACTGGTGGCCCGCCGATTACGGACACTACGGTCCTTTCTTCATCCGCATGGCGTGGCACGCCGCGGGTACCTATCGCACCGGCGACGGTCGCGGTGGTGCATCTGCCGGCACGCAGCGCTTCGCACCGCTCAACAGCTGGCCTGACAACGGGAATCTTGACAAGGCGCGCCGACTGCTCTGGCCGATCAAGCAGAAGTACGGCAACAAGCTGTCGTGGGCCGATCTGTTCGTGTTCACCGGCAACGTCGCGCTGGAGTCGATGGGCTTCCGGACCTTCGGATTCGGCGGCGGTCGCGCCGATGTGTGGGAAGCCGAGGGCGACATCTACTGGGGACCCGAGGCCGAGTGGCTGGGTGACAAGCGGTACGCAGGCGAGCGTGAGCTGGAGAACCCGCTGGCGGCCGTGCAGATGGGGCTCATCTACGTGAATCCAGAGGGCCCGAACGGCAAGCCTGATCCGCTCGCCGCAGCGCACGACATTCGCGAGACCTTCGCGCGCATGGCGATGGACGACGAAGAAACCGTCGCACTGATCGCGGGCGGTCACACCTTCGGCAAGACACACGGTGCGTCAGCGACCTCGCACGTCGGTCCCGAGCCTGAAGGCGCCAGCATCGAGTTGCAGGGACTCGGTTGGCAGAACAGCTACGGCACCGGCAAGGGTGGTGACGCAATCACCAGCGGGCTCGAAGGCGCGTGGAAGCCGAACCCCACGCAGTGGGACAATGGCTATTTCGACACACTGTTCGGCTACGAATGGGAGCTCACCACGAGCCCGTCCGGCGCCTATCAGTGGACGCCGACGGACAAGTCGGCGACGACAGTGGTGGATGCACACGATCCGTCAAAGCGTCACGCGCCGATGATGGCCACGACCGATCTCTCACTGCGCATGGACCCTGCGTATCTGGAGGTGTCGAAACGATTCCATGCGAACCCGGACCAGTTTGCCGACGCATTCGCGCGCGCCTGGTTCAAGCTCACCCATCGCGATATGGGGCCGCGCGTGCGCTACCTCGGCG
Source organism: Gemmatimonadaceae bacterium (assembly GCA_031373905.1). Taxonomy (GTDB): domain Bacteria; phylum Gemmatimonadota; class Gemmatimonadetes; order Gemmatimonadales; family Gemmatimonadaceae; genus JACMLX01. The sequence goes on along the minus strand of JANMNM010000221.1, from coordinate 139 downwards.
CGCTGGTGCCGGAGGAAGAGTTGATCTGGCAGGATCCGATTCCGGCGGCGAATCATGTGTTGATCGATGCGCATGACGTTGCGGCGCTCAAGGGCAGGATCCTCGCGTCAGGTCTGTCGATCGGCCAGCTCGTGTCGAC
>JANMNM010000168.1:0-2151 GCA_031373905.1 Gemmatimonadaceae bacterium | reverse complement strand
ATGATGCGGTGTGGGTCCCCACGGTGTTCAGCAAGAATCGCGATGGGCTCATCGAGGGCCAGATTGCGGAGGCCTTCATGGAGGAAGTCTTACAGGCCGCGAACCAGCGCGGCTTGTTGTCGCACGAACACTTCACCGTCGACGGCACGTTGCTCGAGGCGTGGGCGAGTCACAAGAGCGTTCGGCCGAAGGATGACCCGTCGCCGCCGCCGTCGGCAGGCAGCACGAAGAATCCTGACGTCAACTTTCGTGGCGAGAAACGCTCGAATGCCACGCATCAGTCGGTGACCGATCCTGATGCCCGCCTCGCCCGGAAAAGCAACGGCACGGCGAGCATCCTCGGCCACCTGGGCAGTGTGCTGATCGACAATCGCCACGGCTTGATCGTCGCGACGGATGTGCGTGCCCCCGGCTACGACGCCGAACGCGAGGCGGCGGTCGCGATGCTGACGACGCTCGCGCCACGGAAGCGCCGGCGGACGCTCGGCGCCGACAAAGGCTACGACAGCGCGGACTTGGTGACGGGCGCCCGGGCGTGCGGTGTGACGCCACACGTCGCGCAAAATATCCATGCGAGAAAATCCACCAGTGCGATCGATGGCCGCACGACGCGGCATGCGGGCTACGCGATCAGTCAGGTGAAACGCAAGCTGGTGGAGGAGATCTTCGGCTGGGGCAAGACGATCGGCGGCTTACGCAAGCTGCATCAGCGTCGGCACGCGAAGGTGGGGTGGATCTTCCGCTTCACCACCGCCGTGTACAATCTGGTGCGGATGCGCACGCTCATTCGCGCCGGAGTCGCGACATGAGTGCGCGCATGAGCGCCAGCGGCACGCGACATCGCGTGTGGCGCAGACACATCGCCCCCCACGGTCTGCGCGCTGCCCACCGAATGCGCCACAGCACGGACGTTTGAACCCAAATTTCGCTCGCCAACCCGCTGTTTCGCCCGATCCTACCACATTTTCAGCATCCTGCTAAGGCAACTTTATGCGTAGCGCCGATTTCGTTGCTTCGATCGAAGCCGAATGGGAACCCGGGACCGGGTTTCTTTGGAAGGCACGCCAAGGGCAGTTCGATTCAGCCGCGTTCGAACGGACGTACGACAAGCTGCGGGCGATTAGGATTGACGAAGTGGCGGACATACCTCGTCGAGTAGTCTCCGTCCTCTGGTACATGCCCCTTTTCCTTTCATGGCAGGTTGATCGTGTTCGAGACTCCAACGGTGACGTTGAGTCGTACTCTCGCGCAGTGACCTCCATCACAACTGAAATTGAGAGGATCTTGGGAACACCGTGACCGCGAACCGCCACCCAGCGCGATGGTTTCCGAGCATGAGCAGCGGATTCAGCACGCTCGCGGAATATTCTTGGCCCGGCGGTCTGCCTCATGCAATCGCAGTCTTAGGGCTTGTGATTAAATACTGAGGAGGCCGGATAATAGTGCGTAGTCTGGTCACGCCGCATAGCGCACGTGCTTTTCTTGGAACAAGTTCTTGATCACCTGCGGCTGCTTCTGCCGCCGGAAGAGATGGCGGCGCACGGCGGTCATCATTTCGTGGCGAGTTCGGGGCCGGCTCTTGCCGAGGGCGTTGGTTTTGACGTCCTGATTCAGCAACTCGTCCGGGTTGAGTTCGGGGCAGTACCCGGGAAGTTGAATCAAGCGGAAGGCTTTGGTGTTGGCGGCGACAAAGGCCTTCGCCACCTTGGACCGATGCACGGGGTGGCCGTCGACGATGAGGTACACCTTGCCCGTGCTCTGCAGGCGCAGACGCCGCATGAAGTCAACAAACATCGGCGCGCGGAATGTGCCGTGAAATACACGGAACACGAGATGGCCCCGATTGGTGATCGCGGAGATCATGCTACAGCCGAAGCGTTGCCCCGTCGCGCGCACCACTGGCGTCTGCCCGACCAACGCATAGCTGGTGCCCGTGACGTGATCACTGCGCAAGCCCATTTCGTCGCCCCAATAGATCGTCGCCTTCTCCCGTTTCGCGTCGCGCACGATGGCGGGGTAGTCCGTCTTCAGCCACCGCGCGATCGCCACGTCGTTCCGCTCGTACGCGCGGCGCACCGGCTTCTGCACGCTGAAGCCCCACGCCTTCAGGTACCGGCCGACGGTCGTCAGCGACACGACCAGGTCGTGCTC
>JANMNM010000190.1:0-8490 GCA_031373905.1 Gemmatimonadaceae bacterium | reverse complement strand
ATCCAGGACCAGCAGCTGGCGCTCAATGGCGTGTTCGGTCGCAACGATGGCGACCAGGAAGCGCTCCGGGCGATGGCGATGACCGGCCTCGGGTCGGAACTGTTCGAATCGCCACACAGTTTTGAACTCATGGGCAAGAGCATTCTCGTGGTGCACGACCTGAATGAGGCCATGCCACGCTCGATCGACGCGCACGACATCGTGATCCACGGATTCACGCACCGTGAGGAGATGAAGTCACGCGGAAAGACGCTGATCGTGAACCCTGGTGAGGCGTGCGGCTGGCTGCACGGTGCCCCGACCGCCGCCATCCTGGATCTCGACACCCGGCAGGTGGAAATCATCAAGCTCACCGACGCCAATTGGAGTACGCGTTGAGCAGCAGAATCCTGATCATCGACTGTGGTTCGCAGTTCACACAACTCATCGCGCGTCGTGTCCGCGAGGCGCGCGTCTTCTCGGAGATCCATCCGTTCACGCGCTCGCTGGAGTGGATTCGTGACTGGAATCCGACGGGAATCATCCTCAGTGGCGGCCCGAGCTCGGTACGCGACATTGGCGCGCCGACGATCGATCCCGCGTTGCTCGACGTCGCGCCAGTGCTCGGTGTCTGCTACGGCATGCAGTTGATTGCGCATCTCGAGGGCGGTCAGGTGGTGGGAGGCGGGCGGCGCGAGTATGGTCGCGCGGAGCTCGAGGTGATGGAATCCGCCGGGATGTTCGCCGGATTCGACGTCGGTGATCGCTCGCAGGTATGGATGAGTCACGGCGACCACGTTGAAGTCGTGCCGCCAGGGTACGTGCAGACGGCTCGCAGCGGCGGTACGATCGCGGGTTTCAGGCATGAGTCAAAGCCAGTTCATGCGGTGCAGTTCCACGCCGAGGTCATGCACAGCGTGCGCGGCGCGGAGATGCTGCAGAATTTCGTGTTCGAAGTCTGCCATTGCACGCCGGATTGGACTCCAGGGCATTTCATCGATCAGCAAGTTGCCAGCATTCGTGAGCGCGTTGGCGACGCACAGGTGATCTGCGGCCTGTCCGGAGGAGTGGACAGTGCGGTCGCGGCGGCGCTCGTGCACAAGGCAATCGGGGATCAGCTCACTTGTATCTTTGTTGACACCGGTCTGCTGCGGCTGCATGAGCGCGAGCAGGTCGAGCGCACCTTCGCGGCCAGTCTTGGCATCCGGCTGATCACAGTCCGCGCTGAGGCGCAGTTTCTCAATGCGCTGGCTGGCCACGCCGAGCCTGAGGTGAAGCGGAAGCGGATCGGCCACACGTTCATCGACGTGTTTGAACAGGCGAGTGCTGATGCCGGGAAGGATGCGAAGTTCCTCGTGCAAGGCACGCTCTATCCGGATGTGATCGAATCAGTCAGCGCGACGGGTGGACCGTCGGCGACCATCAAGACGCATCACAACGTGGGCGGACTCAAGCCGGACATGCAGTTTCAGCTCATCGAGCCGCTGCGTGAACTCTTCAAGGATGAGGTCCGAAACGTCGGGCGGGAACTCGGCCTGCCTGAAGAGATGGTGGGCCGGCATCCGTTCCCAGGGCCGGGGCTGGCGATCAGAATTCTTGGCGAGGTGAACGCGCACGCCCTGGAGATCCTCAGGAAATCCGACGCCATCTATCTGGAAGAAATCCGGGCGGCAGGCTTGTATCCTGACATCTGGCAGGCATTTGCCGTGTTTCTACCGGTGCGCTCGGTCGGTGTCATGGGCGATGGCCGGACCTACGAGCACGTCATCGCACTGCGTGCCGTGACCAGCACCGATGGCATGACAGCCGATTGGTTCCCGTTTCCGTACGATGTGCTGGGACGCATTTCGAATCGGATCATCAACGAGGTTGATGGCGTGAACCGTGTCGTATATGACATCAGCTCGAAGCCGCCCGCGACGATAGAGTGGGAGTAGCGCCTCGCTCGTGACTGGCGCGTCTCAGCGCATTGCAGCCAGCGCCGGCACGTCGGCCGCCGGCACGATCAGTGGCAGGAGCCGCCGGGCGACGCGTCGGCTTCCGGCCAGGGTCAGGTGGTTTCCATCGCTGTAGAGCAACGCACTGCCGGACATCGCGCGGCACAGCACGCTGTCGCAGAAGATCTGTGCGGGGTCGAACACCTCGAGTCCAGCGACTTGTGCTTGTACACGTGCGACAAGCTCGCGGTAGGCGGCATTGCGGCGGTCGAAATCGCTGCGTCTGAGTGCACACGGTGTTCGGATTCGGCGTAATCCGAGTGGTCGCCCGACCAGACACTGATCCGGGAGGAACCCGATTTCGGGAACGCCGAGCACGAGGATCACGCGCTTGCCGGCCTCGCGGAAGCGTGTGACTGCGCGAACGAGTCCCGTCTCGAATGCTCTGCGCATTTCCAGCGTGTCGCCAGGCGTGACGGGGACAACGCGATGGAGCGTATCAACGCCATAGCCGACCCCTGAGAGATATGCCGGCCCTCGCGATGCGATCAGGACGGTGGAAATCGCAACGTCACTCCGGATCGCTTCGTGCGCCAGGAGTGCGGAGCGACGGCAGATCTCTGCGGTCGCGTTGTCCTTTGCCTCGGACTGCAGGATCGGCGCGCATCCCTTCCGCCCTGCGAGTAGCATCTGCTGTGACGCGTCGAGGGAGTGCAGCCCGGCAAAGATCACCTCGGCGTGACTGTCGCCAATGACCGCAATCCCGGGCCCACGGTCGCCAACGCGCCGACACCATGTTGCACTGCCGCGGTCGGCGAGCGCGCAACGGGTTGCGTCGCGCTCGTACGCCGCGATCGAGTCCGGTGAAGCCGCCGTCAGCGCCACGACGACGTCAGTTCCGCTGGCACCATAGCGTATTGGCAGGCCCCGGGCGGAGACGATGAGCGCGCTGGCGGCTGTGATTCCCGCAAGCCCGAATGCGTAGGGCCTCAAATGACGTATTCCGATCTGTTCGCAGCGCTCGAGTCGCTCGGCGCGTGCCCTGGCCGGGCGTTCGATGAACAGGAACGTGAAGTGAGCCATCGCAATCACTGGCAGCATCATCAGTGCCGACCACATCGTGACTTCCACGGCTGGCATTCCCCGCTCCGTCGCGAGCAAGTGCAGGAACGCGAGTGGCGGCCAGTGCCAGAGGTACAGCGCATAGCTGCGCTTGCCGATCCAGTGCGCGATTGCCGACGACAGCACTCGCGCGTTGAACGCCGCGCGAGGACCGGAGGCGATGAGGAGGAGCGTGCCGGCGACAGGAACCAGCGCTGCCATCCCCGGCCAGTTCGTCTGGTCATTCACTGCGATTGCGGAGACGACCAGAAGGCCAGCGCCAATCGTCGAGCCGACGTGCTGCGCCACGCGGCGCACAGCATCGGACAAGGCGGGCAATGCCGTCGTGTGCGGGATGCCGATGGCAAGCAGCGCGCCGAGACCAAATTCCCACACGCGCGAGTGCAACAGATAGAAGGCGTGTGACCGTTCGGACCAGGCCAGTGAATCACTGAGCATGAACGAGAGCAGCGTCACCGCGGTGACACTCAGGATGCGACGCGAACCCTGCAGTGGAAGGGTCGCAAGCAGCAGAGGCCAGACGAGATAGAATTGTTCTTCAACGCCAAGCGACCAGAGGTGCAGCAATGGCTTGAACGCAGCGGCCGCGTCGAAGTAGCCAACCTCGCTGAAGAGGAGCAGGTTCGACAGTGAAAGACTGCCTGCAATGCTGTGCGTCGCGAGACTCGTGAGCTCCGGCGCGGTCATGATACAGAGGCCCGCGAGCAGCGTTGCACTCAGCACGCAGAACAGCGGTGGCATGATGCGGCGGCACCGGCGCCACAGGAAGGCGACGAAACGGAAGCTGCCGTCGCGCTGTGCCGAGTCGATGATCCCCGTCATGAGGAAGCCGGAGATCACGAAGAAGACGTCGACACCGACAAAGCCCCCGGGCAGGAGCCCGGGGGCGACATGGTTGACGAGAACCAGCAGCACCGCGATTGCGCGCAGGCCGTCGATGTCTCGCCGATAGGCGACTGGACCTGGATTCGGCATCCGCGAAATGACTGCGGCGCCCGCACTACCGTCACATCCTGGCCGGTCGGGTTTCGCCGAGTCCGAGCCCGCTGCAATCGTGTGCCTTACAGGTCCTTTTCGGCGAGGAGGCTCATGAAGTCCTCTGGCGTGCTCAGGCTCTTCAGTTTGTCGATCACGTCCGGCTCCTTCCCGAACTGCGCGATCTTGCCCAGAACCGGCAGGTACTGGTTGGAGACCTCGAGCGGCGGCGCGACGATGAGGAAGAGGAAATGGACAGGCTGGTCGTCCATTGCCTTGAAGTCCACCCCGCCAACCTTTCTGCCAAACGCGACCCTCAACTTGTTCACGACCAGTGAGCGGCAGTGCGGAATCGCGATCCCGCGTCCGATGCCAGTCGACCCAAGGTTTTCTCGACGCTTGAGCATCTTGAAGAGCATGGCATCCGACTTCTCATCAAGCTGGAGCAGCCCGATCAGTTCCTTCAGGACGTCGTCCTTCGTCGTGCCCTTGAGGTCGAGCTGTACCGCGTCCAGTGAGAAGAACTCTCGCAGTTCCATCAGGTTCCTTGATTCGGCAGTCATCGCCGCGTCGCATCGGACGTGGGCTGGGCGAATGGTCCGCCACGGGAAGCAGCGAAGGTATCCTAGGGTCCAAGGGGTGTCAAACGACGAAACTGCACAGAGTTGCCGGTTCCGGGTATCTTGAACGCATGATCTTCCCGTATCCTGCCGGGCACGCTGTGCCGCTGTTCCTGGCCCCAATGGCCGGGGTGTCGGAGTCGCCATTCCGGCGACTCTGCCGCGCACATGGCGCCGATGTCGTCGTGACGGAATTCCTCTCAGCAGAGGGCATCCGGCGCGAGAACGAGGCGACCATTGCCAAGTTGCGCTTCCTGCCCGACGAGCACCCGATCGGCGTGCAGATCTTCGGCGCTGATCCCGTGGCGATGGGGGAGGCCGCTGCGCTCGTCACGGATGTGTTCCAGCCGGACTACGTCGACATCAATTTCGGGTGCCCGGTCAAGAAGGTCGTGAAACGGAACGGGGGCTCCGGGTGCCTGCGTGATCTCGACCTCGTCGAGACCGTGATCCGCGCGGTTGCCCGAAGCACGCACCTGCCAGTCACGGTCAAGATTCGCAGCGGATGGAATGAGGAGATGCGGGATCCGGTGAAGATCGCGTTGCGCTGTCAGGACGCTGGCGCGCGAGTCCTCGCATTGCACCCGCGCACCCGGACCCAGATGTACAGCGGACACGCTCATTGGGACGAGATTGCGGCCGTGAAGGCCGCACTGTCCATTCCAGTCATCGGCAACGGTGATATCAAGACCGCCGCCGACGCATATCGCATGCGGATCGAGACGGGGTGTGATGCGGTAATGATTGCGCGCGGGTCGTTCGGTCAGCCCTGGATCTTCGCGCAGGCGCGTGCTCTTCTCGAGGGTCGGACGCCTCCCCTGGTGCCGCCCGTTGAAGAGCGCTTCGCGATCGCGCTCACCCACGCCAGAATGGCGGACGTGTACGAGGCGGATCGTCGCGGCGCAGCCATCGAGTTCAGGAAGCACCTGGGATGGTACTGCAAAGGCCTGCCTGGATCGGCCAAGCTCCGGGAGCGGCTTCACCAGGTGGACTCCCTGGCTGAAGTCGAGGACATCTTCGCCGACTATCTGACCAACCGGCAGCGCTATCTGGAGTCGCACCTCCCGCCCGAGGACGACAGCGGGGCCTTGTTGGGGCATGTGCAGGACGCCTCCTGACGCGGAATTGACGGGCCCGTTCGACAGCGCGACCGTGGCGTCCGCACGGTTCACTCGTCCACACTGTTGAACCGCAGGTGAATCCCGGCCATCAGGTTTCGGGCAGGGAATCATCTGTTTGCCTGTCCGTGCCGATCCTCTGAGGAGCACATGCCACCTATGCGTCCCGATCGAATTGCCTGACCCTTCCGGGCACACACGCCGCCACGTGACGCCTCCCCCTGTTCGTCCACGCATTGCGTATTTCCTGCTCGCCCTGCCTTGGGTGATCGCAGCCGTATCGTCCGTGCGGCTGGCTGGTGGCGCCGTGACCGCCCGGCAGTACGCCGTGCTCGAAGTCCTGGTCCTCGGACTGTCCGTGCTCATCGCGCTCAGCGCCACGGTGTTGCTCCTGCCATCGGTCAACGAGTCTGTCCATCGGGGCATCGGCTACTCGGCAGGAATGCTCGCGCCATTCTCCGCGCTGATTGCCACGCAAAGTGGCGGAACGCACTCAGTGGCTTTCATTGCTGCGTGTGTCTTCGCGCTTGGCACGACGGTGTCAGTTGGATGGAGCAGCGTCTTTGTCGGAGTGGCCGGCGTGCTCGCCGTGACGTTGGTCGCACCGGCAATCGGCGGCGCGCCCGCACCGGCGTCCGACCTGGCGTACGGGATCGCGGTCCTGCTGGCGGTGACGATCCTTCCGCTCGCGTACATCGTGCGTTCGTTGCAGCGGGGCACACTCCGCACGCTGTCCGAACTGCCGAAGTTCGCGGTCGCGTCAAGCGACACGGTGCTCGAATTCCCTGAGCCGATGCTTGACGTGCGCGCGGTGATCGAGTCCGAGGCGCAAGAGACTCGGACCCGCACCGAGGCGCTTGCCAGGTACCTGCGCCAGGTTCGTGATACACTCGGTGCCACTGATGCGGTCTACTGGCGCAGCCGTGGCGCAGGCACGCCGCTGGTGCCGGCGGCATGGGCCAGTGACGACGGCGAGCAGTGGGAGCTTCCGCACCATGCGATCGGGGGTGACCTGCTGGCCGTTCAGAGTGCGACGCGTGTCGCCCTGTTTGATCGGCACGGTGATGGCGTGATGGCCGCCGTCTCTGTTCCCGGTGCGGCGAGCACGTGCGGTGTACTCTCGTTGCACGCGGGACGGCTCGCCGTCCAGCATGATGTCCTTGCGCGCTGGCTGCCGCGGTTCGCGGACAACCTTGGCATGCTTGCGCATCTGCTCGAGACGCAGGCCGAGTACAGCCGACAGAACCGGCAGACCCAGTCCTTGCTGCAGGCGTCACACGCATTCCAGCAACAGCGCACGATTGACACGCTCGGCCAATCGATCTGCGATTCGGCACTGACCGTCACCGCTGCGAGTCGCGCCGCGCTCATTCGCTGGTATCCCGAGACAACCACCGGAGTCGTGCAGAGCGTGACATCCGGGCATCATCTGCAACCCGGGGCACCCGTTTCGAACGACTCGCTCATCGGGCATCTCTGCGCGAGCGGATTCCCGCAGGTGTGGGAGGATGCACGCACTGTTGAGCAAGTGAGCAGTGTCTACGGTCATGGTTATCTCGTCCCAGGACTCGGCAGCCTGAGCGTCGTGCCACTGCGACAAGGCGACGCCGTGACTGGCGCGATCGTCGTGGAGAGCGAAACCGTCGGCGGCGTGCTCACGCGTGACATGCGCAATGTGCGCCTGCTTGGCGCTGTTGCGTCCGTCTCGCTCGAGACTGTGTGGCAGATCGAGGAGGCGACGCGCCGCGCGCGCACCGATGGGCTGACAGGTCTCGCAAATCGCCGCGCGTTCGACGAATCGCTGGCGCGCGCCGTCGCCGAGGCCGATCGGTTCGGTCACAATGTCGGGCTGGTCATCTGCGATGTCGACAACTTCAAGCGCGTGAACGACTTGTACGGTCACGAAGTCGGTGATCAGGTGCTGCGATCGATCGCGGCATCGCTTTCCACGAACATTCGTGGTGTCGACCTCGTCGCCCGGTACGGCGGTGAGGAACTGGTGCTGCTGCTTGGCAAGGCGGATGTCGCGATGGCGTGGGAAGTTGCGGAGCGCATGCGGGCATCGATCGAGTCCAAGACGATCAGCGTGGCGGAGCACCTGGTGCACGTCACCGCCTCATTCGGCGTCGCATCGTACCCGGAGACCGCCCGACTCGGTGACGAGCTCTTCCCTGCGGCGGACAAGGCGCTCTATGTCGCGAAACGTGAAGGCAGGAACTGTGTCCGGTACGCCATGCCGCTGCGCAGCGGGCAGGGCGATGAAGGGGAACAAGCAGATGAGGGCGAGGGTATTTCCGGAGACGGGGAAGGGGAGTAGTCTCTCCGGACCGTGCGTCGCAGGGGTAAGGGCAGTAGATTGCAGTTCGTCGGGGGCGACTTGGCTTCGACGGGGATGTAGCAGTTACGGTAGCGTGTCGAGGTTCTCGGACTCCTCGTTAATCCATTCGGGAAAACACAATCGCCAACAACAACTTGGCCCTGGCTGCCTAACTTCTAGTTAGACCAGCAGTGCGTATGTGGAAGCCCGCCCGGGGCGGCTGCATACGTATCGCAAATCCGGGATAGTGCGCCGATGTGTTGCCGGTCGGTGTGCGAAACTCAAGGTGACTTGTCTCGACGTGGGCGGCCCACTGGCCAGCGGCGGGAGACCTCAATCGGTGGGACACACACGTAGAAGCCGTAGCGGAAGCATTTTCGGACCCGGGTTCGATTCCCGGCGCCTCCATGAACGACGAAAGC
>JANMNM010000161.1:0-48085 GCA_031373905.1 Gemmatimonadaceae bacterium | reverse complement strand
GTCACCGGCAGCGCGAGTGGCGGCTCACAGCGGCGTCTGCCCTATGCAGTGGATGTGGTGCAGGGCCGCGACCTGCGCGGCGCCGCATCGCCGTCACTCGCCAGCGCCCTGAATGGCAGTATTCCCGGACGCTGGATCTGGTACGATGCGCCGACGGCACTGCTGACGCGATTTGGCAGCACCCGTGGTGCGAGCTCCTTCGGTGGGAGCGCACCGAAGGTGTTCGTCGATGGCATCGAGCTCGCGAACCCGTTGCTGCTCACGCGCATCAGCGCCGACGCGGTGGAGCGGATCGAGGTGATTCGTGGCCCGCAGGGTGCGGCGCTGTACGGCGCGGATGCGATCAGCGGTGTGGTGAACGTGCAATTGCGGCACGACGGCGCGAGCAATGGGCGCAGCGACGTCATGGTGCGCTCGAGCGCGGGGGCCGCGCAGTCGGACTATGCGTCCTCCGAGGCGTTCGTGCAGGAGCACACGGTGGCGTTGCGCGCGGGCAGCGCTGCGCGCTCACTGGGCGCCGTGGTGGCGCTGACCAGCATTGGCGCGGTCGTGCCAGGCGGCAGCACGGTGCAGGTCAGCGCTGACGTCAGTGCGCGACGGGTGGCATCACGCACCATTGCGTCGGGGACGGCGCGCCTGTGGGTTGCACGGGCCGATTCGCCGGTGAACCCGATTCTGGCGGGCGTCGGCACGTCTGTGCCGGGGGCGCCCGCGCTGCAATCAGACAGCGGCCAGGCGGTGACACAGTACACCGTCGGCGGCACGCTGACGCACGCGCCGGACGCAGCGTGGACCAACACCCTGACCGCAGGAGTGGACGGCTACCGTCTGGCTGGACTCGCGGTTGATGCCCTGCCCGTGCCGGCGGTCCTCGACTCGGCGCTGCGATCCACTGCCGGCGGTGCCGACAAGGGCACGCTGCGAGCAACCAGCGTACGCCGTTTCGGGATTGGCGAGACGAGCAGTGGCTCGGTGACTCTGCTCGCAGACGCCGCATTGCTTCGCGATGCCACTGCCGCAACGCCGTGGCCCACGTCAGGATCCGGGCCACCATCGTATTCGCGGACGGCTCCGTCACAGGACGCAACGCGCTGGCTCAGTACAACAGGCCTCAGCCTGCAGGCCGCGTTTGACGTGCGGGATCGCGTGTTTCTGACCGCGGGTATCCGCGGGGAGCGGAATGACGGGTTTTCCGTTGCAAACCGGCTGGAATTGCTGCCGGCGATCGGCGCGAGCGTGGTTCACCAGACCGGTGACGTGACCTGGAAAGCTCGCGCCGCGTATGGCGCCGGTGTGCGCCCTGCGCGCAACCCGATGCGCGAGACGGCGTGGCGCGGCGTCGGCGTCGGTGCAGTCAGCAGCAGCGTGCTTCCCGAGCGGCAGGTTGGCGTCGAGGCAGGATTCGACGTCTTCTGGAAACGAAATTCCTCCCTGCAGGTCACGCGGTTCGATCAACGCGCATCGTCGCTCATTCAGCAGGTGCCACTGGGCTACGACGACGGGTACGATGCGAATGTGCCGCGGGACTCGCTGGGTGGTCGCGGTCCGTCGCGCCAACCGCGGTACGCATACGCGCTCGAGAACGTCGGCGCGATCACCAACCGAGGATGGGAGTTTGCGCTTCGGCACAGCGTCGGGACATTCAATGTCGTCGGCACGCTGTCACTCGTTCGGAGCATCGTGGATCGGGTTGCCGTCGGCTACGCCGGCGATCTGCGCGAGGGCGACCGGATGCTGGCCGTCCCTGCACGGACCGCCGGGCTGGTCCTGACCTGGGCACCGAATCGGTGGCAGATGCAGGTCGGTGCGTCGCAGGCAGCGGACTGGGTGAATTACGACCGTGTCGCGCTTGCGGCAACGCGCCTGCGGGGTGGGTCGCCGGCGAAGGCCCAGTATGGCTCGACGTTGCGCTCCTACTGGATCAACTATGGCGAGGTCACACGAGTCCGGGCGTCGGTATCGCACGACCTCACCCGGCTGCTCAGTCTCCGTCTCATCGGGGACAACCTGCTGGATCGCCAGCGAGGTGAGCCTGACAACCTGACGATCGTCCCGGGACGGACGCTCTCATTCGGGGTGGCCGCGCGCTTCTGAGGGCCGCAGCACGGGTTGGCCGGGCCTGGGCGAAGCCAACGCTCCCAGCGGCCGATACTTGAACGGGCAGCCTCACACCCGGGGATGCGTCCGGGGTATCCCGGCCTCGCCGTTCCCGCCACGTATCGCATGTCCCACTCGCTCCTCTACGCGAAGTCCATTTCCATGCTGGTGGAAGAGGTCCAAGCGGCGTCGGATCTCACGAACGTTCGCAGCTCGCTGTTGCGCGCGCGCAGGTTCTCCCGCTCGCACCCGCTGACGCTGGAGTTGATCGATGGACGCATGGTCGTGGATGGAGAGACGATGCAGCGGCCGGTGCCCGGGCTGCACCGGCTCATGCTGGCGATGAAGCTGCATGGTGTCGGCCAGCTGAACCTGAGTGCTGGTGCGATCCCGCGAGAGCTGCTCAAGCTTGCAATGCTGTTGGCCAGGAAGTCCATCAAGGACGGCTCGACACCGACGATCTTCGAGGAGATCCGGAACGCATCGCTGTGGGACGTGCAGCTGTACCCCGTGTCTCGGGTTGGGCCGATGCAGTTCCCCGCGACACACGCCAGCGACGTTGCACTCGAGAGCGTAGAGGCGGTCACTGCACGCACGGACCAGTACCGACTGAGCGCGACGAACGCGACGCGCGCTGGTGATGGGAACGCACTGCTCGCAGAACTTGCCGCAATCGTCGCGGTGGAAGGTGCCGTGCTGGTCGACGAATTCCGTGCGCTGTGGACGGCGTGCTACGACGCACTGGCGACGCCCGAGGCGCTGCGTCTGATCGTGAACGCGCTTCCACGCTGCGGAGTCGATGCCGTGGCAGCCACGCTGGTGCTCCGGCGCTCGGCCGACACGAGCGCGAAGGTGCTGATCGAGCAATTGCTGGAGTCGGAATCGGTGGACGTCAGACGCGCCTGTTTTGACGCGTTGATCGAGGTGCGCCGCGGCACGGATGCAATGCTCGCCATGCTCGAACACGAGCAGTGGTTCGTGGTGCGCAACGCCGCCTGCCTGCTCGGGGCACTGGGATCCCGCACCTCGGAACCGGAGCTGACCGCGACGCTGACGCATCCGGACGAACGCGTGCGGGCGGCCGTCGTGTCGGCACTGCTGCAACTCGACACTCCCACGTCGCGCGCCACGGTGCGCAGTGCGATCAGCGACACCTCGCCGGAAGTGCGTCGCCGCGCCGTGCGAGGATTCCTCGCCGAGCAGGGCGCGTGGACAAATGTCGACAAGCTGTTGCAGGCACTTGGGCGCGAGACCGAACTCGACGTCCAGATCGAGTTCCTCTACGCCATGGGGACGCTGTCAACCCCGGACGCCGTACAGAAACTGATCAGACTCTGTTCCGTCGACGGCATGCACCGACCGGCGGACTTCCGTATCGCCGCGGCCGAGGCACTGGCTTCCGCCAGGATGCACGCGTCGGTTCCTCTGCTGCGGGCGATGCTCAAGGATCCAGACGCCCACGCGCGGGCAGCAGCACGACATCTCATTCGCGCCGTCAGTTGAGATCACGACGTACGGTGTGCGCCCAGCGAGACCGGCGGATTGGTGCGACGGGCCGCGCCACGGTCATTGCGTCGTCGACCATCACGGACTGACCGCTCACGAGCAGGTACACGAGCCCCTCCACACACTGCTGCGAGTCGGTGTGCTCGCCGCTCCACGCGCCCGCGGACTCAGAGCCCCGGCACCCAACTGTTGAGCAATCGCCGCGCGGCGGCGTAGTGCGCGAGCAGCCGCGGGTGATCCGTATCGGGATATCCGATCTCCAGGGCCTCGTCCGCGATGCTCAGTGCCCGCAGCAGGTCGCGCGCTGCCGCGACCTTCGCAGCCGGCTCCGTACTCCCGATTTTCTCGATCCACACCGGCGCTGTGTGCGCGAATGCGTACGAGTCCATTGCCGGCCAGGCGGTGGTGGCCGGCCCACGCACGCGCGCCGCAACCCATCCCCCAACCGGCAGCGGCACCGACCCCGCATACCGCCTCGAACCGGGAGCGACAAACCCCGGCATCCGGCGCACCACGACGCCATTGACCACGATTTCAACGGTGTCGACAGCCACCGCCGAGTGCACATCGAGCGTCCAGGTGACGGATCGTCTGCCGCGTGCGACCACGCCGCCCGGTGCGACGTCACCGACGACGAATTCCAGCATCGGCCCGTTCGACACCACGCTTTTCCCGGCCTTGAGCGCGGTGAAATAGCTCGCTGCATCCGTGGGGTTGTCCGGGTGCACGTACACTCGCGTCGTGCCGATCGCCATCGTGCGATAGAGGTTGTTCATGGCGTCGGTGCCCGCGGTGATCACCATCGGGATCCCGGCGTTGAGGATGCGATACCACAGTTCTGCCGATCCTCGTTCATCGCTCCACAGGCACGCGAGCTCGATGGCGTCGATACGACCCTGCACGGCATCGGCAACGAAGCCGAGCGGAATCGATCGCAATGACGCGGTCGATTCGAACGGGTGGGCACCGGAATACGGATGCACATATGTGCTGATGCCGCCGTGTTCCCGCGACCAGTCGAGCACATCGGCGTTCGGGCGATCATCGCGTGAATACACGTCGTAGCCAGGTCCCCAGATCCACGGCCAGAACAACCCGCTCGTATTCAAGAGCCCTACATGACCAAAGAAGTGCGCTCGCACTTCCTGCGCCCAGAGAATCCACGGCGTTCCGGTGGTCCGGCGGAAGTTGAACAGCGGTTGGTCCTCGAAGCGCTGCGCGAGATTCGCCAGCATCGGCGTGAGGACATCGAGATCTTCGGCCTGGCCCATATTGGTCAGTGCCTCCGGCGCGAGCACGTAGGGACCGCCGTAGTTCAGGTGGAAGTGGTGTTCGCCGCTCAGCCACCCACTCGCGCGCGCATTCCACACCGGCGTCATGCTGAGATTGACGGTGCGCGTCTCACCGGCTGCGAGACGCACGCGCTGCGTGGCGGGCGGTGTGGCGAGACCACGCACTGCCGTGATGTCGACTTCACCAGCTGGGACGGTGATCACCGCTTCGCCACTGGAGTAGAAGAACGCGATTCCGTTCTGACCATCGAAGCGGATCTGTCCGCTGTCAGGCACGATGGGGTGACCCGCGGCGGTGCGCAGCGCAAGTCGCGCACTCACCGGAGCGCGTGCATCGGCCACCTGGGTCACGACACGCAGCGTTGCGGTGCCGGCCCCCCAGTTCCACTCGCGGACTGGAACGTCCTGCGACGGGCCTCCAGTCGCGGGCACGCGCGCGAGCTGCATGCGTTGTGATGCGTCGGCGTGCGAAAACCAGATGACCTGACCGTCGCGGCTGAACGCCGGCGTGAGTGGGACGATCCGTGGATCGCGCAGGAGCTGCGCGACGGCACCCGATTGCTGGGTAGGGCTCACTCGAAGCTCATAGCCCTCCTGCGTGGGCCAGGTGAGCGCCAGCAGCCGGCCGTCCGGGCTGACACTTCCACGCGTCATCGAGAGAATGTTGCCAACGGCGAGCTGACGTTCCTCACCGGATGCAAGTGTCCGGCGCCGGATCTGATCGGCGCCGGAGCGCGTCTTGGCGAG
This sequence comes from Gemmatimonadaceae bacterium, assembly GCA_031373905.1. Classification (GTDB taxonomy): domain Bacteria; phylum Gemmatimonadota; class Gemmatimonadetes; order Gemmatimonadales; family Gemmatimonadaceae; genus JACMLX01. The sequence goes on along the minus strand of JANMNM010000161.1, from coordinate 42,443 downwards.
GTAGATGACGGCCGTGCCGTCCGGCGTCGGCATTGGCTCGAGCTCGAGCGTGCCAGGGGTGGAGGTGATCCGCGTGGCGGTGCGTGCTGCGAGGTCGAGACGCCAGAGATCCAGATCCCCTGCGATCGCAGAGCTGTAGTACAGCGACCTCCCGTCTGGCGCGTACGCGGGATCGAGCACGATGGCCCTGTCGGTCACCAGTGGCGTCTCGATTGCCGTTGCGACGTCGACCGCAAGAATCCTCAGCGCACTGCCGTCATCTCTCACAAAGGCAATCGTGGTGCCATCGGGGCTCCACGCGGGGCGCGAATCGACACCAGCGGACGATGTCAGCCGCGTCGCGACGCCGCTCGCGGGAGAAAACAGCCAGAGCCAGCCGCGCGACGCGAAGGCCACTCGCGTGCCATCGGGCGATGGGGCCGGGTCGATTGGTCCGTTCGTGAGAAGCGGAAGCTCGTACCCTTCGACGTAGATCTGATGATTGAAACCGGCGAGCCGTGGGTATCGATTCGTCCACTGACCCTCGAGTCGCGTGAGCGGCGCCTGGAGCAGCGACAGTGTCACCACGATCGCGAAAGCGCGCATGCACGCAGTCCTCATCGGGTTCTCACCGTCAGTGCCGTGCCGGCATACCTCGCGGGCGTGACACCCCGAATCCGCGTGATGCGTCGGCGGCCCCCGGCAGGCCAGACCACTTCCACGTCGACGCGTTGCAGCGCGCCGAGTCCAAAGTGCGTGGGCAGGTCATTCTGTGCGTTGTATCCAGAGCCCGCATCCACGATTCGTGTTCCAAGCAGACGCCGCGTGCCGGCCGCGTAGATCCTCACCTCTGCACCCGCGCGTGTTGCGCGACCCCTGGAATCCACGACGCGTACCTGCAGCGATCGCCGCGCCGCAGCCGGATCGAGATCGTTGCGCATCACGAGATGCATGCCCGTGGCCTGCGCGCCGGTCAGCGCAAGATCGAGGTCACCATCACGATCGATGTCGAACCAGAGCGCCCCGTGATCCGCTTCGAGCGCGCGAAGATTCGACGGTGTCACATCGGCGTAGCGACCGCTTTCCTGATGGTACAACACGTCCGGGTAACTCTTGCCGCCGGTCACGGTCCCGTTCACGTACAGGTCGAGCAGGCCATCGTGATCCATGTCGGCGAATGCGCAGGTGTCATACCGGCCATCGACATTCACGGCCCACGCAGCAGAGACATCAGCAAACACTCCGTCGCGCTTGAGCATCACGCCGTTCGGGCCATAATTCGCGAAGAAGAGGTCGAGGTGTCCGTCCCCGTCCACATCCGCGGAGCACGGGCGCACGCTGCCATTCGTGGCCAGTCGCGGCGTGCGCCCACCCCAGGCGATTCCGCTCGCCTCCGCCACATCGGCGAATGCCCCATCGGTGTTCCGGAAGAGCGCATTGGCATCGCCATCCTGATTTGCAACGATCAGGTCGAGATCACCGTCTTCATCGGCATCCATGAAGAGCGCGCCCACGCTCTTCCGCGGGTCCGCCAGCCCAACGCTGTCCGCCATCTCGACGAAGCGACCGTTCGTGTTCCTGAACAGCACGTTCGGCCGATCACGAAACGCCACGAACAGATCCAGATCGCCGTCACCGTCCAGATCCACCCACACGGGTTGGCGTACGCCGCCGGTGGCGATGGAGACACCTGCGTCTCCGGTGACGTCGGTGAAGCGCGCGCCATCGTTTCTGTAAAGCGCGAGCACCGATCCAGTGCCCGGTGCATATCCCACCAGCAAGTCGGGATCACCATCCGCATCGAAGTCGCCCCATGCCGCCGAGCGCGTCGCCCGCGGCGTATTGAGCCCGGCCATCGCACCGATGTCGACCAGCGTTCCGTCATCATTGCGATAGAGCCGATTCGGCGCGCCACCAAACCCGACATAGAGATCAGGATCGCCATCGTTGTCGATGTCAGCGGCGGCGTTGGTGAAGCTCGTGCCCATCCCGAGCAGGTCGGGCTGGAGTGCAGTGAATACCGGGACAGTCAGATCCAGCGCCGCAGGAATGAGGAAGAGCGGTGCCAGCAACGCAGACCGGATGAGCATTTTCAGTACGGACAGGAGGGAGAGTGATCGTTCACTGGCGGTGCCCAGGCATCTGTCAGCCGCAGGTGCAACACGATGCCGTCACGGCCGGAGCGGCACCACCGGGCGAGCCGCCACCTTCTCCACTTCCTCCATGACACGAAGAAGATTCCCGCCCCAGATCTTCGCAATCTGCTCTTCGGTATAGCCGCGGCGCACCAGTTCGAGCGTCACGTTGAACGTCTCGAGGGCACTGCGCCAGCCATCAACACCGCCGCCGCCATCGAAGTCCGAAGAAATCCCCACGTGGTCAATGCCGATCATCTTCACCACGTAGTCGATGTGGTTGACGAAATCCGCCACGGTGGCTGGTTCATCGCCGAGCGTTCGCCGCGAGATGATTTCCTCCTGCTTTGCGAGATACGCATTCTTGCGTTCGGTGGGCAAAGCATCGACTTCGCGCCGCACGTCTGCCTGCGCCGATGCGGTGATTCCGAACTCCGTGCGGAGCGCCGCCAGCGCATCTGCACGAATGCGATTGCGTTCCGCATCCCTGACAGGATCGCACTTCACGTAGCTGTTGAACGCGACGAGCTGAATCACGCCGCCGTTGCGCCCCATCGCCCGGATCTGCTCGTCGTCGAGATTGCGGCTGTGATTGCAGATGGAGCGCACGGCAGAATGTGACGCAATGATCGGCGCCGTGGTGAGTGCGACCGTCTGCATCATGGACGCCTTCGACGGGTGCGAGATATCGATCATGATGCCAAGGCGATTGAGCTCCGTCACAACCTGGCGGCCGAGCGGCGAGAGTCCGTTCCAGCGCCAGACACCATCCCGTTCGCCGGTGTTGGAGTCCGAGAGCTGACTGTGGCCGTTGTGCGCCAGCGACATGTATCGCGCGCCGAGCTCGTAGAACTTGCGAACGTTCGTGATATCGGCGCCGACCGGGAACCCGTTCTCGATCCCGATGAAGACCACCTTGCGTCCGCTCGCGTAAATGGCGCGTGCCTCGGCCGCCGTGGTGGCCAGGCCCACGCGGCTCGGCGCGATGACTTCGGTCAGCCGGTGAATTGCCGCGAACTTCTCCAGTGCCTGTGCGTTGGCCTTCGCGAACGCGGCGTCATCCAGCTCCGGGGTCTGTCCGACGTAGACGATGAGAAAGGCGCCGTCGAGCCCACCCTCTTCCATCTTGGTGAGATCAACCTGCGTTCGAGGCAGGCGCGACGCATAGTTGAGCGTGTCCCCACGGAAATTGGCGGGGTTGATGTCGACGTGCGTATCGATCGTGAGCACACGGTCGTGAATGCCCCGCGCGCGAGCGATCATCTCCGCGTCCGGCGCCTTGATGCCGGCACCGGTATGGGCGCACGCCGTGGCGCCGGTGAGCGCGACGAGCAGTGCTGTGGTGGCACGTGTTGACATGGATTCAGCGGAGAACGTGGAGGACAGCGGGGACAGGCAGGCTGCTGCGAGGGAATCTGCACTGGGATTCGCCTGACGGCCGCGAACCGTTGAGAAGGCCCGGACTCGCCGGCCGCTTCGCATCGGAGCGGAGACTCACGCGGCTGAGTCTGGCTGTGCAGCGCCACCAGCGCAATATTGAGCGCCAACCCACTCCCCTCAGCGCCCCGCCCGCATGCCAACGCTCGAAGTCCCGCTCGATTCCGTGGAGGGCGCCGTTCTGGCAGCGCCGTTCGCCGACCGGCTCGAACTGTGTGATGATCTGTCCAGCGAAGGATGGACGCCGGCGATGTCGCTCATCAGGGCCGTCCGCGAGCGAATCGACCCGTCACGGACGACCATCGTGAGCATGATCCGTCCGCGCAGCGCGAACAACAGTGCTCACCTCGACGTGGCGGCGTTTACAACGACGCCGCGGATTCTCGACGACTGTCTGCACGAGATCGAGGCGAGCGCGAAGGCCGGCGCGGATTCAGTTGCGATCGGTCTCCTGACGGCAGACGGGCATGTGGATGTCGAGGCCTGTGCGAAGATGCGGGACGTGGCGCGCGAGCTCGGACTGGTTGTGGCGTTCCTGCGAACCTTTGACCTGCTCGCCGACCGTGCTCGTGGGATGCACGACATCAGTGCGCTCCGCATCACGCGTGTCGTGACCGCAGGTGTGCTGGGGTGGGACGCGTCGGTGAGGACGCTTGCGCAGCGTCTTGAGGTCCTTGCGGCGGACGTTCGCACGGCGGCCGCAGCGGCCGTGGTGCACGGGGTGGCACCAGTGGAAGTCGTGCCAGGCGGCGGTGTGCGTGCCGCGAACGCCGGCGAATTTCTCACGGTCTCGCCGCACCTTCACGCATCTTGCCGCCGTGACGGCCAGATCTCGCGGATCGAGCTCGAGGCGCTCAGCAAGGTGCTGGCATAGCGTGCCTGAGTTGACCGCACGCGAACCCGCGCGCGTCAGCAGACCGGGGGACGGCACTGGCGATCGCGGGCCGATTCTTCCGGGCCAATCCGCGCCGGGTCTGGTTCTTCGGCCCTGGTTCTCCGGCTCTGGTTCCGGGCGGGCCGGTGGGCAGTGCCGCGCCACGAGGGCGCGCGCTGGAGCCTCCGGGTCGCGCCGGGCCATACGACACCGGCCGGCTCCGTACGTTTGCGGATGGCACCATCCCTCGGCGACGTATGTTTGAGGCACCACAGCGGCGTCCAGTAGCCTTCTCTCGTCGCCCACTGATCCATCGCGGGTTTCGTCTCAATTTCCGGGGAGTCGTTCGATGAAGAAGCTGTTCCTGACGCTTGTGCTGGGTCTCGTCGCTGTCACCACGGCCGCAGCCCAGTCGCTGACGGGCGAGTGGGACGGCGCGATGAACACGCCCGGCGGAACGCGCACATTCCGCCTCGTGTTCAAGCACGAGGGCGAGAAGCTCACCGGGACGGTGAAGCGCGAATCCGGCGACGTACCGCTGGAAGGCACCGTGGTGGGGAACACGGTCAAGTTCCAGTACTCCATCGCGTACGGAGGCAACCCGATCACCCTGGCCGTGACGGCAACGCTGGCGGGCAGCGAGATGAAGGGGCAGGTCGATATCGCAAGCCAGGTTCAGGAGGAGTTTTCCGCGAAGCGTGTCGAGACGGCGCCCGGCGCTGCGCAAGCCCCGCGGCCACCGGAGTAAGACGCGGCCGACGCCTCGCCAGCGCGAGCGAACTCAGCCTTTGTGTTCTTCCGGTGAAGTGCTCCCGATCCACCGACGAATTGGGTCGTCGGAGGCTGGAGTATGGCTTGGCGACCTCGGCATGGCGGGCTAAGGATGCCGCGGATCGATCGCGGGGAGCCCGGATCAAGTCGGGAAAGCGACCTCGGCCGTAAGACATGCCTTAACGCAGGCTGAACCGAACGAAACGATGTCAGGCGTTCCTATATGGCGAGAACGTGCGCGACTCGCCATAGTATCCGGTAGTCATGGCGACGCGACGATGCGGAGCCCTTCGGCGTGCAGCCTCGTCTGCCGCCGACTCAGGCTTCTGCCCGCTGGGCAGCTCCCGAACGTACGGAGTATGCGATGATGCGACGAACTCAATTCGTAACTCTTACCCTCGCGACGTTGGCACTCGCTTCGTCAGCGCGCGCGCAGACGTGGCAGACGATCAGCATTCCGAACAACACCAACACGGGCGCGTACTGGAATAACGTTTCCGACGACAACGTTGGCAGCGCTGTTTGCAACGTCGGCGCGATTCTGACGAACACGCCCGCACTCTCGTCCGGTGCATGCACGAATCAGTCGCCGAGCGTGCTGCTGCCGATCACACCGCCGTTGCTGACCACGGCCAATGTCTTTCTTGGCGGCGCCGGCGGTTCGAATCCAGGAGGGTTCCGGTTCACCGGGGGCACGTACAATTTCGCCGCCATCGGCCGCGTCGCGGGCGAGCTGACCACCTCGTGGGGTATCATCACTGACGCTGGTGTGGTTTTCAGCGCGGCGACGCTCACGGCCAGCACGGTCACGGTTTCCGGACCGTTTGCTGTCTGGATCACACAGGCGCTCCCGCCGGGCGGCGCGGGCACGGTGTTCAGTTCTGCACAGACGATTGGCGTCGGCGCAATCGGCGGCAGAGTAACGACCACGAACCAGCAGTTCGCCGTCTTCACGGCGTCACGTGGCGTCGGCTCGGTCGGCCTCAGCTCTGATGTCTTCGGCACCCTGGTGACTGTGGGGGGCGGCGACAGGTTCTTTGTGGGCATGGAAGACAACGTGAACGGCGGCCGTGGTTTCGGAGCTGGCGTCGCCGGCACGAAGTCTGACCGCGATTATAACGACATCATCATCCGGATCACTGCGATCCCCGAGCCAGCTACCGTCGGCACGATGATCTTCGGACTCCTCGCCCTTGCGGGCGTGGCCCGGAAGAGAGGGCGTCGGGCGGTGTAGCGTTCCGGACGTATTTCGGGTCGTGATGTGAAAGGATCTCTTCCGATGCGCGACGTCCGTGCAACCCGGGGGAGATCCTTTCGCATCCGGTCCTGCCACGTGAGCGAGGCGGGAGAACATCACGCGGCGCCGATTTGTTTTTTCGGTGCCGCGCTCCATGTTCACTTCCATGGATCGTCGCCTTTTCCTCGGCTCCACGCTGGCCGGCAGCCTCGCACTGCCATCACTCGCCGCGCTGCAGACTGCGCAACGCCCGAAGTTCGGCTGCGCATCGATCACTTGGAACGGCGACGACCCACGGGCGATCGATGACATCGCTGCCGCAGGGTATCGCGGCATCCAGCTTCGCTCCGCCGCGGTCGAGCGATGGAACGATCGCCCCGCCGAGCTGAAAGCCCTGCTCGCAGAGCGTGGACTGACCTTCGTCGCTCTCTCGAGTGGCGTCGTTTCGATCGATCCCGCCAAGGAATCGGAGACGATCGCGCTTCACACACGCAATGCGCAGTTCCTCAGCGAGGCGGGAGGCCTGTATCTCCAGGTTCTGGACGAACGCCCACGCGATCGCGTACCGGATGCCGCCGAGTACCAGCGCATGGGTCGACTGCTGACAGAGATCGGCAAGCGCACCGCAGATCGCGGCATCGCGCTCGGGCTCCACAACCACATGGGAAATCTCAGTCAATCACCCGACGAAGTGGCCCGTGTGCTCGACGCGTCCGACCCGCGTGTCGTACGGCTCGAACTGGATGTCGCACATTATCAGGCCGCCGGTGGAGATCCCGTGGCGGCGGTCCGACAGCACGCCGGCAGACTGCTCTTTCTGCACCTGAAGGACCTGCAGCGCCCATCGCCGGGTGGAGCGCCATCGTCGTACCGGTTCGTCGAGCTGGGCGAGGGGAACGTGAACATCCGCGGCGTCCTCAGGGCACTCACCGACATCAATTTCGGCGGCTGGGCGATTGTGGAACTCGACGCTGTTCCCGCCGAGTCCGGGCGCACAGCCGCAGAAAGTGCGATCCTGTCGCGGCGCTTTCTCGAGCGCAACGGTTACACCATCTGATGGCGGAGCATCACCATGGAACGGCGTGACCTGCTGCGCTGGATGGTGGCGACCGGCGGCATCGCAGTCTTCAATCGGCTGGCCGAACGAGACCTGCTGCAGCTCGGCGCGGCCGCACATCACACGGCGGCAACAGCGGCACTCAGCATCCTCACTCCGGAACAGGCGCGCTCAGTGGCAGCGGCTGCTGAACGCATTCTCCCACGCACGAACACACCCGGCGCGACGGACGCCGGTGTCACGGCGTTCATCGACACGATGCTCTCCGGATGGTACAGCGCAGCTGAGCGAGCCACCTTTCTCGCCGGACTCGCAACGCTCGATGACCGTGCCCGTGTCCTTGGCGCGCGCAATTTCGCCGACAGCACCGAGGCGATGCAGGACGCGATCCTCATCGCGCTCGACGCGGAGGTGGTTGCGCAGCGGGCAGCTCAGGGCGCCGCGGCGAACGACCACTGGTTCGCGATGCTCAAGTTCCTCACCGTCTGGGGGTACTGCACCTCTGAACCGGGAATGCGTCAGACGCTCGGCACCTGGCCGCTGCCGATGCGATACGACGGCAATGCGCCCGCATGATGCAGCGGCACTCTTGCACCAGAGCTCACCCATGAGCCAGCAGCAAGTCCCACGCGTCGCGCAGCAGTACGACGCGATCGTCATTGGATCAGGCATGACCGGCGGCTACGCCGCGAAGGAGCTGACGGAGCGTGGACTGCGCACGCTGGTTCTCGAAGCGGGACGACCGGCAACACCGGCCGCGGAACTCACTGATCATCGTGCCCCATTCGATGCGCCGTTTCGCGGGCTTGGCGATCGTCGATATGTTGAATCCCGCCAGCAGGTGCAACGTCGTTCAGTCACATTCGATGAGTGGAGTCACACGTACTGGACGGACGACGTCGATAATCCGTACTCCACACCAGAGGCCAGGCCATTCGACTGGTTCCGCGCCCGGCAGGTTGGTGGCAAGTCGATCATCTGGGGCCGACAAGTCTACCGGATGAGTGATCTTGACTTCGAGGCGAACCTGCGCGAGGGAATCGCAGTCGATTGGCCGATACGCTATCGCGACATCGCACCATGGTATGACCGCGTGGAGCGCTTCATCGGCGTCTCCGGCAAGGCCGAGGGACTGGCGCACCTGCCCGACAGCGTGTTCATGCCAGCGATGCCGTTCAACTGCGTCGAGCAACATGTGTCCGACCGGATTGCCGGCCGGTATGGGCGCGAGCGCGTCATGACGATCGGGCGAGTCGCCGTGATCACTGCGCCGAAGCCCGGCCGGGCGCCCTGCCACTACTGTGGCCCGTGCGAACGCGGTTGCGTGACGCGGTCGTACTTCAGCAGCATCAACGCGACGCTGCCGGCGGCGGAAGCAACGGGCCGCATGACGCTGCGACCGCACAGTGTTGTTCGTGCACTGCAGTACGATGCGCGGCGCCGACGCGTCTCAGGGGTTCATGTGATCGACGCGCAGACCGGCGCTGAGCACCTGTTCACTGCGCGAATTGTCTTTCTGTGCGCCTCCGCCATCGAGAGTGCGCGCATCCTGCTCAACTCCGCCACGTCCGGCTTTGAGACCGGGCTCGCGAACTCGAGCGATCAGGTTGGACGCAACATCATGGACCACATCAAGAATGCAGGCGCTTCCGGCCTCATCGAAGGCTTCGACGATCGAAGGGTGATCGGCAACCGACCGAATGGCATCTACGTTCCGCGATTCCGGAACGTCTCTTCGAAGCATCCGGATTTCGTGCGCGGATACGGCTTCCAGGGCGGCGCAGGTCGTGGAGGGTGGCAGAACGCCACTCGTGCGCCGGGAATCGGTGCAGAGCTCAAGGCCACGCTGACGAGACTCGGTCCGTGGAGCATGACGTTCAACGGGTACGGCGAGATGCTCCCGCGCGAGAGCAACCGCGCGACGCTGCACCCAACGCTAAAGGACAAGTGGGGCATCCCGTCACTGCACATCGACGCCGAGTGGAGCGACAATGAGCGGGCGATTCACAAGGACATGAGCATCGCCGCAGCAGAACTGCTCGACGCAGCCGGCGCCCGGAACATCCAGCGGTCAACGCGGCCGCCGAGTACTCCGGGGAACGCGAATCACGAGATGGGCACCGTTCGCATGGGCCGGGATCCGAAAACGTCAGTGCTCAACGGCTGGAATCAGGCGTGGGACGTTCCAAACCTCTTCGTGACGGACGGAGGGTTCATGACGTCGAGCAGTTGTCAGAACCCGTCGCTGACGTACATGGCGATGACCGCGCGGGCGTGTGACCATGCCGTTCGTGAGATGACGAAGCGCGCGTTGTGATGCGGCGCAGACGACCCACTCCAACGGCATGCAGCACTTGTGTGGTCAGCCTCCACCGGGTCGACTGAACACCGCGCCGTGGGGAATGCCCTTCGCGCTCCCCCCGTGCGGCCACTGCTTCCCTTCCATTCGATAGCCTGGCGTGCTGGCACCCTCCTCGCGGAATCGCGCGTCGAGTGAGAGCTGGCCCGTCTTTTCATCGAAGCGCAGCATCTGGACCGTGTGTTCCATCGATGCATACCCGGTCACGACCACTCGCCGGTGGTCGGGTGAGACTGAGAGCCAGTGTGGCACATCCGTCGAATCGAACGAGACGCGACTGACTTCCTTCGGCGCCCTGGGATTCGAGATGTCGAGACAAACGACCGCGCTCCACGCCGGGACGGTGACGAGGTAGAAGTGCCCGACGATCGCAGGGATTGCGCAGCTTGTGCCGTCCTTTCTCGGAAACGCGCCAACCTGCGTTGCGCGAGGGGAATCGCCCTCGAGGCTGTCCACGAGAAACAGGCCACAGCTGAATGTGGACACCAGCAGCGTGCGACCATCGTCCATCAGTCGTGGCTCGGCCGAGAGCGTGCCGTTCGGGCCAGGCAACGTGAGACTCCGAAGCAGCGACAGGTCCGACAGGCGCCAGACCTGCAATGTGCGCGACGGCTCGATGGGCCCGTCGTCCATGTCCGTCGACGTCGTCACGATACGATCGAGTGCTGGCACAATCCCCGCGCTGTAGACGCGCAATGCAGCGTCGGCACCCGGGGTGTCGGCCGATGAGGATCGCACACGGGTGCCATCCGGCCGCAGTTCCGCCAGTCCGCCGGTGCGCATGCGGCCGTTCGCGTGCGACATCTGAAATGTTGCGAGGACGTTGCCGCTGGCGAGACGCAGGAACGAATGCGGATGCGCATACCCGTCCACGTCGCCGAACTCCGCGGCAATCCTCGGCGCAGCGGGTTTGGTGAGGTCGAAGACGAATGTCTTTCCGGAGCCGAAGCCATTCGCGAACAACTGGCGATCGGCGGGGAGTTCATGCTCGGTATGGTGCGGGTAATTCGCCAGCCCGGGCACCGGAAGCGTCGTGACAAGGCGACCATACCGCGCGCTGTCCTCGGTCACGTCGAGCACCGCCAGAAAGTCGGGCTGCGTCGTGTCGGCGGATGCAGTCCAGAGGTAGAGGTACTCGCGCGGAGCGGTCACAGGGGCATCCGGGCGCGGCGCGCAGGCGACCAGACCGCAGAGGGCAGCAGAGACTCGGATGCAGCGCATGGCATTCGGCGATGAGGGAAAGACGAGCGATCGCACAAAAGTACTTGACGTGGGATTGGCGCGCCTCTCGATTCATGTGGCTGCCCGGTCCACTCATATCTTCGGCCCCACTCCCATGTCCCTCTCGCCAGATGTGACTGCGGCACTTGCCGACGTGTCACTCGACGCCGCATGGCCCCTCATCGAGCGTTTCACCACGCTGCGTCGTGAGCATCCAACCGATGTGGCGACCGCCGCTGACGAGATCACTTCCCGGCTGCGTGCACTCGGCGTGCCGGTGGACGTTCATCGCCCGATCCTGTTCCTCAGCCTGCCAGGGGAGGCGTGCGTCACCGTCGAGGGGGCGACGCTGCGGGCCAAGCCGATGGCGATGAGTGTGCCCTACCCCGAAGGACTGACCGCTCCGCTGGTCTACGTCGCCGCGCGGTATGCGCAAAACGCCGACGAGATGTTCACGAAAGGATTCGTGAGTGACGCCAACGTTGACGTGAGGGGAAAGATCGTCGTCAGCGAAGGGTTCGGCATGCCCGGCAAGGTTGCATACTTCGAACAACGCGGTGCGCTCGGCATGATCGCGGTGAATCCTGGTGCGAACCCGCACTGGGGGATCTGCACCACGGTGTGGGGCACGCCCGACATGCGCGACCTGCCGAGAAAGCCGAAGATCGCCGTGGTTGCCGTCAGCAATCCGGATGGCATGAAACTCATCGAGCACGCCGGAACCGGCGGGTCGGTCACACTGCGAGCCGAGGTGACGGAGGGCTGGTTCGAGTCACCGATTCCGGTCGTCACCATTCCCGGTACTGACGAACCGGGGTCGTTCGTGCTCCTTCATGGGCACTACGACTCGTGGGATTTCGGCATCGGCGACAACGCGGTCGGTGACGCGACGATGCTCGAAGTGGCGCGTGTGCTGTGGAAGAACCGCGCGCAGCTCAAGCGGTCTGTCCGCATCGCGTGGTGGCCGGGTCACTCGACAGGACGCTATGCCGGGAGCACGTGGTTCGCGGACCATTTCGCGATCGACCTGTACGAGAACTGCATTGCGCAGGTGAACTGTGACTCGCCAGGATGTCGATGGGCCACGGAGTACATCGACGTCTCGCTGATGGACGAGACGGAGGAGTACTGCGCCGGCGTGATCCGGACGATTGCCGGAAAGGAGCTCAAGGGCGAGCGGCCGCATCAGGCGGGCGACTACTCGTTCAACAACATCGGCATCTCGTCGTTCTTCATGCTGCTCTCCACGATGCCGCATGAGCACCGCGAGCGCCTCGGGTATTACGCGGTGGGTGGGTGCGGCGCGAATATCGCGTGGCACACCGAGGAGGACCTGATTCACATTGCGGATCGCGACATTCTTCTCACGGACATCAAGATCTACCTGGCCTCGGTGATGGGCGTGGCCAACGCGACCGTTGCGCCGTTCGATTTCCGGAGGACGGTGCGGACGCTTCGCGAGGCGCTTGAGCGCTACGCCACGCCGGTTGAAGGGCTTGTCGATTTCGCGCCCGCACGCGCGGCGCTCGACGAGCTCGATGCGTCGCTGGCGCGATTCGATGCCCATGCACGCACCGTCGCCGCGCTGCCGATCACTGACCCACTGACCCGGCGCGCGAATCGTGCGTTGCGGCGACTGGCGCGGCAATTGGTTCGCGTCAACTACACTCGCGGCCCTGACTTCTTTCACGATCCCGCGGAAACGACACCTGCACTGCCCGATCTGTCGCCCGCGCTGCAGGCGGCAGGGATGTCTGAATGGGATCGCGGCTTTCTGGCGACGCACCTCGTCAGGGGACAGAACCGGTTGGTCGCCGCGCTGCGTGATGGCCGGCGCACGATCGAGCGGGCGATGGAGGCCACTCGTTGACGCGGTGCGTCCGTGCGATGTGCATGTCGCTCAGTCTCCTGCTGGGGTGCACCCGCGCACCAGCAGGGGGCGACGACACGTTGCGCCTGCCGCTGATCAACGACCCGATCTTCAATCCCGTGATCGCCCCGGACATTGGGTCCGTGATGGTCAACAAGGTGCTGTTCCCGGGCCTCGTGCGACCGGACGAGCAGCTGCGACCTGTGCCCGATCTCGCAGTATCGTGGCAAGCCGCAGCGGACGGGATGTCGTGGACATTCGTGTTGCGACCGAACGTCACGTGGCACGACGGCGCGCCATTCAGCGCGCGGGACGTCAAGTTCACCTTCGATCAGATTCTCGATCTCGCATCGGGCTCGCGGCTGCGATCTGACTTCTCTGCGGTGGACGGCGTCGATATCGTGGACTCGCTCACGGTACGCTTTCGCCTCAAGGCCCCCTTCGCACCGCTCCTCCCCCTGCTGGGGTACAATGCGGGCATCCTGCCCGAGCACATTCTCAAGGGCCGGAAGCTCACCGATGCTGTCGCCTTCAATCGCACCACTCCCGTGGGGACGGGCCCATTTCGCATCGAGCGCGTTGTGCCGGGCGCCAGCGTGACGCTGGTGCGCAACGCCAGCTATTTCGGCGCAGCGCCTGGCGTGGCGCGGATGGTGTTCAAGGTGGTGCCGGACATCAACGCGCAGGTTGCGCAGCTTCGCGCCGGTGAGCTGGACCTCATCACGATCGAGCCAGCGAATCTGGGGAGTGTGGAGGGCGTTGCCGGTGTGCGCGTCTTGCAGGTTCCTGTCGTGCAGCACTGGTATGTCGGCTTCAATGCCTCGACGCCGATGTTCTCCAGCCCCATTGTACGCCGCGCACTGGGATTTGCCGTGAATCGCCAGGCGATCGCGGCCGGCGTGCTGAAGGGATACGCGGATCTGCCCGGCGGAACGATTCCGGTGGCATTGCGCGACTTCTACGATTCCGCGGCCGCACCGGTGCCATACGCGCCGGATTCAGCGCGGCGTCTTCTCGCGAGTGCGGGCTGGAATCCGGGGCCGGATGGCACGTTGAAAAATGCGAAGGGCGAGCCGTTTGCCTTTGAGCTGCTGGTGGACAAGGGCAACCCGACCCGCGAGCAGTCCGCACTCGCCGTACAGCAGGACCTGGGAAAGATCGGCGTCAGGGCGACCATTCGTACCATGGAGTTTGCCGCGCTCGTGCGCGACCGTGTGCTGCCCGCGACATACGCAGCAGTCCTGATCTGGTGGACGACTCCCCCGGATCCCGATCAGTACGCCTTCTACGTCACGGGGCAGGACAACAATCATGTGAAGTGGAGCAACCGCACCGCGGACTCACTGCTCTCGCTCGGCCGGGCGACACAGGATCCAATTCAGCGGCGTGCGATCTACACGGCGTTCCAGCGACTCGAACGTGATGACCCACCCGTGCTCGTCCTGTTCTATCCGAGGGAGATCCAGGCTGCAAGCACACGACTGGAGGGAATTCCGGCACTCGGGATTCGTGATGCGTTGCGGCATAGTGAACGTTTTCGTTTCGCCCGTCAGGATACGATCCGGTGATCCGTTTTCTGCTTCGCCGGCTGGGTCACGGGCTCTTCGTTCTCTTCGTCGTGAGCACGGTCACCTTTGCCATCATGAGCGCGGCGCCGGGCGGTCCCTCGCTGCTCGCCGACCCCAAACTCAGTGTGGCGGAGCGTGCCGCCATCGAATCCCGACTGGGGATCGATCAGCCAGTGACCGTGCAGTACACCCGATGGCTCGGGCGCGCGGTTCGTGGCGACCTGGGCGCATCATTCCTGTATCAGACCTCGTCGCTTTCGACCATTGGGTCGCGCCTTCCGCAGACCCTGCTCCTCGCCGGCACCGCGCTGCTCCTCACCATCGGCATCGGCATACCACTCGGAATGTCAGCGGCAGCGCGGCCCGGCAGCCGTCTCGATCGCATCGTCACAAGTTCCAGCGGGATCGCGCTGGCGGTGCCGGCATTCTGGCTCGGCATGATACTGATTCTCGTGTTCGCGGTGTGGGCACGGTTGCTCCCCGCGGGTGGTGCCGTGACTGAAGGAGTGAGTCTTGGTCTTCTCGACCGTCTGCGACACCTCATTCTCCCCGCGCTGGTGCTGGCCGCGGCGGGGTGTGCCGAGGTGGTCCGCTACACCAGATCGGCTGCGCTGACCACGCTTGCACTTCCATTCGTGCAGGCGTTGCGCGCGCGTGGCATTTCGCCTGCACGCGTATTGTGGCGTCACGGACTGCGCCACGCGCTGGTCTCGGTTGTCAGTGTCATCGGCCTGCAGTTGCCGCGGTTGGTGGGAGGCGCTGCCATCACCGAGACGGTCTTCTCCTGGCCTGGCATGGGTCGCCTCGGCGTGGAGGCGGCACTCGGCCGCGATTACCCATTGGTGATGGCCGTGACCCTCGTCGTCTCGGCAGGCGTCGTTGTTGCCAGCATCATGGCGGATCTGGCACAGATGCTCCTCGACCCACGGATCCGGACCGCGTGACCGGCGCCGCGGAACACACGAGGGGCCGGCCGTTGCGGCTGATCGTCGCCCTCGTGGCATTGGGGCTGCTGACGGTGATGGCGGTTGCGGGGCCTGCATTGTATCACGTGGATCCCATATCCATGGACCTGTCGATTGCCGGCGGTGGGCCAAGCGCGGCGCACCTGCTGGGCACCGATGAGAGTGGCCGCGACGTGCTGGCGCGCCTGCTGGCGGGAGCTCGCGTGTCGCTCACCGTTGGCATGCTGGCGATGTGCCTGGCGGTGGGGATCGGGACGGTGATCGGCACCGTCGCGGGGTTTGGCGGCGGCTGGGTGGATGCGGTGCTGATGCGTATCACCGACGCAGCACTCGCGGTGCCGGTGCTGTTCGTCGTGATCCTGGTGCTGACGTTCATGGGTTCGTCGGTGTTCACGCTGGTGGCCGCCATTGGGGCGACCTCGTGGATGGGCGCCGCGCGCGTGGTTCGCGGCGAGCTCCGTGTACTGCGCGAGGAACCATTCGTCGAGGCCGCGCGCGCACTGGGCACACCACGTATCGCGATCATGGTGCGCCACCTGCTTCCGCACCTCGTGCCGCCGGTGCTGGTGGCGGCAAGCGTGGGGGTGCCATCTGCGATACTGATGGAATCTGCGCTGTCGTTTCTTGGCCTGGGCGTCCAACCGCCGGCGGCATCATGGGGCAACATGCTGAGCGGTGCGCAGACGTATCTGACGTCGTATCCGTGGCTGGCGCTGTATCCCGGGCTGCTGATCCTGCTCACGGTGTTCGCGGTGAACGCGCTGGGCGACGCGCTGCGCGCTGCCGCCGATCCCCACCTGCTGACGCGACGGCCGGGTGGTGTCGGGTAACGGGGAGTGCGGGAGAGACGACCGCGCCAGAGGCTGCGCGACATCCACTCGTTGCTGATATTCTCCCGATGCTCGCTGCCCTCGAACTCCGAATCCCACCACCGATCCTGACGCTCGTGACCGCGCTGGTCATGTGGGCCGGCGCACGGGGCTCACCGGTGCACGCCCGACCCGACTGGCTTCACGCGGCGGTGCTCGGCGTGTGTGTCACCGGCGCCGTGGTGGTGGCGAGTGGCATCGTCGGACTCCGCGCTGCGCGCACGACCGTCTCGCCACTGCGTCCCGACCGATCAACGGCCATCGTGCAGTCGGGGATCTTCCACTACACACGGAATCCGATCTATCTCGGGTTGCTTCTGCTGCTCACGGCGTGGGCGATGCAGCTCTGGCAGCCACAATCATTCGTGGCCCTCCCCGTGTTTGCGGCCTGGATACACCGTTTTCAGATCCTGCCTGAAGAGCGGGCACTTCGGGCCAAGTTCGGCGAGGCGTTTGACGCGTACGCCAGCAGCACACGCCGCTGGCTCTGAGTCGAGTCGCCCCGGAGCCGGCGACCAGTGACAACACGCCAGGCGACGGGCAGGTCTGCGCGCCGACGCACCGAGTTCTCCGCAAATGTCGGCGAAGTGTAACGGTCACATTGCGCCGAAAGACCCTATGCAACGAATCGACGTGTTCGCGCGTTTCGACGCGTCGGCTGTGTAATAAGCGGTCCTTCTCGACGTCGTACAGTTCGTCTCTGCGCGTCGATCTCTCCTCCTCCCCACATGCACTCACTAACGTTCGCCAGCCGAGTTCTCGGCTCGCTGGCCTTTGCCGCAACTGTCCTCTCAGCGCAAGCAACACCCCCATCGCGGCCGAGCACCGTGCCGGCGGCAGCGCCGGGTGACACCGGTTCGCTGCAGTCACAGGCGATTCGTGTCTTCCTTGATTGCCAGGGCCGCGTGCGAGGCTGCGATCGCGATTTCTTCGTCACCGAAATCACATTCGTCAACTGGATGCGCGATCGGTTCGACTCGGACGTCACCATCCTGGTGTCAGGCCTGCAGAACGGCGGTGGTGGAACGGAGAACACCGTCACCTTCATTGGCCGCCGCCGATTCGAAGGCATGGTCGACACGCTCGTCCACAATACGCTGCCGAATGATCCCGACGACCGGATTCGCCGCGACCTGGCGCGGACGTTCAAGCTCGGCCTGACACGATACGCGGCCAAGTCCGCCATTGCGCGGCAGATGCAGGTGTCGCTCGCGGCTCCGACGGGGGCCCGACCACAGCGCTCGGCGGCGAACCTGAAGGATCGCTGGAATCTGTGGACCTACACGTCGAACGTGAACGCCTTCGTTCGAGCTGAAGAGCTCCAGCGCAGCATCAACGGATCGCTCTCGCTGTCTGCGAATCGTGCCACCGAGAAGTGGAAGCTGAACGTCTCGACCAGCGGCAACGTAAGCAGCCAGCGGTTCACGATTCCCGCCAAGGGCACCACGCCACAATTCGTCGTGACCAACGAACAGCGGACCTACAACGCGAACTCACTGGTCGTCCGGTCGCTTTCGTCGCACTTGTCGGCAGGGCTAAAGGCCGGTGCCGGTTACTCCGACTTCCTCAACCAGGACCTCGCGCTGCGCCTGCAGCCGGCAGTCGAGTACAACATCTTTCCGTGGAATGAACAGACGCGCCGGCAGCTGACATTTCTCTACAACGTCGGGCCCAATCTCTACAAGTACCAGCGCACCACTGTCTTCAACAAGGACACCGAGACGCGGCTCAGTCAGCAGTTGACCGCGTCCTTCGTCGCGCGGCAGCAGTGGGGCTCGAGCAACGTCTCGCTGGACTGGCTGAACTATCTCCATGACTTCAACCGGCATGCGCTCACGCTGAGCGGCAACATCGACCTGCGCATCGGACGTGGCTTCTCGCTCAATGTCGGCGGGTCGGCGGCACGCATCAACGAT
This sequence comes from Gemmatimonadaceae bacterium, assembly GCA_031373905.1. Classification (GTDB taxonomy): domain Bacteria; phylum Gemmatimonadota; class Gemmatimonadetes; order Gemmatimonadales; family Gemmatimonadaceae; genus JACMLX01. The sequence goes on along the minus strand of JANMNM010000161.1, from coordinate 24,185 downwards.
CAGCTCTACCTGCCGCGTGCCGGCAACACCGAGGAGGAGATCCTGCTGCAGCGACAGGCGTTGCAGACGGGCTTCCGCATCACGACGAACATCGGTGTGCGCTACACGTTCGGTTCGATCTACAACACCATCGTCAATCAGCGCTTCAGCAGCCTCGGCGCGAGCGGCGGCCGGTTCGCCTTCCAGTTCTTCTGAGACCGGCGGGGCGATCTCGCCGCGGATCACCGTGCAGCGATCGGTGACCTGCGGCGAGATTCCTCCGGGTTGGTACTCCGTCCGGCGGCAACCCGAGTGTCGGGTCGCGCGCTGAGGTGGATACGCTCTAGCAACCCGGAGACCATCTGTGATCCATACCGTCGTGCTCGATCAGGTCCGGCCGCAACCCTGGCGCAACGGGGGCGGCTCGACGCAGGAGCTGTTGGCCTGGCCAACGCCGGCAGACTGGATCGCGCGAATCAGCGTCGCGCATATCGAGCGAGACGGGCCATTCAGCGCCTATCCGGGGATCGTGCGCTGGTTCGCAGTCGTGAGCGGTGACGGCGTGCTACTCCGCTTCGCCGGTGAGCCGCTCCGTCTCACCACGGAGTCCCAGCCGCTGCGCTTTGACGGTGCCGGCGCGCCTGACTGCGAGTTACGCGGTGGCGCCACACGGGATCTGAATCTGATGGCGCGCACTGCCGCGAACGGCGTCATGCAGCGTGTGTCACCTGGTGAGGAGTGGCACTCCGACGCTGCCCTGCGCGCGGTGTTCACCGCGGACGAGGCGATATTGCTGGTTGACGACGAGATGAGTGTCGCTCTCGCCGGAGGCTCACTGGCATGGAGTGACAAAGCCGCGGGGGAACGCTGGCGGATCTTGCGGGTTGGCACCGAGCCGCGAGCGTTCTGGATGGAGGCTCGATTGCGTGTCGGAATGCCGTCGTCCAAAGACGGATGAGCGCGCAAGCGCCACGTAAAAGGCACCAGGTAGAGTGGCGACAGCGTTCAATTTCGTTTCGCCGCGGCGTCACACTGCCTGCGCAAGAGATCGCGGCCCAGCACTGCGCGCGATGACTACTTCGGCGGGCCGGGGTGGCGCAACAGCGTCGTCACGAGCGCACGAACCTGCGGTGTATCCCACCGCATGGCGCCGCGTCGACGGAACGCGATTCTCCCCGAGCGGTCCACGATCCATGTCGTCGGGACGGCCTCGAAGCGGTACACGGACGGCGCCATGCTGAGTTCGAGGTAGACCGGCAACCGCAGCGCCCGGCGACGCACGAAATCTGCAACCGGCTGCTGCCGTTGCGCCGCGACCAGCGCAAATACGAGACCGGAATCGGGCACCGCAGCGCGGAGTGCCGTCAGCGACGTCAGCTCGGCGACACAAGGCTCGCACCACGTGGCCCAGCTGTTGATGATGATCACACGTCCACGAAATGACTCGAGCGTCCGCCGCTCGCCGGTGAGCGACATGATGGACCACGACAGATCGGCGCGGTCGAGCGTATCACGCAAATCGGGAGCAGACTGCGCGTGAGCCGCGCCGATGGCAGTACTCGCTGCGCAGGCAACGCCGATCACCGCACGGTACGCGCGCATCGTGTCAGCGGCCAACAACCTGCCGGATTCCAATCAGCACCCGGCGACCCTGGAGCGGACCGTACACGCGTGCCGTGTCGAAGCGATCACCAAAGGGATTGAACGGATCGACGATCGCATCGCGCTGGACGAAATCGAAGAGGTTCTTCACCGCGACATAGACATCCGGTGCACCAGGCCTGCGTCGCGTGACCTGCAGATGCTGCTCAGTGAACCACGACGAACGGGACGACAGGCCGTCAAAGAGAGGGAGTGCCGCCGGTCCTTGCACACGCCCCGTCCAGTCAACCGTCATGCCAACGCGATCCACGCGGTAGCTGAGCGTGAACACAGCCTGCGCTCGCGCCGCGAACGGCAGCGCGCGGCGCACACCGGCATCTTCCACGTACACGTCCTGCAGCGTAAGCCCAAGGCTGCCGCCGAATGGCTTGCGCAGTGTTGCGTACCCGACAGCGAGCGACGCTCCGCGCGTGACGGCAGCGCCACGAAGATTCCGGTACACGATCAGGTTCGGATCGGTGTTGAAGTCGCCGACAATCCGGTTGCTGAAGCGCGTGTGAAACAGATCGAGATCGATGGTCATCGCGTCCTCGACGCCGCCCACGTCGACCAGACGGTTGAGGCTGGCCGTCACTGTCGCTGACCGCTCAGGCTGCAGCGCTTCCTCGATGCGCACATCGCGCGCACCGGTGAGGGCAGCATGATCCTCGGTGAAGAGACTCACGACACGAAAACCCGTCGCGCCATTGAGTCGCACCGTGGTGTGCGCATCCGGCGCCCACTTCACGGCAAGCCGCGGGGACGGGATCACTCCGTGTGCGGCATGGTGATCCACGCGCATCCCGCCGAGGATCGTCACGCGCTGGCCAAGCGACACCTCATCCTGCGCAAACACGCCAGGAATGAACCGGTCGTCGGTGGTGCGCTGTGCGCTGGTGCTGTCGCGATACCGCTGGTAGCGCATCGAGCTTCCGAAGGTCAGGCTGTGGCGCGCCAGTTGTGGTGACCAGACACCCTGAGCGAAGGCCACCTGCTGTGTGGCGCGGTACGGTGAGTCGCCGTAGAAGCTGTCCTGGTGATGCCAGTTGCCCGACACATCGAAGCGCAGCGGCGTGCCAGGCGCGCCAGGCCGATAGGTACCGAGCAGCTCAGCGCGATAGGTCCGGATCGACTCACCATAAACGGTCGACGAGCCGCGATCAGACCGTGTCCATGTCTCGGTGCCGCCGAAGCGGTCTTCGCCGTACACGCGGGCCATCAACTCGAAGGGCCGATTTGCCGGCGTGCCGGTGACCCACTTGTTCATCACGGACAGTCGGGACACGAGCGGCAGGTCGCTGAAACCGTCGCCGTTGCGATCGACGAAGCGTGCATTCCGGCTGGCGCTCACGCTGAGCAGACTGCGCGTGCCAGCGAGGCGTGGCGCGGCTGCCAGCGAGACCGTGGTTTCACCATCGCTGGTGCCGAATGCGTTCACGCTCAGTCGCGGCGCGAGCCGCGCATCCTTCGTCACGATGTTGATCACGCCACCCATCGCTTCCGAACCGTAGAGCGTGGAGTTCGGGCCGCGAATGATCTCGATCTGCTCGATCAGGCTGGGGTCGATGGAGTTGAGGCCGTAGACGGTGGCGAGCGCGCTCATCATGGGCGTGCCGTCGATCAAGACCGCGGTGTACGGACCTTCCATGCCGTTGATACGGATGTTGTTCGTGAAGCACACGCCGCAGTCCACCTGCTGCGTCAGTCCAGGCAGGAAGGACACGTTGTCCATCACGTTGTTGCTGACATTGCGTTGCAGAAAGGCCGGTGTGACCAGTTCGACCTTGACCGGCGAATCCGAGAGGTATCGCTCCTGCATCGTCGCGGTGGTGACCACCGTGTTGAGCAGCGAGGCGCTCGGCACGAGCGCGAAGTCGAGCGTGGTGGCGGCCGAGTCGCGGAGCGCTACATCGCGGATCACCGGCGCGTGCCCGATGGCGCGGGCGATGACGCGAGCCACGGCTGAGGACGGCACAGACAGGCGATAGCGCCCGCTGGAATCGGTCCGAGTGGACCGCTCGGCGTCACCGAGCAGTCCGACCGTGGCGCCGGCGACCCCCCGCCCTTCGCTCTCGACGCGGCCGACGATCAGGACCGCACGTCGCGCCGGCCTTTGCTCCTGCGCCTGAGCCTGCCACGCGGCAGCGCCGGTGGCGGGGAGGGCGACGGCCGCGAGAAGTGCGACGGCGAATGGTGTCAGAGGCAAGGGCATCAGAATCGAAAGTTTCGGATAGACGAAATTCAGGATACTGACGAACGAGACCTCTGTCAATAACATTGCTGGACGAGTGGTGGCAACGCGCTGCGGGACCATGACGCGGGCGCGTGAACCTCGGCAGTACACTTCCTCGGATGCCGACAGCCACCACCGTCCGACCCTGCGCAAGGCGCAGCCTCACCGCGCTGCTCTGCCTGATCGCGTTCGGTGTTCCATTGCGCGCCGTGGCGCAGGCCTGGCGCGACACGACACGCTCCGTCGAGGCACGGGTGACTTCCCTGCTCGCCGCCATGACGCGCGAGGAGAAATTCTGGCAGGTCTTCATGACGCCGGGCGATCTCGATACACCGGCACAGGACTGGTCGCACGGCGTGTACGGACTTCAGGTGCGGATGCCAGCGGGCACGACGAACCGGACGGCCGCCCGTGCGCATGCCGCGCGTCTCGACTCAATCCAGCAGTACTTCGTCAGGCGCACGCGGCTCGGCATCCCCATGATCCCTTTCGAGGAAGCCTTGCACGGGCTGGTGGCTGACGGTGCGACGGCGTTTCCGCAGGCGATCGGCCTCGCGGCCACGTGGGATACGGCACTCGTCGAGCGCGTGCACAGCGCCGCCGCGCTCGAGACGCGAAGCCGCGGCATTCGACACATTCTCTCGCCGGTCGTGAACCTCGCCACCGACGTCCGCTGGGGTCGCACCGAGGAGACGCTTGGCGAGGATGTGCTGCTCAGCAGTGCGATGGGTCGCGCGCATGTGCGCGCCTTCGAGCGGATGGGGATCATCGCGACGCCAAAGCACTTCGTGGCGAATGTCGGCGACGGCGGGCGCGACAGCTACCCGATCGACGTCAGTCGGCGAGCGCTCGAGGAGCGATTCTTCCCGCCGTTCCGCTCTGCGATTCGCGACGCGGGCGCGCGGAGTGTGATGACGGCGTACAACGCCGTCGATGGCGTCCCGGCCACGCAGAGCAACCTGCTGATGCGCCAGGTGCTCCGCGACGACTGGAAGTTCATGGGCGTGATCATCTCGGATGCGTCCGCGACGGGGGGCCCGACGGTGCTGCAGCGGACCGAGGCATCGATGGCCAGTGCGACCGCACACGCCTTCCGCTCGGGGCTCGATGTCCTGTTCGAGACGTCGTGGTCGGGGCACAAGCCGTATTGGAACGCCGTGCGCGACGGCCCCGTGGCAGACGCGATGCTCGACAGCGCCGTCACGCATGTCTTGCGGGCGAAGTTCTCGCTCGGACTGTTCGAGAATTCCCGCATTGATCCCGACAGTGCGGCCTTCTGGAACGGCCACGCCACGCACCGGGTGCTGGCACGCGAGTCGGCGGAAGCGTCGCTGGTGTTGCTGCAGAATGACTCGACGAGTGTGCGGGCTGGCGGACGGAGACTCCTGCGCGCGACGTTGCCGCTGGCACCGAACCTCGCGCGGCTCGCAGTGATCGGTGTCGACGCCGCAGAGGCACGGCTTGGCGGATACAGCGGGACGGGGATTGCACCCGTGTCGATTCTCGATGGCATCCGCGCCCGGGCAGGCACGTCAACCACCGTGCAGTTCGTGGCCGGTCCTGGTCGGGCAGCGGTGTCGCATGTCGCGATTCCGGAAACGGCCTTCACGCATGTGAGCGCCGGGCAGCGCGCCCCGGGGCTGCACGCCGAATACTGGGACAACATCACGCTTTCCGGCGGGGCGCGCGTGACGCGAACCGATGCGAAGGTCGATTTCGGATGGACGTTGTACGGCCCTGCACCCGAGCTCGAATACGAGTGGTATTCCGGCCGCTGGGTCGGCTCGATCGACGTGGCACGAGGCGGCGCGACGCGGATCGGCATCGAGGGGAATGACGGCTATCGACTCTGGATCGACGGCGTGCTGCGCATTGATCGCTGGTACAAGCGATCGTTCGGCGTTCACGTTGCTGCCATGCCGCTCAGCGCGGGACGCCATGACGTGAAGCTCGAGTATTTCGAGGCCACGGGCAACGCACGGCTGCGACTCGTGTGGACCGCGGGTGTTCGAGATGCGCACGTGATGCAGATCGCACAGGCAGCGGCGGCGGCGCGGGCGAGCGACGCAGCAGTCGTTGTCGTCGGCATCGAGGAAGGCGAGTTTCGTGACCGCGCGTCGCTCAGCCTCCCCGGGCACCAGGAGGCACTCATCCGCGCGATCGCGGCGACCGGCACTCCGACCACCGTCGTCATCATCGGCGGAAGTGCGGTGACCATGTCACAGTGGGTCGACAGCGTCGGTGCCGTGCTGCACGCGTGGTACCCCGGTGAGGAAGGTGGTCATGCAGTGGCTCGTGTCCTCTTCGGCGACGCGAGTCCCTCGGGCAGACTCCCGATCACGTTCCCGGTCGCTGAAGGCCAACTGCCGCTGGTGTACGACCACAAACCGACGGGCAGGGGCGACGACTACGTGGACCTCACGGGTCATCCGCTGTTTCCGTTCGGGCATGGGTTGTCGTATACCACATTCGCGTATGACAGCCTCAGCATCGTGGCGCGAGAGAACGTCGTGCGCGCTGGCGACGGCACACCTGTCGAGATCCGGGTCCAGGCGCGCATCAGAAACACGGGCACTCGTGCGGGGCACGAAGTGGTGCAACTCTATGTGCGAGACGTGCTGACGAGCGTGGCACAACCGCTCATCGCATTGAAGGGATTCACGCGAGTCTGGCTCGAACCCGGGCAGTCGACGGAGGTCACGTTCACTCTCGGGACTCAGGCCCTGCAGTTGCTCAATGAGCAGATGCAATGGGTGGTGGAGCCGGGAGAGTTCGCCGTGATGGTCGGTGCCTCATCGAGGGACATACGACTGCGAGGGCGGTTCCGGGTGGAGTGACGGCGCGGTACGAAATGCAGGGTGCCGTCCGATTCCGGCCCGGAGCATGGACGCAATCAGGCTGTGACGATCGCTGACGGAATGGGCAGACCATGCTCATCGAGCGTGTAGGCGTAGGCCTCCTTCATGTCGGTCTTGCCACTGTCCGTGTAGACCAGCATCCGACGCCCGTCGGTGCGCGTTTTCACGAGTCCGTACGCGGCACGACTGAAGCCGAAGAACTCGCCGCGCTTCTCGTCCTTCTTCTTGTCGGTCAACCGGACGAAACCCTCGACCGAGAAGAAGGCGACGAGTTCAGTCACGAAGATCAACGGTTCGTCGACCCGGGAGAAGCGTCCGAGGGACCCCATCAACGTCGCGCGCGGATGGATGTACTCCTTCCGCGCAGACTCATCGCCGCTGGAGACGACGCTGATGATCGGCGACACCATCTGGAGGAATGCCCCGGAGAAGTCCGCTGAGCCATGATGCGGCACCTTGAAGACCTCGGATCGCACGTTGATCTCGCCCTGCTGATTCTTCCGCGCGAGCGCTCGGCTGGCTTCGTCGTTCAGGTCCCCACAGAAGAGATAGCTGAACCCCCCGTAGCGAAGTCGGAACACGATCGAGTGGCCGTTGATCGTATGCGATGCCGAAAAGCCCTTGAACGCTTTGTCCTCGAGGCCCAGTGACTCGTGACCGATGCGTGGTCCGCTGGGTGGATTGCCAAGGAACTTCAGTCCGGTCACGTCTCCCTTCGTCGTTGGTATCGGCCCCAGCACCGATATGCTGATGCCCTCGTTCGCAAGGAAGCTGAACGCATCGTCATTGCCGAATGACAGGCGGCGGAACTCGATCGCACTCCGGGCATTCCATGCAGCAAGGGCCTCCTTCCACTCCTTGAACGGTTCATTCATCTCGGCGTCGGGCACATCGAGCAGGCTGTCGGCGAGGCCGGTCAGGATCGTGACACCATCCACCGTCCGCGTGGGACCAAGCAGTTCCTTGTCCGGCCGGGCCTTCTTCGCGGCGTCCTTGGACGGGCGTTTCACGAGGCCGTTGTGATACACCCGCTTCGGCGCGATGAAGAGTCGCTTTCGTGGCTCCGAATTCCGTTCCGACTTGTGGATCTCCGTCAGCCCGGAGAAGTGATCGGCATCACCGTGCGTGACCAGCATGCACTCGATCTGCTTCGGCTTCTCCAGGCTCGAGCCTCGAAACCGCGCGGCGAGGTAGCGTGCGAACATCTGATTGTCACCACCATCGATCAGAATGACCCTTCCGTCTGGCGATTCGATGACGGCGCCATCCCCCTGCTGAACATCCACGAAGTTGACTTTCAGGACGGTGCTGTCGTTCCTGGGAATCACGACATCAGCGGGCGTCATCTTCCTGCCATCCGCCCGACGTGCCGACTTCGGTGGCGCGATGAAGGCCTCTGTCGTGACGGGCAGAATGCTGCCGTCGGGTTTCGTGTCGAACCTGACAGTACTGATCTTCAGGAATGCGTCCGTCGTTTCCAGCACCTCGACATAGTCGCCCCAGGCGAGTGTCGTGAGCAACTTGCGACCGGTTCCGTCAGGCTTGTCGTACACGCTGGCGAGGTCCACGTTGATCACACATTGCTGGCCCATGTTGATCGACTCCGGATCGCGCAGGTGAGTTGCGTCAGGGTCACTTCCGAGGCCCCACGCGAGCAGCGGCACGACACGCAGCGTGCCGGTCGGTGCCGCCCTCGCGGGGCCAGTGTTGCCGCTATGACCGCTATTGCACCGTGAACTGCGTCATCATCCCGTGCTCGATATGCAGCTTGCCATCCTTTGCGTCCGGCAGAAAGCAGAACAGGCCATACTCACCCGGCGCGAGATCCACAGGCAGGTAAACAACACCGCCCTTCATCATGCCGGAAATGCCACCCATCGGCTTGCCCGGCGGCGGACCCTGCGGGTTCTCGACCCACTTGGCGAGATCAGCCGGCTTCTTGCCGGGTGCCAACTGCGCGATGAACATCTCGTGTGGCTGGGCTGCGTCATTCTCGATGCGGATCACGTGCTTGCCTGCCGTGATCGCCGGCGAAACTGCCCATGCATAGTCGGTCATTCGCACCGTGACGTCTGCCGTGGGTGCCGCCGCTGTTGCACCGGTCGCGGGAACCACCGTCAGCGCTCTCACCATCCCTTTCATCGCGTGCGGGATCTTGTCCGCACCGGGAATGAAGCAGATGATCGCGTAATTGCCGGGAGCCAGTTCCTCGGTCAGGCTCTGCTCTCCCCCCGGCACCGGTGTGTTCGGACCGGCGACTTCGTGCACCCACGGGGGCGGGGGCGAGTCAGGCTTCATCTGCTTGAGCCCTTCCTGGAGTTCCGCGACCGTGTGTCCATCATCGAGCCTGAGCAGCTGCACATGGTGCAACTCGGGACCCTGATTGACGAGGCGCAGCGTCACCATGCCCGAGCTGATGGTGTCCGGCGCGTCATAGGAGAAGTCCTTGGCGGTGATCGTGACAACCTGTGGCGTGACGGAGGCGGCGGCGACGGCTGGTGTCCCTGCGCCGTCAGCGACGGGAGCATCAGCGGGCTTTGAGCCGCAGGCCGCGAGAACACCGGTCATCGACACAGCCAGCAGGATGCGGACGCTCATACATGACTCTCCTGAGTGATTGGGTTCGGGGTGCGCGCCAGAAACCCGTCTGGCCGCACAATCGACACCACGTGACATCACGTGACGCCGCATTCAGTCGGTGGCTGTCAACGGAACAGCAGTCTGGAAGAGCATGCGATGATTGAGATACTGACGGCAGTTTGTCAAGCTTCCGGTGGCAGGTGCACTGTGCGCACATGTGACATCACGGAGCCGTGAAAAGGGCGGGCCACCACATGAGGTGGCGTGACACGCGCAAAGGCGTGCCAACGCGCCACCGCAGGCGCAGGAGCAGGAGCAGGCGCAGGAGCAGGCGTCACAGGCGTCACAGGCGCGGCACCGAGCTCACGAACATCACCGTCAGAGGCAATCGGAACGATCTCGACTGTTGCCCGCAGAGCGGAGAGATCCGGTTGATGGCGCCCATCGTACTCCACGCGTTGGCCCCGTGTGTTACCCCCACTCTCCTCTCAGGAGCAGCGATGCAGAAGTGGCTTTCCTCGCGAGTGCCGCTCAAGGCGCTCGCGGCGCTGGTGATCCTTGGCGGCTCCGCGCTGACAGTGCGTCAGTTGATGGCGTCCGACCACCAGGACACCCCGCTCGTCGAACTCTCCCCGCGCTTTGACGTCAACGATGTCTACGCATTCCCGTCACCCACGGACCCGTCGCGCACGGTCCTCGTGCTTGGCACGAGTTCACCGCTCACGCCGGCGCAAACGCCGAGTTTCACGTTCGGGAACAAGGACCAGGAACTGTACCAGCTCAAGGTCGACAACACCGGCGACGCGAAGGAAGACCTCGTCTTCCAGTTCACGTTCACCGGCAAGGCCGGCAAGCAGAAGGTCACGATGCGCGGACCGTATGCGCCGGGCACGGTCGGGACCGTCAACACACTGATCGGCGGCAAGCCGGTGAAAGGCCGCACCAATACCATCATCCAGTCCGGCGCGATCAAGCTCTTCGCCGGCCCGCGAGACGATCCGTTCTTCATCGATCTCGAGGCGTTCTTCCGCATCCTGCCAGACCGCCGTCCCGAGACGGGACCGCTTTCCACCATCACGCAGGGCCCGCTGACATTCCGGCCGGCGACGGGACCAAACCCGGCCGTCGACTTCGTGCGCGGCCTCAACGACATGGCGATCGTCGTCGAATTGCCGACCGCAATGCTCAGCAACCCGGCGACCAATGGCCGCTTCGGTGTGTGGGGCACGACCAGTCGTGCTGTCGACAAGTGACCCTCGCCTTCCTTCGTTTTTCCACCGCCTGAGGATTTGACACATGCCGGAAAAGAACGCTGCAACATCGGCGCGACTGCTGCGCGCCCTGCTCGCGATGCTCGCGATCAGCTCCACATCGCTGCTCTCCGCGTGCAGCGACACACCGAAGTCAGACGACATCACCAGCCCAGCACTCAGCCAGTCCGCAAACGGCGGCGATGACGAACAGGATGATGATGCCGACGATGAAGGCAGGGTCTACGAGCAGGTGGAATTCCTCGGAAACCCGCTTGTCAGCGAAGTCACGATCGTGAAGGCGAACCATGACCGCTACAACCGCACGCAGCCGTACAACACCGCAGAGTTCGGGGCGCAGAGTCTCGCGTTCATCAACGCATTCCGCGGTGCGCAACCGGCGGTCGCGGCCACACTCGGCGCGGTGCTCTATCCCGACATGCTGATCGTCGAGTCGTCAAAGAACCCGAACACGTCGGGCTGGCTGTCGTGGGCACTGGCGAACGGCTGGGGCGGGCGCAATCTGTCGGACGACGTGGTCGATGCCGGCCTGTCGGCGATCTTCGGCGAAGTGATCGCGGCGCCCAGTCCGTACTGCAAGAACGGTCAGTTGCCACTCTGCACCGATAACGTGCCAGCCAACGACAAGCCGTTCCTGAAGACGTTCCCGTATCTCGCGTCACCGACACTGTAGGTCTTCCGGACATGCCCGTGGCATCGCGCCGAGTACTGCTCGGTGCCACGGGAGTCCAGCCAACCGCCACAACCATTGCCATGATCAGCCGCGCACGCAGCCGCTCGCAGATCGCCGTCGTCACGCTTGCCCTGGTTGCGGTGACGGCGCTGACGACCTTCATGGTCCAGCAGCGACGCGTTCGCTCCGGGCAACTCGCCGCCGTGCCGCTGTTCGCGATGCCGGCGGTGTTGCCCAGTGAGGCGGAAGTGCGCGACGGCGACATCGCGTTCTACACGAAGCGCGTGAGTGAGGATCGCGAGAGCGCGCTGGACCGTCTCACACTGGCCAGCCTGCTCTTCGCGCGGTCACGGGCTTCGGGATCGAGCTCCGATCTCGCGCGGGCCGAGTCACTGGCACGTGAGTCAGTCGCGCTGCGAAGCCAGCGCAACGGTCATGCGTTCGAAGTACTGGCCAGCGTGCTGATGTCACGACACGCATTCGCCGAGGCGCGTGTGTTCGCCGCGCGCGCCGACTCATTGGAGCCCTCGACGGCGTCGCATCTGTCTCTCCTCGGGGAGATCGAGCTCGAACTCGGGGAGTATGACGCGGCCGCCAGGCACTTCAGCGCGGTGCACCTGGACGGCAAGCAGTTCACCGTCACGGCACGGCTGGCGCGCTGGTACGAGCTCACCGGTCACGCCGACATCGCACGAGCGCTTCTCAAGCGCGCAATCATCGATGTGAACAAGCGCGACGACCTGCCGCGTGAGCAGGCGGCATGGTTCCACTACAGGCTCGGCGAACTGGAGCTGCGCACGAATCACCTCGATGCGGCCGATGTCGCCTTCCGCCGAGCACTGCAGCGCAACCCGGACGACGTGCGGGCGCTCGGCGGTCTTGCGCGCAGCGCGCTGGCGCGCGGTGAATGGAAGCGGGTGATCGAGTTCGGCGATCGGGCACTGGCGGTGCAAATCGATCCCACGATCCTTGGCTCGCTCAGCACTGCATCCGCCGCACTTGGCGACACCGCTGCCGCCGTGGGCTACGCCAACGCGATGTCAGTCAGCGCGCTGACCCAGCCGGGCGCCATTCACCGCGCCTGGGGACTGTTCCTGCTTGATCATGGATCGACCGCTGAGCGTGCCGAGGTCCTTCGTCGCGCGCGGATGGAGCTGCGCGAACGTCATGACGTGTACGGACACGACTTGCTGGCGTGGGCGCTCTACCGTGCGGGACGCACCACGGAAGCGCGACGCGAGATGACGGCGGCGCTCTCACAAAGCACGGAAGACGCATTATTGACGGCACACGCGGCGGCGCTGGGGCTGGGCGCAACAGCCGCGGTTGGAGAAACTGTGACCGGGACCGCATCGCGCTGAGTGCGAAGGGCCCACGCGTTCACGCGCCCGCCTGCCGACTCACGGCGTCCAGGTAAACGTCTGGCTCACTGCCGCGCCGCAGAAGGTTCCGGTCATGCTGGCGGAACGCGTGCTCGCGGTGGTGGTGACGGTGACGTCGATACCGCAGGGGACCGCAGCGATGCGACTACCGCTCACGCTCACCATGGTATTGCCGGCAACACGCATCACCTGCTGGTCTGCCGGTGTGCGCGCGACGACGGCATAGCTGGCGGTGGTCGTGAGTGTCGGGTCGCTCGAGATGAGCAGCGTCCGGCCGTCCACAGTCACTCCGCAGGCCAGGAGCGTCTGGGTCAGCGCGGCGGTGAGCGAGCCGGACCCGCCGGCGGCGAGCGTACCTGTGAGCGTGCCGACACTGCGCGCGCTGCCGCCGGCCGGACAGGCAGTGGTGCGGTCCACCGGGATTGTGACTGCCGCAGACGCCGCGCCCGCAGCGCTGACGGTGAGGCTGATGTCCTGGCCGAGTCGCGCGATCGCGGCGCTGCTCAGGTCGGGCACAAGCGCACCGAGCGTGATCGCGGCCGGCGTGCTGGCCTGGCCCGCCGCTGCCTGCTGCTCACGCGCAGACAGCGCGAGGATGCCTGGCTCGGTCGTGCCCCCCGAATCGCCGCCGCAGCCGGCGAGCAGAAGTGAGAGCAATAGCGACGCGAAGTGGGCTGACGAGGCTCGGTTCGGCATTGGCGGGCTCGCAAGTGTGGGTCGGCTTGGCACCGGCTGGTCTGCTGCAATGAACAGACGATGGTGTTGTCGTGATGTTAACGCGCTCATCGACTTACCGCAGGTCGCGACCCGGGGTCAGGAGCAGCGAAATTCGCGGCCGATCGCGTCGTCGCGGGCGGGTCAGAACAAGGGCGAGTGCCGGTCGCCCGATGCGAAACTCGAGCGTGCGTTCCGTCATCTTCGCGACGAGTTGCTCACACGCACACCAACCCGCTCATTGCCTGACGGAGCTGATTCCAGATCGGCGCGGCATACGCTTGCGGCGACAACATCAAAGTCACGGCATACCGTCCAGCTTTCGGGCACCAGCGGCTCTCGATGACTGCGTTCAAAACGAGCGGTTGCCCAGTCGTGAACGGGTCATACGTCTGAATCCGGCCCGTCAGACGGTGGTTCGTGGTATCCGCGTGAGCAACGAGCTTCGCGCTGAAGCGCGCAGTATCGAAACGGAACCTGGCTTTGCCGACAGCCAATGACAGCCCGCGAAAATACGCCGTCAGATCCGACTCGAAACGTACGACATCGACGCGCGGGCGCTCGGACAACCACCACACGAGGTCGTACGACCAATATCCGGCGGCCTCTGGCTTGTAAAAGCCCGGCGCGAAGCGCAGCTCTTCAACGCCGTCGTATCGAATGCCTGGGGCGAATTCCGGAGGAAACGGGATGGTCTCGTGTTCCCAGCCGGCCGGCGTCGGCCACACGATGCGGCCGGCGGCATCGCCAGGTATCAGCGTCAGGCTCGGTGCATTTGCGGATGCCGATGGAGCCGCCGGGGCATGTTCAGGCCCTGCGTCCGGGGCACGGGAGCAGCCCGCCAGCTGAGCCACGAAGGGCAGTGCGAGCCGCGTTGCGTGCGTTGCGTGGCGAAAGCGATGAGTCATATGAGCGAGGATCTGGATGGGTGGGCAGCGGCAGCGCTATTGCTCGCCTTCACGGATGCCGGTCCGGTGCGAATGCAGGTCCGTGGGCACAGCCTGGCTCAACCGGGCGACGTGCGCACCCGGCGTCTCGTGCGTCGGGGCTGCGTTGTACGCCGCAGAACCACCGGGCGCGATGCTCAGGTACTCCCACGCTTCGCCACGGAACGCATGCGCCACGTACACGATCTGCCCCACGTGATAGCTGACGTGTGCGAGTGAGCGGTGCAACGCGTCGTGCACCGCCAGCGGTTGCCCGCGGATGGTGACGGTCCGATGCAGATCACCATCGGTGATCGGCGTCAGCGCGTCATACAAGATCGACCAGCCCGCCAGCCACTGCGTGCGCAGTGCTTCGCGCGAGACAGTGCGTGACGCAAACTCATCCTCGCGGTTGCGCCACGGTTTCTCGCCATCCTCAGTCAGGAATGCGGTGAACCGCGAGCGAAGGTTCCCCGCGACGTGCCACGCGATGGTCGTGAGGGAGTTGCCGCCGCCGGGACCCGGCGCGCCGAGCATCTCGTCAGGCACCTGGCCCAGTGCACGCTCTGCCAGCAGCTGGTAGCGCTGGTACTCGGCCCGAATTGAATCGACGACGGACGACATGGAAGCACTCCACACGGAAGACGTCAGTGACGACCTGTGACGGCCGCACCGTCAGGAACTGTCGCGAGACGCAGGCAAGCAAGCGGGCGGCGATCGATTCCGTCGCAGGATTGGCCGCGATCGCCACCAGGACTCAGGACGTCATCATGATACGCTGATCGCGGGCGCGGAGATACGTTCGTCGCCCGTCAGTGTCCCGGAGGCGAACCACGACGTCGATCGGTATACCGGTCGCCCAATTCGGTCCGTTCCGGGCGACCACCGTCACCGATGTCGCTGTGATCGTCAGCTCACCGAGACGAGCGGAGTACCACGCGGAATCGCCCGAGATCACCCAGAGCTCCTCGATGAGCGGCGGATCGCGCAGTGGCTGCCCGTCGATGCTCTCCACGCTCAGCGACGCGATCATCGCCTGCCCGGTCGGCGTGGTGCCGGGCATGAAGTCACGCCACACATACGGCGTCAGGTGCACCGATAGGGTGCCGACGGTCGCGACGACAGGTGCCTGCCGCACATCGATCGGGATCACCTGCAGCACCGACTCGGTAGGCGCGTCCTTGCAGCCGGAGAGCACGCTCAGCACAACGGCGAACGCAAGCGATCCAGCACTCTTCACGGTGGTCTTTGTGTGTTGGGCGCGAGCGGTGCGGTCACGAACCTGCGCGCAGTGAAACGTGTCCTCGAATACTGCGCGCCACATGTACCGCGACCGGTGACGTGCGGTCACATGCGGTGAGCGTGAAGCCCCGCGAGGCATGGGCGCTCTCCGGCACCGCAACAATCGGGCAGCATCATCGAGTGGTCCACGGCCACGGTGGACGCACTCTGGCTGCCACAGCAGTCGCATCGCTCATGGCACGATCGCATGGCGATGGAGGGCCAATTCTGGTGGCCGGGTCGCCGCCTCGGCTGGAATGCGCCAGGACTCACCCCGATGCATCAACCTGAGCGATCAGCTTCTTCGGCGCCACCTGTCGCCACGCCTCCGTCAGCAGCGGCTGCAGCTCCTTCGCGCTCGTCGCACCGAGTCGCACGAGGACCCACGGATAGTTCCGGTAGTGATCGGTGAGGAAGAACGCCGCAGGCGCTGTCGCGATCAGGTGATCGCGAACCACGAACGGAACGCGAAGCACGAGCGTCGTTCCGTCTTCCCGGAGCCGCGCGATGAGTTTGCTGTTCACCTTGAGCGCGGGTGTGCCGTAACTCGTGGCAGCCTCAACACCCGGAAGCTGCCGGGCGAGGCGCACCACGTCATCGAAGGTCAGGTGTTTCGCACGCGGAGCCATTCGGTTTCTCCCTCTGTACTCGCTGATGGAGCGATCACGGCAGGAATACGCAGCCCACTGACTGATCGCTGCCAGTACGCCGACCATCTCTTCGCCGCCTTCGGTATGACATATTCAGCTCCGTGCGGGTCGCGCATGCGACGATCGTGCGACCGCTGCTGCAACTCAGCCTGACACCCGATCGAACACGCGGAAGCGCCATACATTCCGACAGCGATGTGCGCAGCAGGGCGCACAACGCCGGCCCACACTTCGGGAGCCCATCATGGGTGCACGCGTTGACGAACTCTTCGGCGATGCCTCGCGCAATCTGCCAGCGACGCCCGGCAGCTACGGCATACATCCACCAGCATTCAGGCTCCCCGTATCAACGCACATCGGCGGCGTCACACTGCAAGTCTCGAACCTGGCACGCTCCCGACGGTTCTACGAGGAGACATTGGGATTCAGTGCACTGCGCGAGGGCGCGGGAGAGGTGACGCTCGGTGCGCACGGCAGTGCGTCACCACTCGTGACGCTGATCGAGCGACGTACCTCAGGCGCTCCGGACAATCGCAAGAAGCTCGGCCTCTTCCACGTTGCCATTCTGCTGCCCAGCCGCGCGGACCTCGGGCAATTCCTTCGCCATCTTCAGGGGCGCGGCGTTCGGGTGGCCGCGGGGGATCATCGCGTCAGCGAAGCACTGTATCTGCAGGACCCGGACGACCTTGGCAAAGAAGTGTACGCGGACCGGCCACTCGACAGCTGGCTTCGACGAGGCAGGGAGCTGGTCATGGGGACCGACCCGCTGGACATGCGCAGCCTCGTCGAGGCCGGCGGCGACACGACGTGGAATGGCATGCCAGCCGGCACGAAGATCGGTCATGTGCACCTGCACGTTGGTGACATCGACACCGCGGGCCGTTTCTACTCCGATGCACTTGGCTTCGACCGAATGGTGTGGTCGTACCCCGGCGCGCTCTTCCTTGGTGCCGATGGCTACCATCATCACCTGGGCACCAACACGTGGGCCGGCCCGTACGCGCGGCCAGCAGCCGAACACGAACCACAATTGCTCGAATGGACGCTGCTGATGCCAACCGATACGGATGTCAGGGCCGCGGAGATCAGCCTGAGCACTGCAGGGTTCACCAGCGAAACGTCGACTGGTGACGGAAGTGTCGTCGTGCGGGAT
The DNA here is from genome assembly GCA_031373905.1 of Gemmatimonadaceae bacterium. Classification (GTDB taxonomy): domain Bacteria; phylum Gemmatimonadota; class Gemmatimonadetes; order Gemmatimonadales; family Gemmatimonadaceae; genus JACMLX01. Next base: position 6,844 of record JANMNM010000161.1, on the reverse strand, counting down.
CCGTGGGGCACGGCGCTCCGGCTTCTGGCGGCGACACGGTGAACGTCACTGCAACGAAGGTCCGCTGACCAGAGCTCGTCGCGCCATCGGGACGTGTCGGCGGTCAGGGCGTGCCGTTGCGTCCCGCTGCGAGAGGCACGTGGGCCACTGCGGCTCCCGCGCACCGACATAAATTGCGCGTCATGCTGAGCCAATCCCCGATCCCCGGCGCACCCACGGGTAGCGCGCAACACCGTTCGCGCGGCGCGTGCACCGTCGCCCTCGTCGCCGCGTTGTTCACCGCCTGTACATCGGCCAAGGAGCAGGTCCCGCAAGCGCAGGTACCGCAAGAGCAGGCACTGCAAGCGCCGGTCGACGAGCTCGTATCGACCAACGGTGCGGTGGTCTCCGCGCAGTATCTGGCGTCCGAAGTGGGCGCCGCCATCCTCGCCAAAGGCGGCAATGCGGTTGACGCAGCCGTCGCGACGGCGTTCGCGCTCGCGGTGACGTATCCGGCGGCGGGCAACATCGGCGGGGGTGGCTTCATGGTGATCCGCCTTGCCGATGGAACGGCGACCACGATCGACTATCGCGAGAAGGCGCCGGCGAAATCGACGCCGAAGATGTACCTCGATGCCAATGGACGGATTGCCGCGGCGGCGACGGATTCCGGCTGGCGCGCGGTCGGCGTACCGGGCACGGTGCGTGGTCTCGCGATGGCGCACACGAAGTTCGGCAAACTGCCGTGGGCTGACCTGGTGATGCCGGCGGTGCAGTTGGCGGAACAGGGCTTCGCGCTGTCCGCACCGTTCGCCAACGAGCTCAATTCCACAGTCGCGACGCAATTCGCCGGGTTCCCCGCATCAGTCGCGGCGTACGGCAAGCCCGGTGGCGGCAAGTGGGTTGGCGGCGACACGATCAGGCTCCCGCAACTTGGCAGAGCGCTGCGTGCGATCGCCGACGGCGGGCCAGATGCGTTCTACAAAGGGTGGATCGCCGACTCGATTGACGCACAGATGAAGGCGCATCGCGGACTGATCCGCCGTGCGGACCTGGCGGCGTACAAGGCCGTGGAGCGCGAACCGGTGCGTGGCACCTTCAATGGGTATGACCTCATTGCAATGGGACCGCCAAGCTCCGGTGGCATGGTCACGATGCTGACGCTCAACCAGCTCGAGGCACTGGGCATCGCGGGTCGGAAGCGCGGCGACGCAATGACGCTGCACCTGCGGATCGAAGTCGCGCGTCGCGCCTATCTCGACCGCGCCAGGTGGATGGGCGACCCGGACTTCACCACGATTCCACTCGCGCGACTGATATCAAAGGAATACGCGCGCGAACTCGCCGCCGGGATCGACACGACTCACGCGTCGAGCAGTGCCGACCTCGGGAAAGACATCCTCTCGCCGACCGCCGAGACACCGCACACCACCCACTTCAGCGTCGTGGACGCCGCTGGCAACGCGGTATCGAACACGTACACGCTCGAGAACGGATACGGATCGGGCGTGGTGGTGGCAGGATTCCTGCTCAACAACGAGATGGGTGACTTCAACAAGAAGCCCGGCTACACCGACAACGGCTGGGCCATCGGCACTCGCGCGAACGTGATCGCGCCCGGGAAGCGGATGCTCAGTTCCATGTCGCCGGTGATCGTGACGCAGGGCGGTGCGTTGCGCCTCGTGACCGGATCACCGGGTGGCCGCACGATACCGAACACCGTGCTCAACGTGCTCCTCGGCGTGACAGCGTTCGGCGAGGGGGTGCGTGCCGCGGTCGATGCACCGAGAATCCATCACCAGTGGATGCCCGACACCGCCAACTTCGAGACCGGAGTTGCCACACCTGCCGTGATCGCCGCGTTGCGCGCGATGGGTCATCAGATCAAGGAGGAGCCGGCACGCAGTCAGGGCGACGCACACTCGATTCTCTACGATGCCGCGACGCACACAGCACGTGTGGCGAATGACAAGCGAAGCCCGGACTCCGGTGCGCGAGCGCCAAAACCGTAGTGCTCGGGCGTGAGAAGATCCGAACACCGTAGCCGCCTCTGGCTAGCGCCGGAACAACCAGGCCACTTTCACGAACAACCCGTCGGACTGGCGCAGCAGATCGGTGTTGAGGATGCTGCCGTTCGAGCCCCATGAGTCGCCGTAGCCGATGAACGCGGTGGTGCCCGGCGTTGGTTCGTACTGCACCAGCCAATCGGTGCGCAACGAGCGTCGATCGCCGGCGGTCAATGGAGCGCCGCCCGACGAGAGCAACGGCGCAAGCGTCAGCGGGTTGCGCGTGGCATCCACCCGGTCGCTGCGGAACTGCGTGACGACGCGGAAGAACAGTGCGCGTGACGGCTGATACTCGGCCTTCACGCGCGGGATCAGCACTCGCGCATATTCGCCGCCGCCTGTGCGGGACAGACGGGTGTGCGTGAGTGTGCCGTCGATGCGCGTGCCCGGCGTGGGGCGCAGCGTCAGCGCACCCGTCACTCGCCGCTGCGTCCCCGCCGTGCCTTCGACGAAGATCGGCACATCACCGTAGGTGAAGCTCAGCGACGCGTTCACGCGTTGGTACACCGGCGTCGAAATCGAGCTCGACACGCTCCACAGGTCAGAGAGCCGGTTTGCCGGGCGCCATGGCACGAGCGCGCCCGACCCATCGCGCTGGAAGATGCCCGTCGCGACCGACGGATCGACGGTCACGAAGTCGCGCTGTATCGAGGGGCTGAGCCCCCACCCGCCGCGCATCGTGATGAAGGTGCCGACCTGTTCGTTCCCCTCGATCTGCGCTGACTTCGCATACGAGCCGTAGCGCCAGAGGCGCGTCGGGCCAGCGAAGATGCTCAGGTTCTGAAACCGCGACTTCTCGGAGCCGAGGAAGGAGATGCGTTGAAATGCGTGCGCCTGCTGGTATCCAACGCGCGGCACGAATCCGGCGCCGCTCTCGAACTCGTTGCCGATTCCCGTCGTCGAGAAGTTGAATCCCCATCGACGTCCAGTGCGATCAAGCTCCGCGTTCCAGATCGGCGCGGTCGCAGTGCTGCCTGCCCGGGACGTGAACGAGTTCCCGAATTGCGCCTGCACGTAGTACAGCTTCTGGAAGACGTGGCGTGTGTCTGCGGCGACGACCGTGTTGGCTTCACCATTCCCGCGTCGATCGGTGATCGTGACGCCGGCAACGGAGTTCGAGCCATAGTCGCTGCGCAACCGTGCGATGTTCACCACGTCGTTGTGATCACGCTGCTCATCCACGGCTGACATCAGCGCCATGCCGATGCGACCGGTCTTGCCGGTGAGCTTCACGCCGGCAATCGGGTTCGCGATCGTGCGCGAATAGACCAGCTGATTGGGCGTCGCAAACAGCTCGATGCCTTCGAGGAAGAACGGCCGTCGCTCGGGCAGGAAGAGTGCGAAGCGCTCATTCACCGTCACAAGTCCGGCGTCAGCTTCGACCTGAGAAAAATCTGGATTGATCGTGCCATCGATCGCCAGTGCCGGAAAGCCGAGGCGAAGGTTCACGCCGCCGTCGCCCTTCATCGGTCCCTGCCGGAATCGGCCGGCGCCGTTCACCGCACCCGAACTGACGCCAGTCACGAACGGCTGCACATCCGTCACGACGCCGCGGTTCACGCGTTCGATGCCGGCGAGTGTGCCCGACTGCGCGAGAAACGACGACGCTCCGCGCTGCGCGTCGGTCCAGGTGTCCTCAGCGGATCGGGATGGAATGTTGCGCACCACCTGGATGCCCCACGACTGCACCTTCTCCGACGAGAACCGAATGCTCCGGAAGGGAATCTTCATTTCGATCACGTAGCCGGTGCTGGTGCGACGGCCCGACGTCTGGAACTGGAAATCGGGGTTCAGGTCCACGCTGCCGCCGAACATGCTTCCGGCGCTCATGGCGCCTTCGGTGCGCACCCCGTCGAGCTGCACACCGAGTGCATTGGCGCCGAACAGATAGGCGCGGCGACGATCATTGAAGGTGTCGAGAAAGATGGTGACACGATCGTCGTTCGTGATATTGTCACGTTTGGATACCGTTGCCCGCACCGTCGAAGGATCGGCCGTGGTAGCGATGATACCGAAGTAGATCGCTTGGGCGGTGTAGACGACGCGCACCTCGGTGGAATCCACCGCGGGCCGCTGGTCCACCGGCTGGTACTGCGAGAAACCCGTCAGTCGTGCTGCACCCTGCCACGCCCTGTCGTCCATGACGCCGTCGATGACGACCGAATCCTCGAGCCGGGGCGGTCGGACGGTGGGCGACCCGCGTCCCGGCACTGCGATGGACTGTCCCTGCGTCTGTGCCTGTCCCGCCGATGCGGAGAGACACGAGGAGCCGAGCACGAACGCGCACGCGCACGCGCCAGTGAACGCTGTGCTGCGCTCGCTGCGGCGGATCAGTGCGCGCAACGCCTCAGCGCAGGCGACGGCGGCACGGAAGGTGATTGGGGAGTGCAGAGCGACAGTCATGGTCTTCGTGAGATGTCCGGGGCGCCAGTCGTACCGGACGAGCGTCCGGCTGTGCGGAGCGTGAACAGGCGTCCGGCAGCTTCCGCGATCTCCTGCCGAGCCCGATCTACACTGCGACAATGCGCCGGTGGCGGCAATTTATCCGCTCGCACACGCCCGGGCGCCGGACAACCTCGCCACCCACTCGACGCGCCCCAGCAGCGTCGTCAGCGACCGGGAAGCACGATCTGCGGCGGCGAACCGGCCGCGGGTCTGGTAAAGGCGGTGCCGAAGGCGGTGTACCCTGGCCCGAACCCTCCGTGGCTCAGAAAGAAGCGGCCGTCCTCGACTCCCATGAACCGATCGAGCCGGTTTGCTTTTCCCGTCGGATCATGACTGAAGGTTGCCGTCGTCAGCTCACGCCACGAGCTGTCGGACAGTTGTATCCACTGGGCACCGAAAAGCGCCTTTCGGCGCACGTGACCGGTGCTTCCCTCGAAGTTCTCGCTGAACGAGTAGAGTCGCTGCAGTCCGTGCCCGTCCTTCGCCGCACGGAACGATGCAATCAGCATCCACCGCGCCCGCTCAGGATGAAACCAGTATCCGGAGTACACCGTCGCATCGTCCTGCACGTCCGCCGTGACGTAGAACCGCTGGGTGGATCCCGTCACCCACGGATACACGAGATGTGAGTGCCCACCGGTGCCTTCGTTTCCGAAGACGTCGGCAACCACACCGTCGCCCTTCGCCAGCAGCTGCGTGTGGTTCTCCCTCGCCACCGTGCTGCGATCATTCGCCGTGGCGCCGCTTGCCGCATCCCAGACCGAGAAGATGATTCGCCGCTCGGTCGAGGAGTTCACCTGCATCCCGAAGTAGCCCCGCGCGAACCCGCACGCTTCGTAGAAGGTGCCGACCGGGTCGTCCACCGCAGTCACTTCATTGTAGAAGCCAGTCACCGTCAGCGTGCTGTCCACCGGGAACCTCAGGTGCACGCTCGCGGCATTGCGACGTGCATCGAGGTTGAAGCGCGCACGGGCCCCCACACCGTCGAGCAACAGGTCGCTGACCTCGAGCGCCGGCGCGATGCGCGTGCCGACAAGCTGCAGTGCGAAGCGTTGATACCCCGTGTCCGCAACGGTGAAGCGACCGAAGCCGGCGCGCACGTCCCCGTTCCCGCCGAAGACGATCGCATCCCGATGGGTCGCCCCGACGGTCAATCGCAATCGCACCGAGTCACGAGTGGCGAGTCGGACGGTTGCGGCGACGTTCATCGCACCACGTCGGCTGACATTCCCGTACCAGACGAGCGTCGCGCCAGGTGTCACGAATGGCGCGACGGAACGGCCAGCGCGCACGGGCACCGCACTCGCGTTCGGCGCGAGATACCCAGTGAAGGCTGGCACCCGAAGCTCCGGCGCCGGTTGCGCGGCCACCGCGGCAAGGGCGCCAACAAGGAGTACCCTGGGGAACATGACGCTCGGGAACAGATGGATGGGATGGCGTCGGACGACTGAGGCACTGCGTCTCAAGATACGCGTCGTGCGATGCCGTGCTACGCTCTCCGCCTTCGCGTCGCTGGAGCGAAAACCCCGCATCCACTCGCCACCTAGTCGGACGTCTTCGCCGGGAGCGTCGCGCGCGCGAAGTTCTCAACGAAGCAGCCGACTCCCAGATTGAGCCGGCAGCACCACATCGCGATTCGGCCGTTCCGCCAACACCGACTGCGCCTTGTCGACGACGCGGCGAACAAGGTCTTGCACGGCAATGTCACGATTCCTCGCGGTGCGCCCGAAGAGCACCCGCGCGGCGCTGTATGCGCTGGCAAGGACGACCGCTCCGACCCCGACGGTCACCGGCACACTGTGAGTCAACGCAGCAGTGATCCCGGCGCTGATCGCCGTGAGCCCGGCCCCACCACCGAAGCCGAGTCCAAGGAACCACCCGACGGCGCTGGTCTCGAGGTCCTCGCACGCGCGCACCTGACTGACTCCCCGCCGTGACGACAGTGTCAGCTGGATATTCCGTGCCGATGAGTTCTGCCGAGCGGCAGACATGGCGGTGCTGATCGTGAGCGTCCGGCCGACACTGCTGACCACCACCATCTCGCCGAGCGCGCGGCGCACGTCGTCTGCAATCTCTTCGAAATCTTCGCCATCGAGTTCACCTTCGAAACTGGCACAGTACTCCAGCTTCGTTCGCGCACCAAGAAAACCGTTGGCTCGCCTTTGCATCATGTCACCCGGCGCCACGACGGTCATCGCACTGCGTTCCACGTTCGCTTTCTCGACAAGCGCGCGCTCGACGAAGACGGCGTCGATGCCTGCATCGATGGCCGACTGCCTGACGAGCCCCGCATCGAAACCGGCAGTGAGGAGCTCCTGATCACCGCGCGGTGTGAACGACGCCACCGGCGGAAC
>JANMNM010000139.1:0-1805 GCA_031373905.1 Gemmatimonadaceae bacterium | reverse complement strand
TTCGCGCAGCAACGCGTTATCGCCGGTCTGCCGCCAGTATTCGCTGAACGCGAGAATCCAGAACGGGCTCGTGTCGCCGTGGTAGAACGCGTACGGATAGCTGAACCAATCCACGTTGCCGAGGCTCTGCGAGATCTCGTGTGTGATCTTGCCGTCGGCGCGCTGATACTTCGCGAAGAAGCGCAACACGCCGTCGCGCACGAGTGCCCCCTGGCCAACGCTCGTCATGGCGAAGGAATTGATCGAGGCATCACCGCCAAAGAACCATCCGAAGCCAGGTCTGTCGCTGGCACTGCCGGAGAGGCCGTATCCGGCCACCAGTCCGCAGCCTGCGTCGGGGTTGCAGACCTTCGACTCGTCGAGGTTCACCTTCGCCTGTTCCACGGCACGGTTCAGCAGCGTGTCGGGCGACGTCAGCGAGAACTGCGTGTTCCGAATGGAGTCGCTGTGGGCAACACGTTTCCGCCATTCCCTCTCTGCGGCGCCCGGCGCAATCAGCGACTTGTACAACGCCCGCGCCGAGTCGCGAGGCATCTGTCCGCCGGCCAGCACGATCGGGATGTACGACACGTGGAGGTTGATGTTGCGACCGGGCGGCTCGCCAAGTTGCGGGGCCGTGTAACGCTCGGTGCCGCTCCCGACGCCAAGCACCAGCTGCGGTGGCGCGGAGGCGAGCATGTGGGCCGGGACGTCCGATGCTTCCGTGACCGCAGGTGATCCGAGGAATGCGTTGACGCGCCGCTTGGACTCAGAGAACAGGAATGCGCGTTCTGGCTGGTTCCAGACGAGATACTGTCCGCCCAATCCGGCGGGCCACATGAAATGGATGTCCGGCGTGAAGCGCGCGATGATGTCCAGCGGCCTGATCGCATCGACTTCCAGCAGCATCACGATCGCCGGCTTGTCGAGCGGCACGAAGATGTGCTGCTTCACGGTGAACTGTTCGTACGCGTACTCGATGGTGACGCCTTCGGGACGCTCGGTCACCGAGGTGGCGATCGTGCGGCCCTGAATGGGCTCGGTGTACTTGGGCACGCGGAACGACAGCTCGAAGTCATGCAGCCACTTGACCGGCCATGACCAGAGCTCGAGACGACCATCCTCTGAACCCATCGCGATCGCCTGCCGTCCGACGGCGGAGATGAAGTGCCCGGGGCGCGACGGTCCGGTGAGCGCGTTGGCTGATCTGCCGAGGTCGAAGCGAGCGATGGTCGAGGCGCTGTCGTTCACCGTGCGCGCCGGTGCCCCGGGCTGTGCGCCCGTGGAGTGGGCCGAAATCAGCGTGGCGGCAATCGCGACCAACACAGGATGATGCATCATGAGGCGGGCCGGAGGAGAACGGCTGTGACCGTGGTGAGAATGTCCTGCGTCGCACGCCGCCGGTAGAGACCGGGGACTGACAGCGGCGTGCCCAAGGCTCAGATTGCGGGGACGCGGCATGCCGGCGAGGCCCCTCCGGCGCCCGCAGAATCGTGCTTCCGTCTGCAGCTTCACCCGTCTCACCCTGAATCGAACCCATCATGCCTGTCCTGCGCCGTCTCGTCGCTGCCGTGGTACTCGTTCCCGCACTCGTCAGTGCGCAAGCGCGCAGCAACGCGCGCACCGATGCCCGGCTGAACGCACTGAAGGCCGAATTGGCACAGGCCATCGATGCCCGCGCGACGCTGGCGCAGCAGATGGTCGATCAGGTCTTCTCGTTCGGTGAGCTCGGCATGCAGGAGGTCGAGACGTCGAAATACCTCACAGGCGTGCTGGAGCGGAATGGCTTCACTGTCGAGCGTGGCGTGGCGGGCATGCCGACCGCC
>JANMNM010000111.1:0-2541 GCA_031373905.1 Gemmatimonadaceae bacterium | reverse complement strand
CGTCTCCTCATGTTCCATTCTCCATAACGAGCTTGACGCTCCTTCGTTACGACGTAACGTTTTCCTTTGTCCAAGTTCACACTACGACGACTCCTGCGAATCACGACCGTCGTTGCAGTCGGGCTCGCTTCGATGACACCGCTCCACGCACAGCGGCGGGACGGTCGTGTCTTCGGTGCTGTTGTCGACCGCGCCACCGGACGACCGCTGGCCGGAGTGACCGTCGTCAATCTTCTCGACGGCAAGGCGCTCGTCACGGATACCACTGGCGCCTTCCGCTTTGAGCGCCTTCCCGTCGGCATCATCCGGTTCCTCATTCGTGCCCCCGGCTTCCCACAGCAGGGCCTGGTACTCGCCCTTGCTGAGAGCGAGCGCATGGAGCGAAAGGTCGAGCTCGATTCGACCGCCGCAGCCCGCGCCGCGGACGAGGCACCACCGCGCCCCACTGGAGCGCGAGGCCAGATGCTTGCCCCCGTCCTCGTCACCGAAGAGGCCAGCCTTGGTGTGCGATACGCCGCGTTCGAGCGGCGGCGCAAGACTGGCGCCGGGCACTACCTCGTGCGAGCCGACATCGAGAAAGCCGGCGCAAACAACCTCCAGGATGCCGTGCGCAACCTCCGCGGCGTGAACCTCGACTGCAGCACTGGCGGATATGGATGCCAGATCCGGATGGCGCGGGCCCCCATGCGGTGCTCGCCGGAATACATCGTCGACGAAGTCGTCGACAACGCGTTCGGCCCGAGCGTGTCCGTGCGCGACATCGAAGCAATCGAGGTGTACACGGGACCCGCCGACGTCCCGGGAGAGTACGCCGGGACGAACGCGGGGTGCGGTGTCGTCGTCATCTGGACCCGATCCGGGCCCACCAGAAAAAGACGCTGAGCCAGCCTTCCGCGGCCCTGCACTACCGCACTACCGCGAGGATGAACCTCCCTTCGCATGGATGACGAGATCACGCTGCCCCGGCTGCAGCGTGACCTCCTCCTCTGCACCACCTGGCCAGCGTACGACAATGGCGGTGGCTGCGGGCGGTGCGGCAAGCACGGCAATCGCACCATCCATCGACCAGTAGCCGCTACCGGCGCGAATCTCGCGCACCGGGCCGCGTGACGACCCTGCCACAACGCGAAGTTGCGCCCCAATAGCGAGCGGATTCCCCGGCGGACCCACCAGCCTGACGCGGACTCCGGGTGCCCCGCCGACATTGCGCCAGAGTGTCATGGCCGCACCATTCTGCGACACGGCCAGATCAACGCGGCCATCGCCATCGAAGTCCGACGCGGCGGCACCGCGCGAATCACCGAGCACCGAGATTCCGCTCTGCTGCACGGTCTGCACATGAAATCCACCGGTACCGTCACCAAGCATAAGCAGCCCGGCGCCGGCGTCGAAGCGCATGGTGTTGATCTCCGTTGGAAAGAAGTTCTGCGCCAGAAACAGATCTTCGCGTCCATCGCCATTGAAATCGGCGACGACTGCACCGAATGCGGGCGCGAGCTGCGCAGCAGCGGGCAACGCGCGCGGCTCAAAACGGTCCCCGCGATTCAGGAATACCATGTGATCGAACGTTGTCGCGCCGACGCGAACCGCCGCCGCGGCACCGGCACCGACAACGGCGTTCACATCAGCATTCGCGAACGCCGCGAACGTCGCGAAGCGTTCCTTCACCGACGGAATCACCGCGCCGATGCGCGCGAATCCATCCAAGGGCATCTCGCGCTTCGTGACGGAGTCCGCGCGCGCGAAGAAAAGACCGAGTCGGTCACCCTCCATCCGTGCCACCGTCAACGTGTATGGTCGTGTCGGTGACGTGTGCCATGGCGTGTTCCGGCCCCAACTCGTCGCGATCAGATCGAGCCGCCCATCACCGTCGAAGTCCCCAGCCGTCACTCCATTCCACCGGCTCGAGAGCTCCGAGAAACCCAGTGCCTTCGTCACATCCTGCAGGCGACCGCGGTCATTGTGCAGCACACGGATCGGGCCGAATTCCGTCGCGACGATCAGCTCCGGCCAGGTATCACCGTCCAGATCCGCGAACAGCGCCGCCGAGACGAGCCCGAGACTCGAAAGCGCCTGCGCATTGCCTGCGTCTTCAACGAACGTCTCGCTCGTCGTGCCGAGCCAGAGATGCGACCGCGCGGGCAGCGGCCACGCACCTGGCTTGACGCGCGCACCGACAAACAGGTCCAGGATGCCATCGCCATTCACGTCAGCGAGTGCCAGTGGTCCGACACTCGCTGAATCGCCACCGAGCAGGCCTGTCGGCTGGCCAATGCGCCTTCCACCGGTGAAGCCGAGTATCGATGGAACACCCGGCGCGAGTGAATCGGGCGCCTCATAGCTCGACTGGCCAGCCAGCAGGCGCATGCCAGCGCCCGGGCCGGGCATTGGCAACACTGTGGTCAAGTCGAGTGACTGCACTGCGCCCGGCACAGACATGCGTTCAAATCGCGCACCGGTGTTCCGCAACACCGTCAAACGCCCGCCGCGACCGCTACCGAAGACGAGATCCTCTCGACCATCTGCGTCCACATCGATCCA
>JANMNM010000109.1:0-23397 GCA_031373905.1 Gemmatimonadaceae bacterium | reverse complement strand
AGTTGGAGACCTCGGTGTGCGACACCGCTCGACCCGCGGTCGTCCTGCGCCATGACACGCGCCCACCGAGACACGCGCCGGCGGGCGGCCCGCCTCCTGGAGCCCCGTCGAGGTCGACCTGCTCACCCCGTGACGGTCCCGCGCCACCGCCGCCGGCACCAGCGGTCCTCGCCTCGCGCGCCCTCACGTCACAGAACATCGTCTCGAGGCGATCCTGTGAGAAGGACCCTCGCCTCGCGCGCCCGCACGTCACATACTTCCCACCCGCCAATTGCATTTCCTGTCCCGCCGCCTCCGCAACGCAGTCGCGTTCTGGTCGCCCGGGGCACAGACCCGTCAACGTGCGCACGCAGTGTGCCGGCGTGCCCTCACACCGTGCCAGCCTTCGACCCAGAGTCAATGCCGAGAATCGTCGTCTCCGCGTATGCGATCTGTTTTCCCGTCGGCGGGTTTCTCTCGTGGACGTTGCAGTGGCTCGTGGGACTCGATCGCCTTGGCTGCGATGTGTACTTCGTGGAGAAGTCGGGCTTCTGGGAGAGTCCGTGCGTGGACCTGCGCACACTGATGAACAGCGATGACTGCAGTCACGGCGTCTCCCTGTTCCGCGACCTGCTCGCCCGCCACGGCCTGGACACCCATTTCTGCTTCGTGGATGGTCGCGGCGAGTACCATGGCATGACGCGCGCGGCCGTCGAGGAAGCGATCCGCACCGCAGACGCATTCGTGGACATGGGCGGCACGCCGTTCCTCGACATCGAGCACACATGGATGGCGGAGGCGGCCACGGTGCCGCTGCGCGTGCTAGTGGACAGTGAACCGGGCTACACGCAGATGAAGATGGCACACCGTCTCGCCAACGGCGCCGTGCTGCACGACTTCAACCGGTTCTTCTCCGTGGGGCTGAATCTCGCGGCCGGGACGTCCACGGTACCGCTGCTCGGTCACGAGTGGACGGGCATCGTGGATCCGGTGGTGCCTGACCTGTTCGCGCAGATCCCGCCTGACAGCACGGCGCCGTTCACCACGGTGATGAACTGGGAATCGCACGCCTCGGTCACGTACGACGGTGTGGCGTACGGACAGAAGGACGTCGAGTTCGAGAAGTTCATGCGACTCCCGCAGCTGACGCCGTCGAAACTCGAGATTGCCGCCACCGGGGCTCGGTTGCCGCACGAGCGACTGCGCGCCAACCGGTGGGGGGTGCGCGACTCGTTCTCGGTCACGTCGACGTTCGACGCGTTCTGCTCGTACATCGCCAATTCCCGCGGCGAGTTTGCGGTGGCGAAGAACGTGTTCGTCGCCACCAACAGCGGGTTCTTCAGCGATCGCAGCGCCGTCTATCTCGTCAGTGGCCGACCGGTGATCATGCAGGATACGGGGTTCAGCGCCCACCTGCCGTGTGGTGAAGGCCTGTTTGCCGTGAAGACGGCGGAGGACGCCGCGGCCGCGATTGCGGAGGTCCAGGCTGACTATCCGCGCCACTCGGCGGCGGCGCGCGCGATCGCCAACGATTGCCTCAGCAGCACGGTTGTGCTGGGGAAGTTCCTCAAGGACCTCGGACTCTGATCAGCGGGCCACCAGTCGCAGGAACTCGTCGTACTCCCGCACGTAGTCGGCGGCGTCATACGACGCTGACGTGAGCACCAGCACCACCGTGTCGGCCGATGCCGGCCACACGGTGGTCCAGACCATCGGCGGGACGTGGATGCCGCACGACGCGTCTGGCAGGTCGATCGTCTGCTGCCCGCGTCCCGTGTCCAGCGTCACCCGGCACCTGCCGTGCACACAGACCAGGAACTGCTCCTGCGCGCGATGGGCGTGCGCACCGCGCGCGACGTTTTCGGCGAGATCGAAGAGCAGGAAGTACCGGAGCGGTGTGAACGGCAGGTGATCGTTCACTTGCGCGAAGGACAGTGCCCCGCGGTCGTCGCGGATCACGGGCAGTGCGATGACACGCACTGCAGGCTCGGGCGTCAGCTCATGCATCACGCGGGGCCCGGAGCAGGGTGCGGACTGTTGCGCATCACTCGGCGGCGACCGTCAACACTGCGTCGCGTACCGCCGTGGCAACCCGCTCGACGTCGGCGTCACTCAACTCCGGGTACATCGGCAAGCTGAGGACTTCGCGCGCGGCGGCCTCGGTCTCGAGCAGCGTCCCCACCCGACGCACGCGATCACTGTAGGCCGGCTGCTGGTGCACTGGCACCGGGTAGTGCACGAGCGTCCCGACGCCGGCCGCGCGCAACGCGTCCCGAAGCCGGTCGCGGCGCGCACTCCGGATCACGAACTGGTGGTAGACGTGCTCCGCCTCCGGCGCGACGGTCGGAAGCCCGATCGGAAGGCCCGCGAGCGTTGCGAGGTAGTGCTCAGCGATCGCCTTGCGGCGCGTGTTGGCAGCATCGAGGTGGCGCAGCTTCACACGCAGGAGCGCCGCCTGCACTTCGTCGAGCCGCGAATTCATCCCCGCGATCTCGCTGATGTAGCGTTCGCGCCATCCGTACTCGCGCAACAGGCGCACACGGTCAGCCAGCTCGGCGCGCATCGTGATGACGGCGCCACCATCGCCGAAGGCACCGAGGTTCTTGGTCGGGTAGAAGCTGAATGCCGCGATGTCGCCAAGTGTCCCGACCCGTGCACCGTCGAGCGAGGCGCCGCACGCCTGCGCGCAATCCTCGATCAGGTACCAGCCGCGCGCCTTCGCAATCGCGCTCAGCGTGCGCATGTCTGCAGGATGCCCATACAGATGCACGGCGATGATCGCCTTGATCGTACCATCGTCCACCGCATCGATGGCCGGCTCGAGGCCCGCAGTGGACAGGCAATATGTGTGGGCATCGATATCCGCGAAGACAACCGATGCGCCGGTGAGCTCGATGGCAGCGACCGTGGCGACGGCGGTGTGCGACACCGTGATCACGGAATCACCGGCGCCGATGCCGCAGGCGCGGACGGCGAGTTGCAGCGCGTCAGTGCCGCTGCCAACTCCGACGACCTGCGCGCCCGCGTGCCAGGCACCGAACTCCGACTCGAACGCTGCGACTTCCGCGCCGTGGATGTACCAGCCACTCTCCAGCACGCGCGCGACGGCGATGTCGAGCTCTTCGCGATAGGCGCGGTACGACGCGCCGGGGGACGTCTGATGAATCATGTGCTCGGTCGTGCCTCATGTCTGGAACTGTCACACAGCGGGGAGACTGCCGCCTGCAGGCCCGCAGGCGTCCGACAAGACTATCAACGTGCGGTGGAGTGGTGCGCGGCGGTCGCCGCCTCGCCACGCGCGCCACTCCTGTACGGACCCTAACACCCGCGCGCCGTCAACGGTACGCAAACGGGCGTCGGTGGATGCGATCGCGCAATCCGTTTCCGCCATGATACGCCTGCCGCCCGTGGACTCGACCCGGAAGATGAACTGAGAGACACGGCGGGCGTCATGCGTTTATGCCGGACCGCCGCCGCGGCTTCAATCACGATCGTCTTTCCGGCGATCGCCGTGCGTGCGCCTGCCGCTCTTCGACGAGGACCACGCCACCGGTGCGCTCACGTGACCGTACTCCGGATGCCATGGGCACACAGCCGTCCTGGTCCCGTCCGATGACCGCCAGGTCGCCATGCGGCGGATGCGGCATTGCGCCTGCAATCCGCTGGCGCCGGAGTCCGACTTCCGCCCGGACCGCGATGGCGGTGGACCATCCGGCGACCGGCGGATCCTCGGCGTCAGGGATGCGGAGACCGGATGCTACCTTCGAGAGAAAGTGACTTCGGTCCGGTGGCCAGATCGAAAGACGAAGCCCGGCGTGGTCGCCTCGCCGGAGCGCTGACAGCCGGTTGAATGCCGTGTAGCGGTCTCGCTCCCATTTCGAAGCGCAACCGGGCCAACCATTTTGGCGAGCGCGGTGTCTGTGAAGCGGCGTCCCCATCCTCGTGTCAGCTCACTCATGCGCACTGTCCGCCGTTCCGTTGCACTGCTCGCGCTGTTGGCGCAGGTCCGCACCGTCGCCGCTGGTCAGGTCGCATCGCCCGTGGTGGCGATCACGAACGTCACGATCATCGATGTGGCACGCGGCACTCGCGCGGCTGCTCAGACGGTACTGATTCAGAACAGCCGCATAACGCAGGCTGGCCCTGCGGAGCGCGTGGCGGTACCACGCGGTGCGCGACGACTGGAGGGTCGCGGGAAGTTCCTGATGCCCGGGCTCTGGGACATGCACGTGCACGCGATGCAGAGTACCGATCCCGCCGTGCAACAACGCGTCTTTGATCTGTTCCTCACCAACGGCATCACTGGCATCCGGGACATGGGCAGTGACCTCGATACGCTGCTGGCGATCCGAACACAACTTGCCGCGGGCCTGTACCGCGCGGCGCCGCGGGTGGTGGCGGCAGGACCATTGCTCGATGGTCCGCGATTTCGCTGGAGTCAGGCAATCGCCTGGCACATCACCAACGCCGCCGAGGCACACCGTGCTGTCGATTCGCTCGCTCGAGTCGGCGTGGACTTCCTCAAGATCTACGGGTCGCTCCCGCGCGCAGCCTTCTTCGCGATCGCCGCCGACGCGCGGCGCGTCGGCCTCCCCATGGCGGGACACATCCCGCTCAGCGTCACCTCCGCCGAGGCAACGGCGGCCGGACAGATCAGCATCGAACACAATGGCATGTCCGTGACCGACGTCTGCGTCGATTCGGCAGGTCCGCGAATGGAGCGGGCACTCAATCGATGGACGCGTGAAGGATATGCGGCGTGGTACGCCGAGCGCAGGGGATACGTCCGGTCACGCGACACGCGTCGTTGCGCGGCGCACTACGCAACACTGCGCCCTCAGGGCACGTACCTCGTGCCCACCATCCTGCTCGAGTTGCGCGACCGTCGCGCGTTGACGAGTCCGGGATTTCGCTTTCTCGATGCGCCGGGTCGCGCGGCGTGCGAGCGGACGGTCGCATCGGTCATGGGCGTGCCCGATTCGCTGCGGCAGGGCTTCTTTGACGACTTCCTGCGTGACGTGCGCGAGCAGCATGCCGCAGGTGTTCCCATGCTCGCAGGCACCGACCTTCCGAACGCCTGCCTGGTTGCCGGGTTCTCGCTGCACGATGAACTCGCGGCGTTGGTGTCGGCCGGGCTGACACCGAGGGACGCCTTGGTGGCCGCCACGACGGCACCGGCGACCTTTCTCAAGCGGAATGACGTACTGGGCCGAGTCGCGACGGGGCAGATGGCGGATCTCATCCTGCTCGACGCGGATCCCCTCGTTGATATCAACAACACGCGACGGATTCAGGCGGTGATTGCCAACGGACGTGCCTTCGACCGTGCGGCGCTGGACTCGATGCTTGCCCGAGCGACGACGCCGTGAACGCGCGTGGACGGGCCGTGCAGGACGAGAGGTTACGGGAGGCGGAGGCGGCGGGTGACGGATCGACGTGGATCCGGTTCACCAGCGCCTCAGGCGAGCAGCGCGCCGGACTCTGCGCAGCTCCCCGTCGGCGTCACCGGGTCGTGGCGATGGATGCCAGCCCAGAAGCTACCGCGTTGAGGGCCACTCGCGGTCCCAGCCGAACGACTGGCCGCACGACTGTGAACAACGTCTTCGTCATCTACACCCAGGCGACGATATCGCGCGCGTCTTCGCCGCGGTCCTCGCGCTGTCTGACCAGCACAAGCTGGTCGGCCGCGAGATATTCGCGATAGACGGCGTGAAACTGCCGCGCAACGCCTCGAAGCACCGGAGCGGCCCGCGGGCCGACTTCGCGCGCCACGCGGAGGAGCTGGAGGCTGCCGCGACGAAGATGCTGCAACACCATCGCACGCCGGACACGACGCCGGCGCGCAACGTGGCCGTCTTTCTGGTGCGTGTCGCAGGGCTCGCTCCCGCCCCGCGTGAGACGCACACAACACGGCTGCGGGCGCGCATCGATTCCTCCGAGGGCCGCCGCAGTTCGGTCGCCGCTTCGTGACCGTCGAGCCGGTGTTTGCGAATCCTAGGCACACCAAGCGGCTCGCCGCACCGCATTCCACACCACAACGCGACGCCGAAACGACCTGTCCTACTGCCTCCACGACTTGGGATTCTGCTGCAACGCGGCCGCACATCAGGTCCGCCTGAGCGCAGCATCCCGGCCGCGTTGACAGCAGCGATGCCGGGTGAGCCGGTTCCGCGCCGACACATCGGCGCGCGCACGGCCTACCGCGAAGCAATGGTGCGATACCCACCCAGGCATTGCGCATCCAGTTGCCGGGCCGCCATCCGCGCTGGGCCGGACGCATGGCTCGAGTCGCGCCGGAACGCCTGCGCCGCCCAGTGAAACGCCTCCGTCGTCACCAGCACCATGCTGTCGCGCTCCGCACGCACGACGTGAATGCGGCCGACAACACTCGTGCGCGTGGCCGGCCGGAATGAGCCGAAAGGCTCCACACCGGGTGTCACGACGATACCCGCGGAGTCGACGTCCGCGAAGAAATTGTTGGCTCGGGCGCTCAGCATCACGCAGTCCACGACACTGCCCCACGCCGACGGCGACACGATCCGCGCGATCGGTTCGCTCGGCCGGCCCGTCGCGCAGCCGGCCAGCACCGCGATGGCCATGACGCCGCGCAGCGCCTCGCTTGGTGAGACACCCAGAAGTTCGGCACGCATGTGACCACCTCACTGAATGAAGACCGCGAAACAGGCGGTACACCGGCGAACGAGTTGGGAAGCTGCTGCAATGCGGCCACACAAAAGGTGCGCCTGATCACAATACCTCGGCTGCGCTGACGGCAGCAAGCCCGGGTCGGGCCTCGCGCACCGACGCTGAGCTGCCTAACGCCGGTCTGGTGCCGTACCCGGGGAGAGCGTCACAGGAGCACCCGTCTCGACCCACTTCGGAATATCGTCGCTGCCGAAGACACGGCGCAGGACGCGCGCCAGCGAGATTTCGATGCGATTGTCGATCATGGCCGAGCGCTCGGGCACCACGACTTGCGGCATCGCAGGGGTCGCCGCCGAATCGCGACAGATGCAATGCTCAACCGCAAGGTTCGTCAAAGTGCCACCGATCACGAGCTGATAAAATAGAGCGTTGTCACTCAGGAATTTGACGCCTTCAGCGGTAGATCAGTGGAGACACCAACGGCCGAGAAGGCGCAGCCATTCTCCTCTGTGAATCTGGCGAGCAACAGCTTCATGCGAGCCACTGCCGACTTCGTTACGGCAAGCAGGCAGGGCCCGCACCTCATCGCGCCAAAGCACACGAGGATCAACTCCTTCCCTCTCGGGAAGTCACCGTCGGCCGTCTGCGCGACTGCCGGTGAGCTGGCCAGACAGCGCGCGAGGAAGTAGCGACGCAACATGCGCACTCCAGAAGCAACTCGCGCGGTCCAATGTCGAGCATCAGCTACGGCCGGAGGCGATGGAGCGAGCAAAGCCAGCGGACAACAGATCGACCGACTGCGGCATCCGATCTGAGCCGGTTGCCCACGCACGTGCGACACGTGTCTCACGTGCCCCGCGCCTGACAGGCCGCGCGTCCTGGGTGTCCGTCCGGCTCACTGCCCGGCGTTCACGATCCATGGCGTACCGAATTGGTCGATGAGCGTGCCAAACCCCTTCGCCCAGAACGTGGTTTGAAATGGCATTTGCACCGTGCCCTTCTGCGCGAGCGCGCTGAACACACGGTCGCCTTCGGCAGCATCGTCGAAGTGCAGGGCGACGCTGAATCCCGCTGGCATCGTGAACTGACCTGGGGGCGCGTCGGCACCTTGCAGCACCTGATTGCCGATCTGCAGCGTCACATGCATTATCCGGTCACCCGCGCCCGCGGGCATGGTGGACGCCAGCGGTGACTCCCCGATCGTCTGGATGAATGCAATGTGCCCACCGAGGACATTCTCGTAGAATTCGAAGGCTTCACGGCAACGGCCGTCGAATGCGAGGTATGGGTTGAGCTTCATCGATCTTTCCTCAAGAGAGTTGCTGATGGCAAGTCTGCAATGCGGCTAACGGTCCGGCAGCGCCATCGGCTGCGTGCCGCTGTTCGGCGGCGGTCTTCTCGTCCGACGCTCATCATGCCCTGAACCCCAGCAGATTCCAGTAGTAGAGGAACGGTGCGGTCCCGGCCCCGACGAATGCTACCGCGGTCAGCAGCACGCGATGCCAGCCGGCACCTTCCCGTCGCGCCCATGCTCGGATCGTGAGCGGGAGAGTGCAACCCCTCCGAGCGCAGCGAGCGTCAGGAACATCAAGCCGCCGTACACACCCTTGGGCAACTGGAACATCGGTCCGCCGGCGAAAACTAGCGAGATCGCTGAGACCAGCGGCGCGGCGATGCAGAGCAACGCGAAGATTCCCGAGAGCCACCAGCCCCACCCGTCAGGCGCGAGCCCCGGCGGGGTGCGCGGTACCTGGCGAACAGCCATTCGTATTCTGACACGCGAAACCAGCCTTGCGATCATCGCCAGCAAGCGGAGTGCGATTACCGCCAGGGCCGCCGCGATCAATCCCAGGTGAAGCCGACTGTCGTCGAACCAGCGGACTCGAACCGCGCTCAGCGGGGCGTCAACCGTACCTGCGGTGCCCGCCAGACCGATGACCCTCTCGCAGCGAGGCGTCGACAGTTTCGGCCGTGTTGCCCATCGGCGCGCCGGCTGTGCCTTGCGCGACGGCCACTTCCATCGTGCCGGCAAGCGCAACGAACGCCGCGAGAATACCGGCACGCCCGTCGCAGCGTCCGCCGCGGCGGGCGATGGACAAGCGCCTGACCTCCGCTTCGCGGCTGGTCGCGCTCAAGCCTGTTCGAGTGCCGCACTTCGTATTGGTCACCATTGGACATTCACCGTGGGCCTGCCGAACGACGCGGCAATGAGCGGCGGCCGGAGGCCGTCCGCGCCATGGGCCTGTCAGGCGGGTCCACGACGCGATCGCTCGCTCTCTGATTCACGGCGCGACGCGACCAATAGTCGCGAACCTCGCTCTGGATTCGCACCATCTCCACATGGAATCGGCCTGGTTCCTCGAAGAACGGGAAGTGCGCCGACTGCTCGAACCAGGTGTTCCCTTTCAGCTAGTCTGCAGGCGTTCCATGTATTTCGCCGCGAGCAGCGATGGCGTGGTGTAGTCGTGCCGGCCAAGGTTGAAGAATACAGGGACGTCAACGGCGAAGATCTCTCCATCATGAGGTTTCGGGAGAACATCGTACCGCATCGCTCGCCCCACGAGGTCCGCGCCTCGCTTCACGTTCAGAGCGTGTCACAGCGTGTACTCCGGAGCCAGGAGCCCCGTCTCGAGAATAGGCCAGAACGACTGCGCGCGGTACAACTCCGCGCCATGGCGGGAGCGGTCGCCCTCCGTCGGATCGCTTCCGGCGACGAGTCGGTTCAGCAGGATCGTGTCACCTGTGGCAGATGCGTCACGCGCGAGAAACTCGCGCCGCTGAAGTCGCACCTCGGCCTTGCTGCCGGCGAGTCGACGCAAAGCAAGGGGCCCCGGGCATTGCCTCGGGGCCCCCGAAATCAGCGCTGGTCGACCTCTACTTCTTGATGACCATGTCGGCCCGCATCGGCCCGAGTATCGCCAGCAGCTCGTCCTTCTCCGCTTTCGGGACGCCGGCGCCGTCCAGAGCCTTCACCAGGTCTTCGACCAGGGCGTCGAAGTCGGCGTCGGTGATCCCCATGCCCTGGTGTGCGGCCTTCATGTCGAGGCCAGCGTATGTGCACGGGCCACCCGTACCCGCACAGACCTGGTCCACCAGCTTCTGCTTGAATTGCCGCATCGCGGCCGTGTCGCCCGCGACGCGCGCGAATCGCTTGTTGATTCGTGCATCGCCAGCCACGTTCGCGACGAACGCGTCGACGACCGTGGCAATGGCTGCGGTCCCTCCGAGTCGTTCATGGAGTGTCTTCGGGGCGACGGCGGCCGCAACCGCGGTGTCGGCCTGTGGAGCGGGCTTGGACTCGCACGCGGCGACGAACGCAGCTGCGGCGAGCACGACGAGGGAAGAGCGAGTGTTCATGACACATGCCTCGATGAGGGGGAAGACGTCCTGCCGTCAGACTGCCGGCCGGAGGAACTGCTGCCACTGCGCGGTCCGGGCCTCGGGGGACGCAGTCTCGTGCTCGTCGCACACCAGTCGCAGGTGTGTGGGTCCCATCGGGGCATCCACGAATGCGCAGTGATGCGGGCGCGCACCCGTGTGCACGTTCGGCCGGAAGAACGTGCATGTCACGCACATCCGTTGCACCGGGATCTGGCCATCCGCCTGCAGCGTCCCCAGCACGCGCACGAGGATGGTGAGCAGACTCTCCTGCTGCGTGGCCGACAGCGTTCCGATCGCTGTCGCCAGGAATTCCGGCCATCGCATCGCGCGCCGGGCCTCCACGCGGCCCGCTCGCGTGAGCGTCAGGATGGTCGCCTTGTGGTGGGTCGAACCTGGTCGGCGCTTCACGAGTCGCTTGGCCACCAGCGCACTCACCGAGTCGCTGACCGTGGGGAGTGATACACCGAGGCTGTCGGAGACGTCGCTGGGCGAGGTGGTGTCGTTCGCCGAAAGGAGGATCAGGATCTGGGCCTGCGTAGCCGAAAGGCCTGCCTCCAGCGCGACCTGTCTTTCATGGTGCTTGACGGCGAGCCCAAGCTTGAACAACCCCGTCGCCAGGCGCTGGTCGATTGGTGCCGAATGTTCGTCGAAGAACCGAGGGGACTCCATGCGGGCGAGCTTAACTTAGGAGTCCTAAGCTCGCAAGCCGTGCAGCGAGGGGCGCCAAACTCTCGCCATGACACTCGACCGGCGGCAGTTTCTGGCGGAGGCGGCTGCTGTCGTGGCCGCGAGCAGTCTCCCTGGCGTTGCGGGTGCAACCGCCACCGGTGCCGTACGCCACGCGCTGCAGCCGGGAAACGATGCCGGGACAACCGGCACGATGCATCGTATCGACCGCGAGTGGTCCGGCACGACGACGGTGCTCGTGCGCCTGCCGATGCAGCCGCTGATCACGACACGCTACAACGGCGCGGTGGCGACTGAACGCGGTCCACTCGTGTACTCGCTGCGCGTCAGCGAGCGGTGGACGCGTGTGAACGCCGACAAGCCACATCGCGAACTGCCCCACGGGGACTTCGAAGTCCGGCCCGGCTCACCATGGAACTACGGGCTGGTTGTCGATCCGCAACGCGCGTCGGAGCGTGTGCGCTTCGTGGAGCAGCCGGTCGGTGAGCGGCCGTTCTCGCCGGAGGGGGCTGGCGTCATGGCGACGGTGACGGCGCGACGCCTGCCGCGCTGGACGATCGAGAGCGGGTGGGCGGGCGAGATCTCGCCGGTCGACACCGCCTGGGCAGATCCGCGCCGACTCCCGACGACGGAACCTGTGGACGAGGTCACGTTGATTCCGTACGGGTGCACCAACATCCGCATCACGGAGTTTCCTCGCGTCACAGACACTGTATAGGAAGCGGCAACAAGAAGAGTGCTGCGCGGGCGGTCAACCTGTAGCTTGAGGCGCACGTGCAGGCACCGGTTGTGCCGCGGCGGTCGCCGCGCGTCGTCCCTCTGCATGAGGAGTCGTCCCATTCGCGATGTCACCGTCCGGCTGACTGCTGCCCTGCTCCTCTGCGGCGCATCCCTCGATGCCCAGCGCGCGGAGTCCGCCGCGATCCCTCTGCCCGAGCACCCGCGGCCGGATTTTGCACGCGCGGAGTGGATCAACCTGAACGGCCGCTGGCGCTTTGCCTTCGACAAGTCGGATCGCGGCGAACGCACAGGATGGCCGCGTCGTTCGCTGCCAGGCCACAGTCACATCATCGTGCCGTTTTCGTGGGGCTCGCCGCAGTCCGGCATGGCGGACAGCGCCGATATCGGTTGGTATTCGCGCGACGTCGTGATTCCCGACGCCTGGCGCGGCAAGCGTGTCTTCGTCGTCTTCGGCGCCTCCGACTGGCAGACATCGGCATGGATCGACGGCCAGCCGTTGGGCCGGCACCAGGGCGGCTACACCCCGTTTTCCTATGAGCTCACGGCCGCTGCGCGCCTCGCCGGCCGCAAGCGACTCACCGTCCGCGTGAACGATGCCGACCACCCGTACAAGCTCGAAGGCAAGCAAGGGTACGGGAAGGCGCGTGGCATGTGGCAGACCGTGTATCTCGAAGCGCGCGGTGCATCACCACTCGAGGCGGTTCACTACACACCGCAGGCCGATCTCGGCGGCGTGAGTGCCGACGTCCGGCTGCGGGAAGCGGCGCCACGTGAGCTGACGCTGAGGTTTCGTTTCACCAATCGGCCGGGACAGCCGGACGTTACCGCGCGCATTCCGCAGGGTGCCACCGCGGCGCACGTCGACATCCCGATGCCTGCGGCGCGGCGGTGGTCGCTGGATGATCCGTTCCTGCACGACGTGACCGTTACGGTCGGTGCCGCCGGCGTGGTCGAGGACCGCGTCACGACCTACTTCGGCATGCGCACCGTGTCGGTGGTGAACCTGCCGGGCACCGACCATCCATACGTCGCCATCAATGGCCAACCGGTCTACCTGCAGATCGCGCTCGACCAGGCGTATCACCCCACCGGATACTACACCTTTCCCACCGACAGCATCCTCCGCAACGAGATCCTGCTGGCGCGACAGATCGGGTTGAACGCGCTGCGCGAACACATCAAGATCGAGGCGCCGCGCAAGCTGTACTGGGCAGATCGGCTCGGCGTGCTGATCATGGCGGATATCCCCAACTGGTGGGGACCACCGGATTCGGCGGCGTTCGGCGAACATGACACCGCGCTGCGCGGGATGATCGATCGCGACTACAATCACCCGTCGGTCTTCTCGTATGTGATGTTCAACGAGACCTGGGGCTTGTTGACGAAGGATGGGACGAAGGAACGCTACACCGCAGAAACGCAGCGGAAGGTGGCGAGCGTCTATCGGCTCGCGAAGTCGCTCGATCCCACGCGCCTGATCGAAGACAACTCGATCTGTTGCGGCGCGGGCCACACCGAGACCGACCTGAACACGTGGCACGAGTATCTGCCGGGCTGGCGGTGGGCGGAGTATGTGCAGCGCCTCAGCGACAGCACGTTCGTCGGCTCCCGGTTCCATTTCGAGGCCGAATGGACCCAAGGGCGCCAGCCGATGCTCAACTCCGAGTTCGGCAACGTCTGGGGCTACACGGGCAGCACCGGCGACGTGGACTGGAGCTGGGACTACCGGCGTGCGATCGATGCGTTCCGTCGCCATCCGAAAGTGGCGGGGTGGCTGTACACCGAGCACCACGATGTGATCAATGAGTGGAACGGCTACTGGCGCTTCGACCGCACCTGGAAGGAAACCGGGTTCGATGGGCTCGTGCCGGGCATGTCGCTGCGCGACCTGCATTCGCCGCTCTACATCGCGGTCGGTGACTCGCTGCTGAGCCACGAGGTGAGCGCGGGTGCACACGTCGACGTGCCGCTGTATGCGTCGTTCCTGACCGGAGCGACGACCCTCGGCGATTCACTCACGCTGCGTGCGGAACTCACGGGGTGGAACACATTTGGCGAACGCCGCTCGTACGGGACCTATACGGTGCGCGTGCCGTATCGCCCGTGGATGTCCGCACCGCTCGCGCCACTCACGATCACCGCGCCCGATGAGCCGAGCGTCTCCGTGCTGGCGGTGCGCCTCGAGGACGCCGCCGGAACAGTCCTGCATCGCAACTTCACGACCTACATCGTTGGCGGCCCTCCGCCGGAGACGGGAACGCTGGCTGGTGGCAGGCGTGTGCGCGCCGCGCGCGTGGGCGCCACCGACGCGCGCGACGCGCGCTGGTCGCTGAAGCAGTGGACCGTCTTCGGCGATGCCAAGTTCAATGGTGCCGGGAGCGGTTTCGTGGAATACCACTTCGCCTGGCCCGCTGGGCTCAGCCGTGCCGAAGTCGAGAGCGCAACCTTTCTTGTCGAGGCATCAGCCAAGCGTCTCAATGGCAAGGACCGCGATACATCCGCCACCGGCGATGGGGACTACATGCGTGGTGGCGGGCTGCAGGACCGCAGTCTGAATCGCAACAGTTACCCCATGACGAGCGCATGGAAATCCTTGAGCGCCGTGACTGTTCTCGTCAACGGCGAGATCGCCGGACAGCGCGAGCTGGCCGACGATCCGGCGGACTCGCGCGGGATACTCAGCTGGCATGCGCAGCGCTTCGACCGGACGCTCACCGAGGCCGGCTCGTACGGCGAGTTGCTGCGCATTCCATTGACAGCCGAATCGATCACGGCAGCGGCGGCGAGCAGAGCGATCGTGATTCGAATGGAGGTGAGCGACGCGCTGGCGGGCGGGCTCGCGATCTACGGCTCGCGATTCGGGCGGTACCCGATCGATCCGACGGTGCTCTTCGTGCTGCGCAGGTAGCGTCGCCCTGATCGCTCGGTCACGGGGGTCGCGGTCCCATCATGCGCGCCCGACGCACGCGGTACCCGTCACTGCGTGTCACAGCGCTGCGCGGCATGGTGGCGTCCTGGGCATCGACGCAGGACGGGAAACGCCGAAACGGCTTGTTCTACAGCCTCAGCGAACGCCAGCCTCTGCTGCGAGCGATCAGATGGTCGCGAGCGCAGCAGGCTTCCGTCATTCGCGCGTCAGCAGCAAGCGTAGTCAGGCAGCTGGGACTCAGCGCACTCGTACGCGTCCTCATCTCGGAGTGTGGTGCTTTCCTAGTCGCGGCGTCTCCACTGACGAGCGCTCCCCCTGCTCGTGGCTCGCGAAAAGGTGCGAGGGTGCGGTCGGCAACGGCAGCTGTTCTCGCGCCTGAGCGCGCTTGGCGAGCAGCGCGTAGCCGATGCGTGCGACCCCGACCAGAGCGAGCCCAACGAGTGCAGTGCTGACGGCGAGCGCCGGTAGCTCGTCGAGTCGGGTATTCTCGCGACTCGGCAAGATCTCCACGACCGCAAACAGGAACGGGCTCACCACGGCGACTCCGACGACCAGCGCGATGCCTTCGCGAAGGGCAATGCGCGGAGAGTCGAGACCTTCGCTTTCGGGCATTTGTTCCTCCTTCAGCAAGTCCATTCCGTACGCGGCGGAGCACATGCGAGATTCGCTGGAAGTGCGAACATACCGGTGGGGGTTCTGCCTCACGGCGCGGCATCGGTTGCGGCGCGAGCCGCCGTCAACTGCATGCCGTTGTTGGACGCCCAGATGGGAACTGAATCGGTCATCCGGGATCTGGAAGCAGTATCAGCTGCCGGGACGCTCGCCCACGAACTCGCCGATCTTCACACCGTTGTCGGCGGCGAGCATCTCCGCCGCCTTTTCGCCAATCATGATCGACGCCGCGTTCGTGTTGCCGCTCACCACGTTCGGCATGACGCTGGCGTCGGCCACACGCAACCGCGTGATCCCCAACACCCGGAGTCGTGGATCCACGACGCTCCCGATCCGGCAGGTCGACGTGGGGTGGTAGACCGTGAATGAATAGTGCAGCGCGAGGTCTTCGAGGAGCGCGTCGCTCGGCACCACACCCTCAACGTGCCCGTGCTTGACGGCCAGGAACGGCGGGACCAGCAACGGGCCGATCTTGTGGCCTGCCGGCCAGTGCGCAACGATATCCAGCGCCCTGCGCAGCACTGCGACCATCACCTTCATGTCGTGCGGATCGCCGAAGTAGTTCATTCGGATGACCGGATGGTCGGCGGGGTTGGTGCTCGCGAGCACGATCTCGCCCTCGCTGTGCGGCTGCACCGGGTTGGCAAGCACGATCACGCTCTCGCCATCACCCGCCAATCGCTTCGACGCATCGTCGAAGTACTGGTTGACGTCGACGCAAAGACAGCGCTGCCAGAGGTCGTCGTTGTAGCCCGACATGAAGCAGGCGATCTGTGCGTCGTGACTGTGGTGGTCGCCAAGGCCAGTGGAGTACCAAGCGCCCGCATCGTAGAGGGAAGATGAGATCAGACCGCGCCCGGTGGTCGCCCACTCGGTAATGCTTCGTTCAGCTTCCTGCTTCAGGCCATGGAGTTCCGCGGGCATCCTGGCGTCGTCCTGAGCGTCGGCGGGCAGCGGCCCTGCTGGGGCACGCAGGGCGTTGGGGCCAAATGAGACGCCAAGTTCATTCACTGAAATGCCGACGCCCGGCGCTGGGAAGAACAGGCCGACCTGCAGGTGATCCTTCAGGTGCTTGCCGACGTGCGGCGAATCGACCTGACACGCGATGCCTGCAGCCTCAAGCTCCGCTCGCGGCCCGATGCCGGACAGCAACAGCACGTGCGGCGACCCGATGGCACCACCGCTCAACACGACCTCCTTTGTGGCGAAGGCGGCACGGGTTTCACCACCGCCAACGCGATATTCAACGCCGGTGGCAACCCGTTGACCCACCGCGCCCTCCAGGACTACACGCGTGACCTGCGCGCCCGTGATAATCGTGAGATTCGGTCGCTTCTCGGCATCGCCCTCGAGGAACGCGTGGTACGTGCTCGACCGCTTACCATTGCGTGTCGAGGTCTGAAAGAGCGACACGACGCCGCCCGGGCCGCCACGGTCTTGTCCGTTGTAGTCGCCGCGCGGAATACCGGCCGCCACGGCGGCATCCACGAATTCGCGCGCGCCCGGCAGTACCGGCGCACGCACAGACACTCCAAGGGGACCGGTGGTGCTGTGCGCTCGCGTATCGATCACGATGTCATCGCTCGGTGCGAGTCCTTCGCTCTTCCTGAAATACGGCAGCACATCACGGTAGCTCCACCCGCTGGCGCCACCTGTTGCCCATGCGTCGAAGTCGCCCGGATGACCGCGCACGTACGCCATGTAGTTGATCCCGGATGACCCCCCGAGCATCCTGCCCCTCGGCATCATCATCCGGCCGCCCTTCAGCCCGAGCCCGCAATTCCCGGCATCCGCGGTATACATCCAATCCGTTTCAGGGTTTTGTTGCATCGCCGAGCACGCCGCAGGAATCAGCTCCTCGACCGGCGGCCGGTCGCCCGCCTCAAGGAGCGCGACCCGACAGGTCGGGTCCTCGGAGAGACGAGACGCAATGACCGCTCCGGAGGATCCTGCCCCCACCACGACGAAGTCGAAAGTCTCAGGCATTTTCTGATTCCTTGGTGTGTTTTCTTCAGGCAGTCAGATCTGAAGCTACGTCAGTGCCCGGCCTCGTCCGTCAAACGACTTGGGGTTGTGCTGCACCACGACCACACGGACGGCCATCGTGATCACGATATCGCGGTCGTCGTGACTGCAGCAACCTGAGGCAGGCGGGCGTGGGTACAGCCCGGGTACATGGGTCATGCTCGACACGCAGTCTACTGGTTGAGTTCTTGAGCGAGCCCGATGAGAATTCTCTCGGGACCCCGGATGTAGCAGAGCCGATACTTGTTCTCGTACTGGACCACCTTGTCGACGATCTCGGCGCCGCGTTTGCTGAGCCGAGCAATGGTGTCGTCGATGTCGTCCACGGTGAACATGACTCGCAGGTATCCGAGAGCGTTCACCGGAGCACTGCGGTGATCTGCAATTACGGGCGGTGCGAGGAATCGCGATAACTCGAGACGGCTGTGACCGTCCGGCGTACGCATCATGGCAATTTCCACGCGCTGATTGCGGAGCCCGGTGACGCCATCTGCCCACGCGCCTTCGACTGGGGCGCGCCCCTCGAGGTTGAGGCCAAGTTCGGTGAAGAACGCAATGGCGGCATCGAGGTCTTCCACTACGATGCCGACGTTATCCATACGCGTGACTGTCATGAGCCTCCGTGGCGACTAGCGTTCGGCATCACCGGCGGCGCACAGCGCCGACCGCTGCGAGCCGTTGTCCCGCGTCCCCGGGGAAATGGCATTCCCCTTGTTCGGCTTCGCCGCCGTCCTTCTGTCATGTTCTGCTTTGCGTCGACTGGGTACGCCACCGCTCCGGATCGACGCCAGCGGCCAACAGCCAGAGCGTGAGCGCCCCTTCGCCCACCATCCCCGGCGCCATCGCCAACGCGCCGAGCCGCTTCGCGAGCGGAGGATGGACGTATGTGAGCCAGCCTATCCCCGCGACGATCAGCAGCACACCGATCGCCCTGGGCAGGAATGTGGCCTTCAGGGTGAGCCAGCCCAGCCCGATGCAGTACGCGCCGAACAGCACGAGCGTATTGAGGGGAAACCACACGACACCGAAATCGCTGAGCACTCCGATGCTGAGCGCGGAGAAGCTGAAGAGTGCTGTCACGAGCGATCCCGTCCGGCTCACCGGCTTGTAGAGCAGGTACAGCATCACCGTCACCACGTAATAGACGGCCGCGGCAAGGAGGTTGGTGGCGAAGCGCGTGTCGCCCGCTGTGTTCAGTGCGGCAATTCCGAAGACGAAGACCAGCAGGTAGAAGGCGCCGGCGATCCGCGCGAATCGGCGTGGGTCGGTGTGCAGTGCGCTCATCTCCGGGCCTCCATTCATCGGGTTCCTTCCTCGCGAATGCTTGAGCAGCGCGTATGACGTTCGTGCGTACACCAGAGACCGTTCATGCAGGTGATCGCGGTGGCGTGAGGCGATTGGCGAGCAACACCGCCGCGAACGTCAGCTCGAAGATCAACAGCGGGAACCAGATCACCCATGTCATTGGCGAGGACCAGTTCGTGTGTGTACCAGTGGCCTGCTGCACCAGCAACTGTACGACGAGTCCGCCAGAGGAGAGCAAACCGAGCAAAGAGAGCCATGCGGGGATCGTCCGACCCTTCAGCAACAACCAGCAGAAGATCGTGCTGCCTACCGCGACGTAGATTTCGCCGCTGCCGGAGCCGGCTTCGAGCACGCGGCAGAGCATGGCGAGGAGCGACACGTCGCGATCCACGTGCCGCGAAATCGCGTACAGCGTGGTACCTAGCGTCAACGCGCAGAACGCCATGACCGTGCCGAGCATCGGCCGGATCTGGGCCGGTGCAGCCATGCTACCGATGCCGGTAATGATATAAAGGACGTAAGCGGTGCCCGCAATGCGGGCATTGCTTGGCAAAGTCATGACGGTTTCGGTCCAGTCATTCGAAGCATCCTGCAGGCGCTGAAAGAACCTGCATTCAGATCGTTGCGCGTCCACCCGAACAGCTCACTGAAGACTGCGCCGCTGCTCGATCGGTCGGCAGTGACCAACTCATGTCCAATGAACGGGTCTTGGTCTGGCATGTGCCTCCCTTCCCTGATGACGCATACCGCTCCGGTTCAGCGGCGGCGCGCGAGCGCCGTCTGCTGCAACCGGTTGTCGGGCCGCCGAGCTGTGCCTGCGCTGTCACTGCAGCACCCTCGCCAAGGCGATCGAGTCGTCGTCCCATATATCACGGGGCTCCGCCGCTGCGCGCGCAAACATCCAGAGCCGGACGCGTTCGTGATAGACCTCAAGCAGGTCAGAAAAACGGCGGATCGTTGCGTCCGGCGCGGTGAGCATCCGCTGGCGACAGTTGAGGAGATGTTGTGTCGCGTCGTACGCACGGTCCCCGAGGAACGGCTTGGGATCGATCACCAGCCACGGCTTGCGCTGCGCCTGCAGGACATTGCCGGCGTGCAGATCGGTGGCGAGCAATACGTCGTCGGGTGACGGATGCGAGAGCTCTTCGAACAACCGGAGGCCGGCTTGAATCAGCCCCGGATCAGGCCAACTGGGGGTAGCCGCGATCGTCTCCTCGGCCCAGTACGCGGTCATACCAGATAGCGGACGGAAGGGGTGCGGTACCGCTGGTCTGCGCCACAATCGACGAAGCAGGCCGGCGATAACGACATCCTGTTCCAACTCTGGTTGCACGCGGAGCGCCGTGCCAGGTTCACACTGCTCCAGCAGCATGGCGTTGAGGTCAGCATCGGATTCGAGTAGTCGCACGGTCGGGTCACCATCCCAGAGGCGTAGCGCCTGAAGCTCGTGTGCCGCTTCCATGTGAGGCATGCCGAGTTTCAGTACAGCGCTGGTGCCGTCTCCGCGCACGGCGGGCGCGACCCACGCGCAGCTCGCCACGCTGCTGCCCTCGAAGGGGACTCCCAGCGACAGCGTCCACCGAGCCTGCGGCTCGCGGACTGCGTCTGACAGCCGTTCAAGCCAAGCGGAGCGCTCCGGCACTCCATGACAGGTGGCAGCAAGTCGTTCAGGGACCGAGACCATAGCGCGATAGGTCACCCTCTCAACCGACTCAGTGGGTGAATGATGAACTTTGTCGGCCGAACGACTCGGGATTCTCTTGCAATACGGCCGCGCATAAGGTGCGTCCGGATCAGAATGGCTCGGCCGCGTTGACAGCAGCACCCCCGGGTTAGACGACCCTCAGTCGATATGGAGCGCCGTCGTCATTGACTACAGGCTCCTGACGGTTTCCAGTCAACGGGTGTTCCCCGCTGCTGAGCCGAATCGTGGATCACCAGTGCGAACGCACGCCTGAGCTCAGTACCTATGACACTCAGCTCCATTGGGATATTCGATCCCACCGTCATCTTACCTCCAGCCCGAGCTCTGTTGGCGCCAGCCGGAGTCTCCAGACACTGCTCGCCCGCCAGCACGTACCAGCCTTCGGGGCCTGGGTGCGTATGCACCCTCGACTTGTCGCCCGGGCGCATCACAGCGTACGAGAGAACAGCTGTGTACCCCGGTGCTGCGGGCAGCTGCAGCGGTCCGACAATCGCGATAGCTCGACCGCCCCGGGGCGTCGCGTTCTTTGGCCCAAATTCGGAGAGCCACACTCGCCCGTCTTCTTCCACGACGAGTCCGGTCGCACTCTTCGCCGCTTCCGCAGCGTTCCTGGTTGGGAAAGTACGCAAATGCCAGTAAACGGCTGCTCGACTGAAATGAAGACCGGTCACCGTGCCGACGTTGAAGCAGCCGAACTCCCGGCGCGTCTCGCCAGGCGGCACGTCGATGCAGGCCACTTCGGTCAAGTGGTCGTGTGCCGCGGTGGCGGGCACTTGAGCGCTCAGGTGGCCGATTGGCACGAGTTGCAAGGCGACCAGGAACAGCACGGGTACCGCATTCAATAAAGTTCTGGCCATGTCCGACCCTCTGAGAAAGATGCTCATTCGCACCGGTCTGGTGCGCGGGTCCGTCTTCCATCTACAGAAGGAATGATACTGCGGTACATCTGAGCAAGGCGCCAGATCGACGTCGTCTGGGTGGTCAACACCGTTCATCAGCCGGAGCGGCGTCCGGATCAGTTGTCGGGAGAGCCCGAACAGTTGCGAGGGTCGGCGCGCACGGACGTCAGCTTCAACGACTTGTTGGGCGGCGCTCTCGTTTGCAAACCGAATCCGCGAGGCTCTTCCCGCCGGGTGCGAACAGGGACTCGGGCCAATCGCGATCAGAAGTCGACGAAATAGCGGAAGTGCCGGTTGTCTTCGCCGTGCGCCGTGCGCAGCACGACCCAGTTGTGGTGAGCGCCTGCCCGTGATGTCTCCTCCACACGCCAGTCGAGGTTGGTCAGGTAGAAGGAAACGGCGCGTCGGATTCCGGGAAGGTCGTAGTCATCGAGAAAGATGACCCCGCCCCGGCGCAGCACGCGGCCGAGGTAGAAGAGGTCGAGGAACACGCTGTCGAAGCGATGATTCCCGTCCACGAAACCGAAATCGAAACGGCGGTTCTCCTTGAGGAAGGCGGGCAGAGCGATCTGCGACATCTCAGCGTGGAACTCCACGAGCGAGATCACGCCTGCCTCCTCGAGCGCTTGGAGTCCCCGGTTGCCGAAACTCCGCGCCTGGAACGGATCCAGGACGACGTGTCGCGCGTCGGGATTCCCCGATTCGATCAGACCCTCGCAGATGCTGAGCGCCGAGACGCCGAATGCGAGGCCGATCTCGATCGTCTTGACGGCCTTCTCGTGGAGAACCCATCTCGTGAGGGCCGCTCCTTCATCGACACTGATGGAGACGGTGCGGACGTCGTGTCGCGACCCGTCTGCCCCTACGTTCGTGGAAGTGTCACCGATCAACCGATCGATGGCCGAGCGGATCTGCGCCGCGGTGCGGGCGCGCGTGTCGTCGGGATCCAGAATTCGCCTCCTCTACGATGGCTCCATCGCGTGGAAGAAGACCGAAGGACTCCGCGCGCCGCCCAACGCCGGCTTCTGCAGCGGGCGCAACGATGAAATGCAAACGAAGCGAGCCACCGCTGCGCCCTTCTGCAGCAAGCATCGTCAGGCACTGCAGCGTACAACCAGCAGGACCACAACCGCGATCGCTCCTAACGAGTGAGCGGCGATTCGCCCTTGAGTTGGCGCTGATACTCGTCGTTATCAAAGTGGCCATCGGACTTCATGATCAGCCCAGTGGGACCGAAGGTCCACCGCTCGTATCCGTTGAGATGGACTGCTTGGCCGGTCCCGCTTGGCCCGGTGTTGGTCCCAGTCCACGTCCAGTGGAACACGGTCGCGCCCGACTCCTTGCGCAGGGAGTCGAGCCGAACCTGCATATCGGGGAAGGCGGCCATGTAGGAGCGAGCGGTTTCAACGATGGCAGCCCGTCCCACCGATGCCGCTCCATTCACGACGAGCGACCCGGAGTCCTCATAGAATGCCCCGAACGCGACCGGGTCCTGTCCACTCCAGGCGTCTGCGTAGCGACTGGCAAGATTAGTGGGGTTCTCAGGCGGCACCGGTTTCTCCTTCGTGCTGCAGGCAATGAGAGTCGTGAGCAGGACCGCAACGACGCTCGACTGGATCCACTTGCTGCGGGCATCGTTCGGCCGTTGCGCGTGGCTCTATGCATCCGGCGCGCTAACGCTCGCGCCTGGCAAGCGCCTGAAAGAAGCCATGGCTACCCGTGTGTTCGTTGAAAAAATCGATGCCTCCGATGTCCCAGCCCTCGTCGCCAAGCTGATTCAGGCAGGCCTCGATCGCTTCGCGCTCCCGATCCTTCCATCCCATCATCCCGCTACCCGGCAGGTTCGTGGTAGTGAGCAACTCGTACTACGATCAACGTATCATCTCGCAGGCTCCTCGATGGCAGCGGCCGCAGGCGCTTCGCCAGGGCCGGGTTGTTGCAGACTGTTCGACTTCGGGCCGGCTACATCTGCCGAACGACGGGTCGAGCTAACGCTGCGGCCGCGCGCGCGGCATTCCGCGGCGGATACGCTCGAATCGACGGCGCGCGGCCCGGCAGCTTCATTTCCTCGTCAGCCGGCAGATTGCGCCACCGGCCCGTCGGTGGGTTTGCCGATGTCGTAGTGCAGTACTAGAGGGCCGCTCACAAATACCTGATGGTGCCGCAAGCTCAGCCGATATGTGCTGGAAACTGGCGGCAGAAGCGGGCGCCCCACTCCGAGGCGCGGTGGCCTTATCGGTGGCTGAGGTGAACGGTTGCCGCGCGGAGGACGCCACACCGTCGCGTTGCTGGCCGACCCGCTGGATCAGGGTATGAAAGAAAGTCGACCGACACAGTATCCTGATGCGTTCTTGCCCGGGCGTACGCGCGTTCACACTCCGCCGTGTCGTGTACACCATGGATCGGGGCAAGCATCAGTCGACAAAGGA
>JANMNM010000049.1:0-4676 GCA_031373905.1 Gemmatimonadaceae bacterium | reverse complement strand
CCTGCGGTGTTGCGAACCTGCGTCGCGGTCACGCCGCGCAGCGTGACGCCGCCTGCCAGCACCACGACGGCCGCGCCGAGCTGCAACGCCGGGATGATCAGCGTCAGCGGCCGGCGATCATCATCCACCAATCTGGTGGTGCTGAGCGCACGCACGAGCAGCAGTGGCGCCACCATCACGAGCGCCGTCACACCGAGCGTTGCGGCAGCACCGAGCGCCAGATCTGCCGCCCCAACCGGCCCGGGCCACGCGCTTCGCATCACCGCGGACGCGGCCAGCGCGAGCAGCATCCCCACGAACAGCGCCACGCCGGCGAGCGCGCCGGCTTCGAGCATCATGGCGCCAAGAATGTCACGCCGCGATGCCCCGACCGATCGCGCGACGATCACTTCACCGCTGCGCGCTGCTGTCCGCGCGAGGTGCAGTGCGATCAACGTGGCAGCACCGACGGCCAGCGTGAGAATGACGGCACCCTGCAGAATGCCCGTCAGCCTGAGCAGCGCGAGCTGCTGCAACTGCGGCCAGACGCTTCCCCGGCCGCTCCAGTCGCCGAGCAGTTCTGGTGTGCGTCTGAGGCCCAGGGTCAGCGTTGGTGCTGCCGCTGACCCGCCGAGCAGCAGGAGTGCGGGCGCTGCGCCCGCGAGTGTCAATGCGGCCGTGAGTGCGACGAGGGTGCCGGTGCCGGCGTGCCAGCGCAGGGCAAGCGCGGCTGCGCTGCGTTGCGCGAGGTGGTGGCGGGCGAACCGTGAGCGCATGAGACCGGGGTTGGCAAGGCGGTGAATGATCAGTGCCGCAACGCTGAGCTTACTTTCTGGAGAGCCACGCACGCCACCGGGCGCGCGTCGTCACCTGCACTGCATTCTCCGGCAACGATCCGAGCCTCATCGTGCATCACGCCCGCGATCAGGTGATCGGGGCATCCTGATGCGCACGTGTGGAAGACACGTTCTGCAACCGAACCCGCCCCTGCGCCACCAATCGATCCTTCTCATCCCGGATCCAGGCTTCCCACAATTGATTCGTGCGTCCGCGCACGATCGGGCGGGCCACCGCGAACAACTTTCCCGAGGTCGCCGCCCGAATGAATGATGTGGAATTCTCGAGTCCCACGGCCTCCTGACCGTGATGGCGCACGTGGAGCGTTGCGCCGATCGACGTCAACGTCTCGATGACGCCACAATGAACACCACCATGCACGATCCCGAACGGCTGCAGGTGTTGATCGTCGATCTGGAACTCGCAGGCAACTTCGTCACCGGTGGCTACGGTGTAGGTGAGCTTCATCGCGCCACTCCAGCCGGCGAGCTTGTTCAGCCAATCGACCGAGAGTTCGTTCATGGACATGCGTCAGGGTGACGTGGGATACGATGCAGACTCGGCGAATTCGTCGAGACGTGATCGTGGTCAGCGAGGGTGAATGGCGGACACTGGATTGTGCTGTGCCGGCGTCACTTCTGCAAGCGATACCCGATGGGATACAGTGGCGACGGGCTGTCGTGCGGAACATCCCCCTTCTGGGCACGAACCGCGTCCATCGAGCGCGGCAATTCGAACGGCAGGCGACCGATCGGCCGCACCTTGCCCGTCAGCGCATCGAAGAGCGCGCCGTCGCTCACACCAAACTCGCCGATGAGTGTCTGCGCCCAGGGAACCAGTTCGGTGAGGATCGCGGGCCGGTCGAGATAGACGACCACGATCGTCGGAACCTTGGCTGCGATGTCGTGCACCAGCACGAACGTCGTGTCGTTGTCCTTGAAGTCGAGGTCACCTTCGTGCTGGAAGTTGCCGAAGAAGAAGGTCGGATGCAGCCGCTGGAACGGCGCCGCGGTCCTGATGATCGCGACATCCGCGTCTTCGGCGCGGGCGACCACGCGATAACCGCGGGCCGTCGCCACCGCAGGGTCGACGCCTCGCAGAAAGAGCTTCGCGCCTGCGCGCGGGAGCATCTGTGTGCCGCGGATGTTCTCCAGCACCACGAGTGCGCGGGCCTGTGCCGCGACCGCTTCCCGGATCTTGTCGGGAGAGCCGACGATTGCCGCCGCCTTCGCCGCGTCCACATACGGATTCTCGAACAGGCCAAGGTCGAATTTCACCGCCATCACGCGCGCCACCGCCGCATCGAGTTGCGCGACACGCAGCAGCCCTGCCTTGATCGCGTCGATGAACGGCTGCCCGCTGTCGACGCCGCCGAACTGGTCGATCCCGGCGTTCATCCCTTTCGCGAAACGCTGCGTCTCCGTCAGTTCCTGCACACCCCAGGGCATGGCAATCTGCCACGGCTCCTGCCGTGGTGTGCCGGTGACGCACGCGCCGGCGCAGTCGCGTGTGATCGCCCAGTCCGACAGGACCATGCCGCGGAACTTGTACTTGCCTCGCAATTGCTCCGTCAGCAGCTGCTTGTTGAAACCCGCACCGACCGCCTCGATCGGCGTGCCGTCGATCCGCAGCCCGTCGAGGATGTTGTAGGTCGGCATGACGCCGACCACGCCGGATGCAATTGCGCCGAGAAACGGCGTGACATGCTGGGCGAACTGCCCTCCCGGAAAACGCGAATAGCGCCCGTAAAAGTTGTGACCGTCAAACCCATCCACCGCTGCGCCGTACCCTACCCAGTGCTTCACGATCACCGCGACGCCGGATCGCGTGAGCCCAGTGGCGCTGCCCTGCATTCCTTGTGTGTAGGCCGTCACCATCGCACCCACGCGTTGCGGCGATTCGCCGAACGTGCCGGTGATGCGGGACCAGCGCGGTTCAGTGCCCAGGTCCGCCTGCGGTGAGAGGGCCATCTGGATCCCGACCGCCCGATACTCGCTGGCCACGATACTCGCGAATCGTTTCACAGCCGCCGGGTCATCGAGGGCGCCAAAGCCCAGTGTCTCGGGCCACTGCGAGAATCCCGCCGTGCTGGACGTTGCGCCGATGGTGACCTGAAAGTGGCTGCGCGGATCGGTGCTGATGGTGAGCGGAATGCCAAGGCGGCCCCGTTCCGCGATCGCCTGCAACGCATTGTTCTGCGCCGCAAAGGCCGTTGGCGCGACGGAAAGTCGAGTGATCATGCTGGTCACATGCGCCGTCAGAATAATCCTCGCGGCGGCCGCAGAGTCGTAGCTCGTGCCGGCGCCCATCGGATTTCCCGCTGCTGGCGCGGTGCCGTGAACCGCGGTCCCGGCTTTCTCCTCGAGCGACATCCGACTCACCAGATCCGTTGCCCGGGCGGCTGACGTCAGGCGCCAGTCTTCATAGGGCTCGAGCGTCCCGTTCCGGTTGAGGTCCCGGAATTGTCGCCCCGCCACGGCCAGCAGCGGCGCCGTGCGAGATTCCACGATCGGCTGAACGCCCCTTTGCGCCCAGAGCGGTGCGGCAGCCAACACCAAGGGTGCAGCGCGCAGGACCAGCCGGATTGCGGACATCGGGACCTCCCGAAGGTGTAAGGCGACGATCACAACCCCTATCAACCGTGCATCTCACGGTTGCCATTCGCTGCGACCGCTGAAATAGCGGGCCATGTCTGCCGCACGGCAAGTCGACCGGGCACTCGGCAGTGGTGGCGGCGGGTCACTGGCCCTACACTCATGCATCGCCCTCCCATACCCACCGCTCTGCCCAGTGACTGATGCAGCAGCTCGTCGACTACTTCTTCTCGATTCCGTCGTCGCACCGGAGCATCATCCTGGTGGGCGGGTTGACGTTCTTCATGCTGCTCGAAAGCGGGATTCCGTACCTCCGCGGCCGGTACGACAAGTGGTCGCACGCGGCCATCAACCTGTTCTTCACGCTCACGACCATCGTCGTGAACTTCATGATGGCGAGTGTGCTGCTTCGCGCGAGCGACTGGGTCGCCGACGCGCACTTTGGCATTTTGCAGTGGCTGCCGTCCATGCCGCTCTGGCTGTATGCCATCGTGGGGCTGTTGCTGCTGGATCTGATCGGTGCATACACGGTGCACTGGGCCGAGCACCGCGTGCGGTGGATGTGGCGTTTCCATCTGATCCACCATACGGACCCTCACGTGGATACGACCACCGCAAACCGCCATCACCCGGGCGAGAGTGTCTTTCGCTTCATCTTCACCACGCTTGGCGTGGTGCTGACGGGTGCGCCCGTGTGGCTCGTGTTTCTCTATCAGACGCTCTCCGCGCTGCTGTCGCAGTTCAAT
The DNA here is from genome assembly GCA_031373905.1 of Gemmatimonadaceae bacterium. Classification (GTDB taxonomy): domain Bacteria; phylum Gemmatimonadota; class Gemmatimonadetes; order Gemmatimonadales; family Gemmatimonadaceae; genus JACMLX01. Next base: position 520 of record JANMNM010000049.1, on the reverse strand, counting down.
CATGCAAACATCCGCTTTCCGGAAGCGCTGGATCGGGCCCTCAGCCTCGCCATCGTGACGCCGAGGATGCACCGCGTGCACCACCATCACGTCCTGCCGTACACGGACACGAACTACGGCAACATCTTCTCGTTCTGGGACCGGATCTTCGGGACGTTCTCCCGCCTTGCGAACGACCAGATCGTCTTCGGTATCGACACCCACTCCGATCCGGCTGAACATTCGCGGATCACTCGCCTGCTGCGGATCCCGTTCGAACAGTACCGGTCGCCGGGCGGCGCCAAGTTCGAAAAGCAGTAGCCGGGCAGCCGTGGGGTTGTGTCAGGGTGTTGTGGGCGTTGACGCCTGTTGCCTTGACAGATCCGGGTCCACCTCAGACCGTGGTGTTTCGTGCAGGTCCTGTATGCCGGTCGCGCTGCGGTCGGTGTCTCAGTCCGTGAGGCTGCAATGGGCAATAACCCGATGATGAAGTCCGCGATTTCCGGTGTGATCCTCCAGGCGTTGATGGTGGGCATCGGCA
>JANMNM010000047.1:0-6396 GCA_031373905.1 Gemmatimonadaceae bacterium | reverse complement strand
CTCACGATTACCGGCACGGCCGCCGGTGTGGTGACGCAGACCACCGTGGTCATGGTGACGGTCTTTGCCATCACTGGCAACGTTGCGTTTCAGTTCTGCGAACCGGCTGGTCTGCACGTGTGGTTCGCGGTGCAGAGCGAGGACGGGGCGTGGACCCGGGTTTACGGCGAGAATCACCGTTACCTGTTCGACGTCGGGCACCGTGGGGGCGTGGCGTACTCGATACCCGTGACGAACCAGGACGCCTTCACCCCGGTCTATGCCTACTACACCTACATCCATTACGGCACGGCTACGGAACTCGCGGACATGGGAGCCGCTCAGTGCCTCTCGCCCATCGCCAAGCGAGTCGGTGGAACGGTGGCCGGTGTCTCCGCCACCGAGCGTGCAACGGTTGGCATTGGTGGCGCGAGCCAATTTTTCATCCGGAGCAGCTTCCAGCTCGGCAACGTGCCGGACGGACCACGCGACCTGATTGCGACGCGCAGCAGCTACCTATTCAACTACAGCGTGGTGCTGACGCCGAACAAGATGATCATCCGGCGCGGCATCACCCCGGCGGACAACGCGACGATTGCGACACTCGACTTCGGCGCTTCGGAAGCGTTCGACCCGGTTCCGCATACGGTCACGATCGACCGAATCGGCACCGATCGCACGTTCCGGTCGACGGGATACGCGACGGCGAACGCTGGCGAGGTGAACCTGTCGATGGAGTTCGACGCAGCAACGGGCTCCACGCACGTATACCACGGCGTGCCGAAGTCGCGACAGGCGCCAGGTGACCGGCACACGCTCCTCATCCACGCATTCGAGGCGAGCGGGTCGTGGGATGAGAGCGTCCGGACATCGTCCCTCTCGTTCAACGAAGCGGCCGACAAGACCGTGGCGTTGGGACCGGCCCTCGCGGATCCGGTCGTGACGCAGGTGGCAGGCGCACCGACGCGCCGCTATCGCGTGCAGTTACCGGTGCAGTCCGAGTACGACAGCCTGCTCACCATGAACATCTATCAAGGCGTCGACTCCGAGCATGGCATGATCATCACGGCCTCCGCGGGCTACCGCGCGGGTGCGAGTGTGTGGGATGTCGCGGTCCCTGAGCTCAGCGGCGTTGCCGGCTGGCTCCCGCAATCGGCGTTGCGCGCTGACCTCTTCACGGAGATCACGGTGTGTGCGACCGGCGCCTCCCGACATGCGTCGCCGGACGGCGTCGCGGTCCTTGCCGCAGGGCGCACCGCGACCACGACCACGCCTCGGTGATTCCCGCAGGCCGAGGCATGACACGTCACCAATGCTGCTGCACGTTCACCTTCACTGGAGCCACGACATGTCTCGACATTTCCCACTGCTGCATGGCGTCATCGCCAGCGCGATCGCATTCTCGCTCAGCGCATGCAACGATTCTCCGACGGCGACAGTGCCCGCACGGGCGCTGTCTGCGGCGGCCGGACCCAGCGTGTCGTGGAACCAGACGGCCCGTGACCTCATCGCCGCCCGCGCGGTGGGGTCTCCTACGACGCAGATCCGCATGCTCACCTACCTCTCCATCGCGCAGCACAACGCGATTGTCAGTGCCGAGGGCGCCGCGGGCAGTCCGTCACCAGCGTCGGCAGCGGCCGCTGCATCGCTGGTGGTCCTCCAGTTCTTCTTTCCGATGGACTCGGCACTGCTCGACGACAAGCTGCGCGCGCAGAAAGCATCCTCGCCCTGGCCGGAACAGGGAGGGAGAGACCTCGCCGCGGGCGAGGCGCTGGGGCGCGCGGTCGGGGCGCGGGTGCTCGCCGATGCGGCGACCGATAACACCACGCTCACCTCTCGGCCCCTCAATCCTGGCGGCGCGGGATTCTGGACTGGTACCAACTCGGCGCGCGGTTTCTATGGGTCACGCACCTTCGCCCTCGTGTCGGGTGATCAGTTCCGTCCAGCTCCACCGCCGGCGTTCGGCTCGACAGAGTTCAGTGCCGCACTCGCCGAGGTTCGCGCGTTCTCCATTGGACTCACACCGGAGCAGCTGAAGTTGGCGCAGGACTGGGCGCCGAGGGGGGGTGCCTACATGAACGGCGTCGCCGCGGAGATCCTCGTGACGCGCGGCAGCACGGACAGCGACGCCGCACGACTTTTCGCACTCGCGAACGTCGCGGCGTTCGATGTCGCAAATGCATGCTTCGACGCCAAGCTCGCGTACTACTACATCCGCCCGTCGCAGGCAGACCCGCTGATCAAGACTCCCATCGGGCTCCCCAATCATCCCTCGTACCCGAGCGGTCATTCCTGCTTCACGTCGGCGTATGCGACCGTGATCGCGGGCGTCTTCCCGGACGAAGCTGCTCGGATGTCGGCGATGGTCGAGGAGGCGGGCGTGTCGCGAATGTACGCTGGCTTGCACTATCGCTTCGACTGCACGGTCGGACAAGAGCTGGGTCGCAAGGTCGCCGAGCAGGCCCTGCGCGTGTTGGGCAGGCGCGGCTCCGCCATTCAGCTGAATTGATTGACGCGGCAGCGACGGTATCGCGGTGCGTGCCCGGTCAGAGTTGACGCGCGTTGGACGACTCGTCCGTCCAGCGCGCCATCCGGAACGTGATGACCCGCGCACCGAGGACCTATTGACGCGCCTCGGCCGCGAGAAGGCGCCGGTCGTGCGCCACGATCGACTCGGCACGATCCGTCACCGAGATGGCCGCCGACCCCTCACGCTCGAGCGTCTCGAGGGCCACGGCCGTTCGTTGGGGGCCGCCACGCCTCTGCGCCTGATGCTGGCGGGCATAGTCGACAAGGACGCGACGAATGGTGCGCGCGGCAACGGCAAAGCACTGCCCGCGATCGATGAGGTGTGTGCGCGTCTGTTCAATGAGCCACAAGTAGGCCTCGTGCACGACGGCCGTGGTCGAGAGCGTGTGGCCTCCCGCCTCTGCCCCCAATTGGCGATGCGCTTGAGTTGTCGACAGACGAGGGGGAGGAGTTGCTCCATGGCGTCGGGTGCGCCGCGGCTCAAGGCGGCCAACGCCTCGTCGATCTCGTCCGCGCGCTGATCGCTCATCGTCACCGTCCGCAGGAATCGCGATCGAATCGCGGCACCCGCGACACGGGGTCGGGCGAGCGTTGCGGCCGCGTTCAGTCCCACGGCACTACATCGCCGGCAAGAGTATACGGACGAGTGGACGACGTCGCCAGCGAGCGCAACGCTGGCGGCGTCGTCTCGAGAGACACGCGGGGAACAACATTACGATGGCCGATCCGGCCCCTCACGCGACAAGAGGTCGGATGAAGCAAATACTCGCCCGACATTTCAGGGGACGAGCCACGGGGTGCGTTCGTAGTGCGGTTCGAGCGATCCGAACCACCAGTAGTACAGTCGACCCGTCGATACCTCTATCGCGAATGCGTTGCCGTATCCCGCGACCATCGCGCTGAAGCGCGTGCCGGCGTTCCCCACCACCGTCGGCGTCGGGATGTCACGTCCCCAACAGACTGCCACTCCCGTGTGAAGCTCGAGGCCACAGGTCATCACGGCCACCTCGATCACCGAAAATTGATGTCCGCCGGTCACCGGCGTCGGCACGAGGCGATCCGTCTTTGAGCCGTCGCCTATCTGACCATCCTCGTTCGATCCCCAACAGTAGCCGCGGCCGGTGTCCCTTTCGACGCCACATGTCGTGTGCCAGCCGGCGTCGATCGCGGTGAACCGTATATTGCCGGCTACCGGGGTCGGAACCGCGCGCGGGAGCTGCGTTCCGTCGCCCAGCTCTCCGACGCCGTTGCCACCCCAGCAAAACGCGCGTCCGGTGTTCGCTTCAATGCCGCAGGCGTGAAAGCCGCTCGTGGAGATGCTGCTGAATCGGAGATTTCCGAATACACGAACGGGGCTCAGCCGTCGCTCGAGCGTTCCGTCGCCCACCGCGACTGGCGCGCCCCAGCAGTAGCCGTAGCCGGTGTCCAATTCCACGCCGCATGTGTTCACCCCGCTCGCGCTGATGGAAGCGAATCGAATGGTTCCGTTGGCGACTGGGGACGGCTCCCAAATCGTCCCTATGTGGCCAATACCGAGGTCCCCCTCGCTGTTGCTACCCCAGCAGTAGGCCACCGCCGTGCCCACTTCGACCCCGCAATTCGCGTAAAAGCCGACACTGAGCATGCTGAAACGGTGACCGCCGCTGACCGGCAGCGGGACGTCGGAACCGTCGCGCACTCCGACACCTAACGCGCCGGCGTGATTATCCCCCCAGCAGAAGGCGAGGCCCGAGCCTGCCTGAAGACCGCAGATGTGGTTTCCGAAGCCGACGGTGCTCAATTCCAGTTCGCGATCCGGACTGGACGTCACCAACACCGCGACCTGTCCGTTGACCGGGCCGACACTGGCGAAAACCGCCGTGCGTCCACGCGAGACTCCCGTCACGACGCCAGTCTCCGCCTCGACGGTGGCGATTTCGGCGTGTTCGCTCGACCAATTCACCTGAACTCCCTCGAGTTCGACATTGTCGGCATCGCGGACGATCGCCTCGAGCGTCCGCTTGCCGGAGAGTTCCACGATGATGTCGCCGGCCGGTACGTCGATGCGGGCAACGTTGACGGTAATCGTCACCGACGCGACAGCCTCACCCCGTGTGGCCGAGATGTGCGCCTGCCCAGGATACAAGCCGGAGATGACGCCCGATGGCGAGACCGACGCGACATGCGGATTGTCGCTCGCCCACACGACGCCTGACGCAGTGCCGCTCGCGGTCGCCGAAATGGTTCGTGCCACGAGTACGGTCGCCGCGGAGAGGTGAATTTCGAGGGGGACAGCCGGTACCGGCGGAGTCAGAACGACGGTGGTGGGAGCGTCCGTGCCGCAACCGTGGACGACGATCGTGCTCAGGAGAGCAGCCGCAATGAACATCGGTCGACGCAAGGGCAGTATCACCACGCGGAAGGAACGCGAGGTCAGGTCATGGAACACGTCGTAAGCGCCGCGATTCATTTCGCGCGCCCTGCGCAACATCGTCTGCATTACCATGTCCTCCCGAATTGCGCGGCGACGCTTGGCCGTCCGCGGGGCGCCCCTGCCCGTCAACCAAAGGCACGCGACGAAGACCTTCGCATCATCGCACTCGTTGACGCGCAAGAACGTCCGGAAAGACGCCATGTGGCTCGACGCCGGCCGCCGCTACGGTCTCGATCGCCCGGTGGCACTGGCATACGGATAGCCGCAATGCAGAAACGTGATGGTCTCTCGGGGTTCAGCGCGACGTTCTGGGGGTGCGGATCGGGGTGCGGATGCAGGGGAGCGAGGGCGAGAACGACACGCCGATGGCGGATCCACACGAGCGAACTCCGTCCCCGATTTGCTTAGTCGCGGCGCAACCGCTGCAGTGCCTCCAGCCGCTCGATGTCCGCCGTGTCCTGCGTGCGCCCGGTGCGCTTCGACTCGATCAACCGTGCCAGCGAAACCGTGGGGATCGGCACGTCTTCCACGTCGAACACCGCAAAGTCTTTTTCGGCATCGTCCCACGTCACGTTCCACGCGCGCGTCAGGACGTCGACGTTCGGCGTGTCGCGGACCATCGTGACGACACGCGAGATCAGGTCTCGCGCGTCGATCTCACGGGCGACACCGAATGGGAGCCGCCCCAGGGCCCTCAGGACGCGCTCCGCATTCGTCAGCGTCGGCTCGATGAGGATATCGATGCCGTGCGTGGCTCGCGTCGTCCCCCACAGCTGCATTGCCGTGGCACCTACCACGAGGTAACGCGCCTCTTCAGCGTTGAGCAGCGTGCAGAGCCCCGCGAGCTTGGAACGTGGCGGCGTGTTCACCGAGTGCTCACCGCGCATCGTGCGCGCGACGCCACGCGAGGAAGTCGTCGTACGACGTGAAGGTGCGTGGCAATTCCGGCGCGCCGTGCGACCGTCCGACCGAAGCGATGGACTCGCTTTCGAGCACGCGCGCTTCCGCCGTCAACGCGAGGTCGCGCCGAAGTTGCTCGAAGCGGGACGGATCGAGTCGCGCCGCCTGCTCTCCTCGCATCGCGGCGCCCTCGGCTCCGTCTTGCTGCGCCGCCGCGTATTGCCTGATGGCCTCGGCCACGATCCAGCTGCGCGAACGGTCTTGCCGCGCCGCCCAATCATCAGCGGCGCGCAGGGTGTCCGGCGGGAGGGTGATGGCGATACGGGCGAAGTGCGGCTTTGACGGCATCTGTGATATTACTCAGTAATACCGACCGTGCAAGGGTGCCGGTGACGGCGCACCGAGTGGTTCGCGGGTGACCGGGGTCAGGAAGGGACGGAGTTCGGGGACGGAGTTCGGGGCGCATCGCGCGCGGGGCGGGGCGCTTGGGACAATTCAGCCGATCAGGGGATTATGCCAACCGCCCACGCGGCATGCGGGAGAAGGCGGAGCCCGCCGCAGCGCAAACCGGCCCC
>JANMNM010000038.1:0-3788 GCA_031373905.1 Gemmatimonadaceae bacterium | reverse complement strand
GGTCGGGCGCGCCGCAACCGCCGCCGTCGTCCTTGGGATCACGCTCATCATCGCGGCCAACGCGGTCATCGACTGGCTCGCCGCCCTGCTCAACGTATGAGCGACGAAACACCGGCAATCGAGGTCCGCGACCTGACCATGAGATACGGCGACCGCATCATCATGCAGGACATCAATTTCACCGTGGCGCGCGGCGAGGTGTTCGTGCTCATGGGCGGCAGCGGCAGCGGCAAGAGTACGCTGCTCAAGCATCTCATCGGTCTCAAGTCACCCGCACAGGGGTCGATCCTGTTCGAGGGCGAGGCGTTCGACATCACCGACGACACGGCGCGCAGCCGCGTACTGCGCCGCATCGGTGTGCTGTACCAGAACGGTGCGCTCTGGAGCGGGCTCACTCTGGCCGAGAACGTTGCGCTGCCGCTGGAGGAATTCACGGACCTCGATGCACGGGCGATCGCCGAAACCGTGTCGTTCAAGCTCGCGCTGGTGGGACTGCGCGGCTTCGAGGATTATTATCCCTCGGCCATCAGCGGTGGCATGCGCAAGCGTGCCGCGCTGGCACGTGCCATCGCACTCGATCCCGACGTGCTCTTCTTCGACGAGCCGTCGTCGGGGCTCGACCCGATCAGCGCGAGTCGGCTGGACGACCTGATTCTGGAGCTTAAAGCAAGCTTTGGCACGACCATCGTGATCGTGACCCACGATCTCGACAGCATCTTTCGCGTCGCCGACCGGGCGCTGTTCCTCGATATCGACACAAAAACCGTGACGGCCCTCGGCCCTCCGGCGGAGCTGCGCGACCATCCGCCCAACCCGCGGGTGCGCCAGTTTCTCACTCGCAGCAGCGAAGGTGCTTCATGAGCATGCGCGCCAACCCGACCGCCATCGGATTCTTTCTGCTAGGTGGGCTGGTGATCGCGATCGCCGCTACGTTCGTGCTCGCGTCGCCGACCTGGTTTCAGGATCGCACGACGTTCATCAGTTTCTTCCCCGAGTCGGTGAACGGACTCGCGAACGGTGCGCCCGTGAAGTTTCAGGGGGTGCCAGTCGGTCGCGTGACGGCGATCAACATCGAGATCGACCGGGCCGACGACTCGTTTCAGGTGCCCGTCGAGTACGAGATCGACCTGCCGCGTCTCACGACGCCGCGCGGCACGTTCGTGGATCTGTCCGATACGCTGGTGCTTCGGCAACAGGTCGCGAAGGGGCTCCGCGCACAGTTGCAGATGGAGAGCTTCGTGACAGGCGTGCTGTACGTCGAGCTCAGCTATCGGAGTGATTCCACGCGGCCCAAGCTCGAGAAACGGGAGACCGCGTGGCCAGAGATTCCGATCACTCCGTCGCTCATGGCGTCGATCGGGGGCGGTGCCGGCAGCCTGCTGGGCGAAGTGATGAAGATCATGAACCGGGTGAATGGCATGCTCGGTGACGTGAACGTGCGCGAGGTCAACGCCGCGGTGATACAATCGGCGAAAGCTGTTCAGCAGCTGGTCGAATCGCCCGAGCTCCGCGCAACGCTCCGGCAGATGCCCGGCGCCACGGCGCAGCTCAACAGCACGATGGCGGAGGCGCAGAAGTTGGCCGAGCGCGCCACGCGGGCGATCGATCCTATGCAGACCCAGGTCGCGGGTGTGTCCACGGAGGCGATCTCCACGCTGCAAGCGCTGCGCAAGACGCTCGACGAGACCCACGGACTGCTCTCGGCCGACACCGGGCCTGGCTATGAGCTCACCGGCGCGCTGAAGAGTCTGCGCGAGGCCGCGGATGCACTGAAGGTCCTCATCACCGCGCTTGAACAGAACCCCGATATGCTGCTCCGCGGCAAGACGCCGCCGCAGAACCGATGAGCCGGAGATGACCATGCGAACCCACGCCCGTATTGCCTGCTTGCTGACGCTCGTCGTTCCCGTCGCGCTCACCGGATGCTTCAAGCTCGCACGCGAGTCGCCGAAGCTGCAGTTGTACGTGCTCGGCGACGGGTCAGCGAGCGGACGGCCGACGCCGCCGGCCGGCGCGCCGTCGGCGGGGCGCGGGGCATTCCGTATCGGCCTGCGCCGCGTCGAGATGGCGTCGTATCTGTCCGTGCCCACCGTCATGATGCGGCGCGGTGCAAATGAGCTGATCGTCTCGCAGTTTCACCGATGGGGCGGGGATCTCGATCAGGGCGTCAACCGCGCGGTCGGCGCGTACCTCGCGGGATCGCCACGGGTACGCTCCGTGGACGTCGCGCCATGGACAGCGCGCGCGCAGCACGACCTGCTGGTGCAGCTGCACGTCACGCGCTTCGAGGGCGTCGTCGCCGACTCCGCAGCGCGCGATGGTCGCGTCCACGTGATGGCTGACTGGGACCTCATTCGTCCCTTCGACGGTGCAGTGATGGTGCGGGGCAGGACTGACGATCGTGGCGGCGCGTTTCGCGTGGGTGACTATGCCGGTCTCGTGACCGGCCTCGATGCGGCGTTGTCGCGCGTGGCGCGAGACATCAGTGCATGCCTCGCGCGATTCCCCAACGATTCCACGCCACCGGAGAGCTGCGCGACGTTCTAGTTCGACCCGCACGGTCGGTGTTGCGATCTGCGGTCGATTCGTGCAAGCGTTCGAGTGCTATCGTCCCTTGCTCGCGTCAGTCGGGAGTGCGCCGGCCGTGCGGAGCGCAGAACCATCCGATCTGTCGTCCTTTCAGAGCCGGGCCATAGTCGCGAGTCGTTGCGCGACCGCGGCGTCGCGCGAAGCTTGGACATCTGTGATTGCCGCGGCCGACTAGTGCTGCGCAGGACCTGTCTCGGGTTGGCCACACTGGTGGCGCGACGGATTGCCCACGTTCCAGCGTCGATCGATCTCGTGATCCCGATCGGTTCATGGGGTCCGGTTCATGGGGTCAGAGTCCATGCGCGTTCGTTTCCGAGGCAGCGTCCATCCGCGTTCGTGGACTCTGACCTCAGGACGCGTTCTCGAGCACCACCCCCGCATTCCGCCTGAGCCCCGCCCGCTTCATCGGCGACTTCCGGAACGCCGCACTGAACGCCTCCTGATCCAGCGGCAGAATGTCCGTCGCCATCCCCACTGGATCCTTCCCCGCAATGAACTCCCGCGCGCGGAACGGCGAATTGTCAGCCAGCTCCTGCGAGAACTTCACATTCCAGGGGCAGACGGAAGCACGATCGCCCCGTCGCGATCAAGGTCCTGCGCGACGACGTCGCCGCCAGCGTCGGTCGCGACCGGTTCCTGCGCGAGATCCATCTCGCCGCGAAACTCAGTCATCCACATATCCTGCCGCTGTTCGACTCGGGCGACGCCGAGGGCACGCTGTTCTACGTGATGCCGGTGGTGCAGGGCCAGTCCCTGCGCGAGCGGCTCGACACGCAGCGCCAACTGCCTATCGCGGATGCCGTGCGCATTGCGAGCGAGGTGGCCGGTGCGCTGGACCATGCGCACCGCCTGGGCATCGTCCATCGCGACATCAAGCCCGAGAACATCATGTGCAGGATGGCCACGTGCTGGTGGCTGACTTCGGTATTGGGAAGGCGATCAGCGACACCACATCCGACACACTCACGCAGGTCGGCATGAGCGTCGGGACGCCGGCCTGCATGAGCCCCGAGCAAGCGGTGGGCGAGGACGTCGACGGCCGCAGTGATCTCTACAGCCTGGGTTGCGTGCTGTACGAAATGCTGGTCGGCGAGCCACCGTTCACCGGGCCGACGATGCAGGCGGTGATTGCGAAGCGGTTCGTGCAGACGCCGCTCGATGTGGCGGCGCTGCGCGAAGGCGTGCCCGGTCCCGTCTCG
>JANMNM010000340.1:0-3400 GCA_031373905.1 Gemmatimonadaceae bacterium | reverse complement strand
GTCGCGCCCGCGCGCGCCTTGTTCGCGTTCGCGAGCTCCAGCATCTCATCGGTCATGTCCAGACCATACACCTTGCCCGACGGGCCAACGCGCTTCGCTGACAGCAGCACGTCGATGCCGCCACCCGAGCCGAGGTCGAGCACCGTCTCGCCTTCGGCAAGGTCAGCCAGCGCGGTGGGATTCCCGCAACCGAGCGAAGCGAGCAGCGCCTCGGCCGGCACACGAGCCGCCTGACCTTCGTCGTACAGGTTCGACGTGATCGGGTCCCAGCTCTCCGTGCTTGCACCACAACACGCGCTGGATCCCTCAGCCTGACCGCAACAGGACGCACCGCTGGTCGCTGCGCCATCGCTCACGCGCTGCGCCACGGCACCGTAGCGCTCCTTCACTGTCGTCCGCAGCGAACCAAGCTCCGTCGCGGACAGCACATCCCCTTGTTCCGTCATGTCAGTCTCCCTGAGTGAACAACAAATCTTGATGTATTGTGCAAGTCGACGCGTCCATCGGTACTGAGACCTCGCTATCCGCAACAGCCAGCCGACCCAGCTCGTTTGGCTCGTGGGCGCAAACTGGCCAGCACTGCTTCCGCCTCCACGATCGCGTCACGCTGTAACGTGTAGTATGACCACCGCCCTTCACGACGATCCGTGACCAGTCCGGCGTCCTTCAGGACCTTGAGATGATACGACAGCCGCGACTGCGCCGCGCCAACCACACCCATCAGATCGCACACGCAATGCTCACCGCCCAGCAGCACCGCCACGATCTCGACACGCGCCACGTCGGACAGCGCATGAAAGAGCTCCGCTGCACGATCGACACTGGTCTGGGTGGCGGTGGGCATGACGGTAATCGTAACAGCTTTTCTTGATATGTCAAGCGCCGACTCGAGCACCCGGAAGCGCATCGTCGAGGACCAGGCCGGCCATCGGCACACGGGTCACACTCATGCCGGACAAGACCACGGTGGGCATGGACACTCCCACGCCCCAGCCTCGTTCGGCCGCGCCTTTGCCATCGGCACCGCGCTCAACGTCACCTTCGTCATCGTCGAAACGATCTTCGGACTGCGCGCCAACTCCGTCGCCCTGCTCGCCGACGCCGGCCACAACCTCAGCGACGTGCTGGGCCTCCTCATCGCCTGGGGCGCCAGCATTCTCGCCGCGCAGGGACCCACCGCCCGTCGCACGTACGGCCTGCGCAGCACATCGATTCTCGCCGCACTGGTCAACGCCGTCGTGCTGCTGCTCGCCATCGGTGCAATCGCCTGGGAAGCAATCGGCCGCGTCTCGCGCCCTGAGCCCGTCGCCACGGGCACCATCGCGTGGGTCGCCAGCATCGGCATCATCATCAACGGCGCAACGGCACTGCTGTTCATGTCGGGGCGGAAGACAGACCTCAACATCCGCGGCGCCTACATGCACATGCTGGCGGATGCCGCTGTCTCCGCCGGCGTCGTCATCGCAGGCATCGCCATGGCGGTCACGGGCTGGCTCTGGCTCGATCCCGTCATCAGCCTCGTCATCGCCGCAGTGATCACGATCGGAACATGGGGACTGCTGCGAGACTCGGTCAACCTCGCGCTCGATGCGGTTCCCGCGCATCTCGATCCGAAGGAGGTGGAGCGATACCTCTGCAGCCTGCCTGGCGTGACGGGAGTGCACGACCTGCACATCTGGGGGATGAGCACCACCGACGTGGCACTCACGGCCCATCTCATCCGCCCCGAGGTCTGCGACGACGACGCGCTCCTCATCGATGCGGCGCACGTGCTGCACGACCGGTTCGGCATCTCACACCCAACGCTGCAGATCGAACGCGGTCACGGCCCGCACGACTGTCACCTCGCGCCCGCTCACGTCATCTGAGCAGCGGTCGCACGATCAGACGTTGCAGAGCCTGTACGCCTCGCGCAGCGACACCATCGGCTCGCGCACCGGGATGAACTCCTGACCCACGAAACCGGTGTATCCGAGCTCCGCCAGCGTCGTCATGATGCGCGCATAGTTCAGCTCCTGCGTGTCATCGATCTCATGGCGCCCCGGCACGCCGCCGGTGTGATAGTGACCGATGTACGCGAAATTGTCGCGAATCGTACGGATCACATCCCCTTCCATGATCTGCATGTGGTAGATGTCATAGAGCAGCTTGAAGCGCGGTGAACCCACGCGCTTCACCAGCTCCACACCCCACGTGGTGTGATCACACATGTAGTCCTTGTGATCGACCTTGGAGTTGAGCAGCTCCATGATCACGGTCACGCCCAGCCGCTCCGCGGTCGGCATGATCCGCTTCAACCCGAGAGCGCAATTGGCCAACCCTTCCGCGTCCGACATGCCGGCGCGGTTGCCTGAGAAGACGATCATCTGAGGAATGCCTGCCGCAGCCACCAGCGGTAGCAACCGCTCCGACTCGGCCACCAGACGCTCATGCTGATCCAGCCGGTTGAAACCGACCGGAATCGTGCTCGGCCCGTTCGCAACCGCACACGTCAGTCCGAACTGTTTCGGCGTCGCCCACTCGGTCTCACTCAGCAGCTCGACCGACTGCAGTCCGATCTCCGCCACAATGCCACACAGCTCGTCGAGTGGCATCGACTGGTAACACCAGCGGCACACGCTCTGCTTCAGCCGGCCTGCACCTGGCGTCACGGCCGCGGCCTCAACGCCCGAACCAGGGTCCGCCCAGCCGCACTTCGCACAGCTGCGACGGTCTCGTGTAGTCATCCACATCCAGCACCACGAGCGCTCGCGTTGCGTCCTTCGGATCGAGCACCAGCCCTTCCACCTTGCCGGCGAATGGCTTGCCGCGCTCGTCGCGCAGCATCGTCCACCGCGCAGGCTGTCGCCGATCATTCGGAATCACTCCAAGCGCCGAGCCGCCGACAGCACCATCCTCGGTGGCATCTTTCGACGCCTCGGCAGCGGCCGCATACAACACCATCGAACGCCGCACCGGAATCGCGTCGGTGAACCCCAGCGCCACACCGTCCACGTCACCCAGATCGTATTGCCTGATCCGCGAGACTTCGGGCAGCGCTCCATGCTCCGGCTCTGCGAGGTATTGCTGCAGCTCGCTCCACGCCAGGTCGCACGTCGCGTTCACCGGGAGCAGATCGTCCTTCGCCTCACCGTTGCCGCGGCCATACAACCGGATCATTCCATCGAGGTACAGGGCGCCTTCGATGTTCATCTCGCTGCCGGAGAACGCCCGCTCGGATCTGAGCGCCTCGTACAGCCGCGGCGATGCCACCAGCGATGGGTCATGGTGCGCGGGCCGCTTGAGGCGCCCGGCGAAACCCAGTGTCAGCACGTTCTCGCGCCGTTTCTTCGAGCCGGAACCGAACGCAACGAGCATCGTTCCGCGAGTCGTCGGAACCCGCGCCATGGCTTCCAGATCG
>JANMNM010000305.1:0-6457 GCA_031373905.1 Gemmatimonadaceae bacterium | reverse complement strand
CTGGTGCAGGTGGAGGACCACAATTGGGGCCGTAGCTCAGTCGGTTAGAGTGCCGCACTGTCACTGCGGAGGTCGCGGGTTCGAGCCCCGTCGGCCCCGTTGGAAGTTTGGGAGAGGTGGGAGTGGAGGATGGGGATGTGCTGCGGGTGGGTGGCAGTCGTCTTTGGTGTGTTGTGGTGAGATGGACGTTGCCCTGGTGGTGAAATTGGTAGACACGCCATCTTGAGGGGGTGGTGCCGCAAGGCGTCGCGGTTCGAGTCCGCGTCAGGGCATCCTCGGGTTTGCAGGGCGGCAGGTGGGGAGTGGGGTATCATGCCACAGTAGCTCAGTGGTAGAGCACTCGATTCGTAATCGAGCGGTCAAGGGTTCAATCCCCTTCTGTGGCTCTTGTTTGAGATTGGATAGGGTGTGTGTGCTTTTGGTATTGCGGGAGTAACTCAGTTGGTAGAGTGTCAGCTTCCCAAGCTGAAGGTCGCGGGTTCGAGTCCCGTCTCCCGCTCTGGTGTTTCAGGACAACGACTTGGATCAAAGAAAGCCCGGCCGGATTGGCCGGGCTTTGTTGTTGCCGGGTGAGAATCTGCCGACGAAGTACCCGGCGCATGCCCGCTGTGAATCGACTCCTGTCACGAGTGTGTGTGCCGGAAGTCCGACACGCCTGGATGCTGCCCTTTCACACCCCGAGCGTATCTAACGCCAAGACATACACACCGTCCGGCCGCCGGTACGCCGGCCCTGTCGGCACGATGACGCCGAGTGCGGCGGGCGCGTCATGCGAACCCACGGCGACCTTGGCGGCGAGACGATGCAGCGTGGCGGCGGCCGCATCGCATTCTCGCACTGCGAGCTTCACCTCGAAGGCTGCCCACGGCCCTCCGGGTCGTTCGACGATGAGGTCGACTTCGAGGTTCGTATTGTCGCGATACGAATAGATGCCCGCGCCGAGCGCGTCGGCATAGACGCGCAGATCGCGCGCGACGAGCGACTCGAACAGTCGGCCGGCGAGCGTCGCGTCGTTCGCCAGTTTGTCGGGCCCTGCGCGCAGCAGCGCGGCAGCGAGGGCGGGGTCCGCAAAGTGGCGCACGGGCGCACCGCGAAGGCGTGCGCGGGCTGTGAGCGCGGGGGCCCAGGCTTGCACGTCATCGAGCACGAACACGCGAGTGAGTGCGTCGATGTCAGCATGAATCGTTCCGCGGTCCACCGGGTTGCCCGCTCCGCCGACATCCGCACTCAGGGTGGTGTCGGCCACGCGCGTCGCTGTACTGCGGGCGAGCGCCGCGAGCACGCGGCGCAGTCGCGCTGGCGCCGTCCGATTTCCACCGCGTGTCGCGTGCACGTCGGTGCGCGCAATCTCTTCGATGAAATCCGCGTAGAACGCCTGCGCTGCACGGGCACTTCCGGCGGCGCGCGCGCCCGGCCAGCCGCCGACGACCAGCTGGTGCAGCAGATCGCGATAGCTCGCCCCCGTCGCAGACGCGCGTTGCGGTGCTGTACCGGCCAGCAGAGCCTCGAGCGACATCGCTCCAGACGAGACTCCGACCTCAAAGAGCGTGAGCGGTCGCAGTCTGACTCGGCTCATGCGTCCGGCACCGGTGTGCCGCGTCTGATCATCGGCCGGCGTGACTGAGCCCGTCAGAATGAACTGTCCCGGGCGTTGACGCTCGTCGACGGCAACGCGAACCGCGTTCCAGAGCTCGGGCACCAGTTGCCATTCGTCCAGCAATCGCGGAGTCGCGCCCTCGAGCGCGGTGGCGGGGTCGACAAGCGCCGCCGCCCGGACGGCCGGGTCGGAGTCGAGTCGAACCCCGCTCACAGCGAACTGCAGACCGATCGTCGTCTTGCCAATCGCGCGAGGGCCCTCGACCACGACGGCGCCTGAGGCGGCAAGCGCAGTTCTGATCCGGGCGTCGGCAATCCGAGGGTAGAGCATATTCATGGGTTCCCGCAGGGTCACTCGTTGCGGGGGTATGTGGCTCAGGCCGCAAAAAGCAAGTCATGTCTACAGCAGAAAGCAATAGACACAAGCCGCAATTAGCAAGGCAGATCGGCCAAGCCAACACAGCGAAGAGGACGCTTGCCATGGCCGCCGCTCGACAGATGTGGTCGGACGGTCGAAGACAGGTCAGGCGGCGTTCTCAGGTGCGGGAGCGCGGGTGGCCATCCATGCTGATCTGGATCGTGTGGTGGCGCAGCACGCCGGGAAACGCGTCGCTGGTGCGCTACGACCCGTGATCCGTACTGAATATTTCCGGCGCACCCAAGCGATCAATCGCTGACTCGTGCGCGGCGAACGCCGACGCGAGCGCCACGTGATCGGCACGCCGCAACTGGTCAAGAAACGATACCAAGATACGCATCACAGCTGTTCGATGTTCGCCAGCACCGCATCGCCATGCTCGAGCAACGCCCGCTGCGTCGCCGGATCCATCCTGTCCCACGTCCGGTACACCATGCCCATCCGCACCATCGTGCCTGGACGCGCGTCCGCACTCTCCAGGCGATCGCGATTGCGCACGTGGAAATGCCAGTACAATGCGTTGAACGGACACGCCCTGGGTCCGGTGCGCTGCTTCACATCATAGAAGCAACTGCCGCAGTGGTGACCCATCTTGTTGATGTAGGCTCCGCTGCTCACATAGGGTTTGGTGCCCACGATCCCACCATCGGCGAATTGGCTCATGCCGCGCGTGTTGGTGATCTCCACCCATTCGATGGCGTCGATGTAGATGCCGAGGTACCAGCGGTCCACTTCGTCGGGATGCACGCCCGCGAGCAGGGCGAAGTTGCCCGTCACCATCAGGCGCTGGATGTGATGGGCGTAGGCGTTGTGCAGGCTGCCGGTGATCGCCTCACTGAGGCAGGCCATGCGGGTCTGGCCGGTCCAGTACCAGCTGGGGAGCGGTCGGTCGTGACCGAAGAAATTGAGGGACGCAAAGTCCGGCATTCGTGCCCAATAGATGCCGCGCATGTATTCACGCCAGCCGATGATCTGGCGGATGAAGCCTTCGGCCTGGCTGAGCGAGATGCGATCGGGATCAGCGCGCCACGCAGCCTCCACGGCTTGGCAGACCTCGAGCGGCGAGAGTAGTTTCACATTCATGCTGAAGCTCAGCCGCGCATGGTAGAGGGCCCATTGGCCGGGCATGAGCGCATCCTGATACATGCCGAACGAGGGAAGCAGGTGTGCGCAGAAGTACGACAGCAGTTCGAGGCTTTCCACGCGATCCACTGGCCACGAAACATGGGCCACATCCACCGTACCGATGGTGTCTACGCCGCAGGTCGTGAGCATGTCGTGCAGCGCGCTCAGGTCATGGTCGAAGAGCAGGGGGGCCGGTGCCACATGGTTCTTGGGTGGACGGCCGCGGTTCTCGTGATCGAGGTTCCATTCACCGCCGACTGGTCGCGCCCCATCCATCAACAGGCCTGTGCGTTCACGCATCACCCGATAGAATCGCTCCATCAGGAATTGCTTCCTGCCCTCGAACAGTGACGCGAGCTCGTGGCGCGTGGTGAGGAAGTGTTCGGTATCGGCCACCGCCACCACGCATCCGCAGGTTTGCGCAAAGGCCGTGAGCTGCTGATCCAGGCGCAGCTCGTCGGGCAGCTGGTAGCCGAAGTTGGTGGCACCGCAGCTGCTGAGGATCCACGCCAGGTTGCCGGGCAGATCCTGTGTGTTCCGCGGATCGTCCAGCGTGATGTACAGCACCCGGTGGCCCTGCGAGCGCAACGTGCTCGCGAAGCCACGCATGGCTGCGAAGAACGCCAGCACCTTCTGTACGTGGTGCGTTGCGTAGTCGGTCTCCTGCCGCACTTCCAGTTGCACGTACAACACGCCGGCATCCACCGTCTGGTACCAGCTGTGTGCAGCGTTCAGCTGGTCGCCAAGGATCAGTCGGACGGTGTGGGCTTCTTGCGGTTCCGTTGGCATCGTTCGCTGCAGTAGATCACGGTGGGCCACGTGTTGCGCCATCGCTTCCGCCATTGGAACGGTCGCGCGCAGACGGGACAGGTCTTGGTGGGCAGGTGCTCCTTGAACATGGGCATCAGAACAGGATCACGCCTTCCACGGGGTCGCCTGCGACATGCGCGGTGCCTTGCCGATGCCGGTGTCCGATGAGCCAACAGAGCCAGGCATCCGCTGCGTGGCGGTCATCCGGTTCGGGCGGTGACACTTCGAACGTGCCGGCCATCACTCGCAGCGTGTCGTGGGGAATGGTCTTGCCGCTGGGGATGTCGAGAGTGCCCCATTCCTGGCGGATGTGCGCGCCCGGGTACACTTCCATCACGGAGATTCCGGCCGCGCGCCACTGTTCGGCGAGACGAATGGCGCGGGCCGTGAGTCCGCCGAGGAACATGGGGCTCATGCCGCCGGCGATGCGATCGGCCTGGCGGAAGAAGTGATCGGAGCCGCGGCCAAAGTACGCGCCGGGCAGACTGAGTGGCGCATCGATGTAGATGGCGTCAGGCCGCAGCGTCTTCACGGTTTCATCCAGCCACGCGTCGGCGTCCTTTCCCTTGCTGCAGCGCTGGAAGCGGAAGATGCCGTGTTCGCGGGAACAGACCACGGTGGTGCCGGCGGTGCGCGCTCCGAAGTCGATGCCGATGAGGTCCATGTGCATATGAACAGCCAACGCAGGTCAGCTGTTCCGGAAAGATCGGTCGTATTGATGTACAGCCGGGACTGTCGGCCGCGGCGCCCGCTCGTCGAAGGTCAGTCGACCGTCTCCCTCACTTGCGCACCTGCGCCGATCGCTTCGTGGCCGCCCGCCATTCACTTTGCCCCATCTCGCGGCCGTCCGCATCCAGCGCAACCACACGCCATCGCCATGCGTCAGTGATCGCTGCCAGCGCAAACGGCGGCACGTTGTACACGCCTGACCCCTGCGGCACGATCGCCGACATCACCCGCTTGCCGTCCGGCACCTTCTCGATCTCCACGCGGTACCGCGACGCGTCAGACACATCGATCCAACTCAATCGCAACGCAGAATCGGCTGGCACTGTGGCGTCGGGCGACGGGAGTCGCAAGCGCAGACTTCCTGGGGCGGCGTCCGTCAGTTGCGTGCGATTTCCGCCGACGACATATCGGAACGTCGGCAGTCGGAACCCGGCCGCCGGCGTCTCGATGCGCAGGAGGATGAGATACGAGCCGTCAATGTTCGTGGGGATTCGCGACGGATCCGGCCCCGGCAGCGTGAATCGCCCGAATGGCGGGAGCGGCACGTTGAATCGCTGGATATCGAGATAGCGTCGCTGCAGTCCGCGCTCCGCCGGCGGCAGTGATTCCTCCGACCGCAGATCGTTGTCACTCGGCTGTTCCTCGCCGGGAAACACGATCTCCCAGCGTCCGCGAAGCCGACCGGTGCCCGTGTACTGCAGGTCAACCACCAGCGGCGGGAGTCGGTCGCCGCGCCCCACGAACAGGACGGGCACCTCGGTTGGCAGATGCAGACGCGCGTTGGTCAGCGCGAAGGGTCCAACCGCTGCGCCGCCACCAAGAAGCAGGGAGACGGCCACGTACTGATCGGGGACTGCGGGCCCCCCGGCCGACTTCACGAAGCGGCGCACGTAGTAGAACCTCGACGCTGTTCCGCCGAGTGCCGCCTCGTAGGCGCGACGCGCGACCGCCGGTGGGATGGACATGACATCCGTGAACACACCGGTCGGCGAGAGCGTGCGTGCATCCGGCGTCGGTGCTTCTCCGTAGAGTGTGGAAGGATCGCAGCCTGTCACGCGACCAGAGACCGTGACGATCCGTCCGCACCACATCGCCTCAGCCGGTACATGCGTCGTCACCCGGCTGAAGTTCAGGACGGCCGTGTTCGCACCCTGCGAGTTGACGTTGACCGTCGCTGGCTGCACGACGATCGCAGCAGCAGATGTGGAGCACGAGAAGGTGTTCCGGACTTCAACGATGACCAGCTTGCGTGCCGTTTGCCCGTTGGGGTAGCTGGTGCTCCACGTGCAGGCGAGCGGCAGGGACGGAAGTGGTGGAATTTCTGCCACCATGCACGAACCGCCGATCGGCACGGTGAACGAGAATTGCAGGTTGTTCGGACCCGACAGCGTGACCGTCTGTGGCGCGAGCCCCGTGCATGTTGCGGAGATCAGGAACGGGCCGGACGGCGTGTTGGATGTGCTGCCGACAACCGTCTTTCGCACGGTGACGAACTCGAAGCCTGCCGGCTGCGCCGCGGCGGTGGCGGGCGCGAACACGCCCACCGCCAACAGGCATGACACGCACAAGACTGAGGCACGGCGGAGGACGGTCATCGCGCTGCTCCTAGAGGAGCCGAAGGGTGAGACCGGAGGCAAGGCGCCACCACCCGGCTGACTGCGCTGGTGGTGAGAGCGGATTGGCAAGGTCGTACACGTCATTGGCCTGGCGCGTGAAACGGAGCCACAGTTGTCCTCGCCGAATGCCGTCGGTTGAATGCCAGAGGCGGATATCGCGCGC
>JANMNM010000278.1:0-2025 GCA_031373905.1 Gemmatimonadaceae bacterium | reverse complement strand
CCCATAGAACATGCCCGTGGAGAAGTTCAGCTTCTCGTTCACGGTCTGATCGATGTTGATGCGGAAGTTCTGACGGCGGTAGCCGTTCAAGGTCGTCACCACGCCCGTCTCCTGAATGTTCTGGAGCGAGGCGTTGAAGTTCGTCGAACCACGGCGCTGCCCGAGCGAGATGTAGTTGCTCATCGTCGCACCCGGCTTGAACACCTGACTCAGCGCGTCAAACACCTGGGGATAGCTGTTATCCGAGATGTCGTCTGCCTCGGAGATACGTTGACCGTTGCCGTCCAGCTTGAATCCCTTCGAGATGCCGGATGTGTTGGCCGGATCCAGCTGGAATGCCGTCGACGTGTTCAGACCGACCTTCTTCGGCAGGTAGCTCTGCCCGTACTCGTTGCGGAACGTGAAATTCACCTGGCCTTCCGCGAGGCTCGCGCCGCGCTTGGTGAAGATCTGGATCACACCGTTCGCCGCGTCGGAACCATAGAGCGAGCTGGCCGCTGCACCCTTGATGACTTCCACGTGGTCGATGTCCTGCGAGTTGATGTCCGCCAGCCCGAGGCGTGTGATCGTGCCATCGACGATGATCAGCGGGCTGCCATTACCCGTCAGCGACGTTGCAGCGCGCAGGCGAATCGCCGGCTCCGCACCCGGAGAACCCGACACCGTTGCCACGCTGGCACCGGCCACTCGGCCCGCGAGGCTTCCCACAGGCGAAATCGCCGGCACTTCCTTGATCGCCGTGTTGTCCACCACGGCCACAGCAAACGCCGTCTTCTTCTGCGAGGTCGCTTCGTTCACACCCGTCACGATCACCTGATCGAGGTTCAGGATGTCGCGCTCGAGATCGTAGTCCTTCTCGACGCGCCCAGCGGCGAGCGTGATCGGCAGGCGCTTCGGCTTGTAGCCGATGAAACGCACCACGAGGTTCACCGACCGCGCACTGTAGCGCGAGAGGTCCACCGTGAAGCTGTACCGTCCATCCGTGCTCGTGATCGTCCCGGCGCCGATCTCGGGGATGCCGACGCTCGCGCCACCGAGCGGGCGGCCGTCGGACGTGACCTTGCCGGTGAACACTGCGGATTGGGCTGTTGCCACATTGGCTCCCACAGCCATCGCCAGCGCTGCCGCGGCGAGGCGGAGAGACCTTCGGATCAAGACACCATCCATGTCGTTACCTCGGTGTGTGGAGGAGAACTGCAACAAAAAGTCGGTGACCCGAGTAGGAACGCAGACAACGCGACGCGACGGGTGCACCTTGACCGTACGGATGAGACGTCATTCGCTCCCGGTTTGGAGTTTGCGTCGGATCTCCTGTGCAGACGGACACGGGTAACAGGCCATTCCCGGCCCGCGCGAGTGCGCACCGGAGACGACCGGCGGCGCGCCGGTCTCCGAACCATTATGTAGGCCGTGTGTAACCAAGGCAATGGTGCGAATATTTCCGCGTCATGGCGGCGTCAGCTCATGGGCCAGTCTCCATACCGTGCTTGACCCTCCTGCGGTACGACGTAACGTTCTCCGTTGACCATGTTCACACCACGACGACTCCTGCGAATCACGACATTTCTTGTGGTCGGGCTCGCTTCAGCAACGACACTGCTCGCACAGCGGAGGGATGGCCGCGTCTTCGGTGCTGTCGTCGACCGCGCCACGGGACGTCCGCTGGCCGGTGTGACCGTCGTGAATCTCCTCGATGGCAAGGCGCTCACCACAGATACCACGGGCGCCTTCCGCTTCGAACGCCTTCCCGTCGGCATCATCCGGTTCCTCTTTCGTGCCCCCGGCTTCCCACAGCAGGGCTTGGTACTGGCCCTCGCCGAGAGCGAGAGGATGGAGCGAAAGGTCGAGCTCGATTCGACGGCAGCGGCCCGCGCCGAGGACGAAGCACCACAGCGCCCCACTGGAGCGCGGGGCCAGATGCTTGCCCCCGTCCTCGTCACCGAAGAGGCCAGCCTTGGTGTGCGATACGCCGCGTTCGAGCGGCGGCGCAAGACTGGCGCCGGGCACTACCTCGTGCGAGCCGAC
>JANMNM010000256.1:0-3600 GCA_031373905.1 Gemmatimonadaceae bacterium | reverse complement strand
GCCATGCGGCCAATGGCCCCGGCAACGCCATCACCGGCGCCACCGAACAGGCCGCCGACGAGCTTCTTGCCCATGTCGAGCATCGGCGAACTGCCGCCGCCGGCGATGGCGCCGATCACGTCCATGGCCGACGAACCTGCCGCACCGCTGTTCGCGGAGTTCGTGACCATCTCGAACAACTGGCCGGCAAATCCGGCGTTCGTTGCCTTGTTTGCCATCGTGCCGAGTACAGCCGGCAGGGCGGCGCCGAACGCCTTCGCAATGCCATCCTGTGGCACACCAAACGCGGACGCAGCTTTCCCGAGCAGCTCGGGGGTCAGGAGGCTGGATGCCTCTTCCAGAAATGACGCCATGCGGCACGAACTCCGTCGAGGAGTGGGCAAACCGGGAACAGCACTGCGCAGCCGCTACATCACCACGCGCACACTAGAATATTCTAATGTAAGCCATTTGCAACAGCGGCTTCGTTTATCCCACAATCGTGGAATGGATCAGATCGTCTCCGGGATCGCGCTACGCTGTGCGCGGGAGCTGCGTGCGATCGAGGACCGGAGCGTCCTGCGTCGCGCCCCTACTGCGTTCGCTGCCATGCAATGAACCGCTCGATCCCGTCGTCGAGGGTCACGCTTGGCGCACCGAAGTCCCGCAGCGCGAGTCGCACATCGAACGTCTTCGAGTGCGCAAACATGCTCATCCCGAACCGCGTGATCGGTGGCTCCGCCTTGATGCGAAGGACGCGATACGCCGCCTCGAGCAGCGTGGCAGCGCGCAGCGCGCGACCGACGTCCAGCCGCCGGACCGGCACCGGCATGCCAAGCTGCCCGAGCACTCGCAGCAGCAGATCCTGGAGGATTACGGGCTGGTTGTTCGTGAGATTGTACGCCGGCGCCTTCAGCTCACCCGTCGCCGCGGCGATGATATAGTCTGATAGTGCGTCGATGTAGATCAGATCGCCGATGACCGGCTCCGGCAGACCGGTGAACAGCGGCAGCCGCCGCGCACGGGCCGCCGCGAGAATTCGCGGAAAGAGCACGGTGTCGCCAGGACCGAACACGGCACGCGGCCGCAGAATCACGTGCTCGCCCGGGTAGTCAGCCGCGAGCCGTTCGCCGGCGTACTTCGTTGCGGCATAGTCATTCACGAACGCCGGACCGATCGGCGACTGCTCGGTGATGCCAAGCTGCGATGCGAATCGGTAGAACACGGAACTCGAGGACACATAGACCAGCCGCGGCACCTCGTGCCGGACGCAGAAGGCGATCACCTGCCGAGTGGTCTCCACATTCTGCCGCTCGAACTCGCGACGCGTTCCCCATGGCGACGCGCGTGCGGCAGCATGAATCACGACATCCGGCTTGAAACCCAGGTCAAACGGTTGCGAGAGGTCGCGCTGCGTGTAGTTCGGCAGGTCGCTCGGACGACGCGAAACACCGTGCAACTCCAGGTCACGTCGGCCGGCGAACCGGCGCATGAACGCGCCACCGACAAAGCCCGACGCCCCGGTGACGAGAATCCGCATGCGCGCTCAGGGCGTGAGGCTGATGGCGTCCGGGAGACGGTATCGCACATCCATCGCGTCGAGTCGCCTCAGGTGCGGACCAAGCCGCCGCATGAAGTCTGCAAAGTTGCGCGCGTCGCGCGGCGTCCACACCACCTCGGCGAGTGCGCTGATGCGAGGGAAGGCCATGTACTCCAGGTCCTTCGGTGTCTGGATGTACTCCGTCCAGAGTTGCGCCTGCGCACCAAGGATGTGGCGCGATTCTTCCGCCGTCAGCGAGGCGGGCACGGGTTCGAACGCGTAGACGTTGTCGAGCGGGTTGAATCCGCCGATGGCAAGCGGTTCACTGCCCCGGTTGCGCGACTGGTAGTGATCGAAGTACGTGTGGCTGGACGGCGCCATCACCACATCGTGGTTCGCACGCGCCGCCGCGATGCCGCCATCCATGCCGCGCCACGACATGACCGTGGCACCCGGCGCGATGCCCCCTTCGAGGATCTCGTCCCATCCCAGCAGACGGCGCCCACGCGAGGTGAGGTACACGTCCATCTGCCGGATGAACCAGCTCTGCAACTCGTGCTCATCCTTGAGACCCAGTTCGCGGATGCGCGCCTGAATCTCCGGACTGGCCTTCCACTGCGACTTCCCGGCCTCATCGCCGCCGATGTGCACGAACTGGCCCGGAAAGAGCCCAATCACTTCACTCAGCACATCCTGCATGAAGGCAACCGTGCTGTCGCTCGCGTTCAAAATGAATTCGCTGGTGCCCCAGACCTGCATCACACCGACCGCGGTGTCGCGGCGAACGCCAAGCCGCGGATACGCAGCGATGGCAGCCTGCACATGTCCCGGCATCTCGATCTCCGGCACCACCGTGACGAAGCGTTCGGCCGCGTAGGCGACGATCTCGCGTACGTCATCCTGCGTGTAGAAACCACAATGCGGGCGACCGTCAAAGATCCGTTTCGCCGGATCGGCGATGTACGGGCCCACCGCGGTCTGCGTACGACACGAACCGACTGCGGTCAGCAGCGGATACTTCCGGATCTCGATCCGCCAGCCCTGGTCTTCCGTGAGATGCCAGTGAAAGCGGTTCAGCTTGTGACGCGCCAGCAGGTCGATGTACTTGCGAACGAACTCCTTCGGCATGAAGTGGCGGCCCGCATCGAGATGTGCACCACGCCATGCAAAGCGAGGCGCATCCTCGATATGCACCGCAGGCGCCTGCCACTCCGTTTTGCCAACGGGTGCCGCGCGATAGATCTCCGGCGGCAGCAACTGCCTGAATGTCTCGAGCGCGTAGAACGCACCGGCCGCGTGTGCTGCGCGGACCGTGACGCCTCGCGGTGTGACGTCGAGTCGATATCCCTCGGCGCCGAGCCCCGTGGTGTCGCGCCCGGTGACGCGCAGCAGCCGGATCGCTGCCCGGCCGGCGACGGGCGCCATCGGGAGATCGAAACCTGTTGCATTCGCCACGTCCCGCACGAATCGCCTGGCAATTGCCGCGAATGCGCGGTCGGCGTACACGGCACTGCGGCCCGAGAGCGTGAAACTCCCGGTCGCAGGCGTGAGGAGGGTGGGCTGCGGAATCACTGCGTACCGCGAAGCGTCAGTGCCAGCCTGCGCACGTATCGCCACCGGCACCAGCAGCAACGCGACAACGACTGAACGGACGACCTTCGATGCCCGTGCACCGCGCGACGATGTCGTCATGCCGACGCCCCCCGCAGCCCGTTCAACGGCGTCGGCCCTTCCCTGCCACCCGAACCAGTGTCCGGTAGATCATCTCCGTCCCCTGCTGCAACGACTCGATGCTCACCCGCTCGTCATTGCCGTGCATGCGTCGCAACTCGTCGTTGGTGATCGGATACGGATAGATCCCGTAGACGGGAATCCCCTTGTAGCGCCAGACCGCAGCGTCGGTACCGGCCTGAAAGAGATACGGCGTGACTTCGGCGGTTGGCCACTGCGCCTTCGACTCGCTCGCCAGTGCCTGATACAGCTCGGTCTCGACCGACGATGGCGTGTACGCCGGCTGTGCGGGTCCGGCCGCCGCCAGCTTCACCTTCACACGAGGATCGTTCACCAGTCGCTCGATCAGT
>JANMNM010000228.1:0-10070 GCA_031373905.1 Gemmatimonadaceae bacterium | reverse complement strand
CAGAGCGCCCCGGCAAGATCGTCTGCGTTGGACGCAACTACAGCGAACATGCGAAGGAACTCGGAAACGCGGTGCCGAGTCAGCCCCTGCTGTTCCTCAAGCCGCCGAGCGCGGTGATCCGCAACGGCGAGGCGATCGTCTCGCCTGTGCTGACCAAGCAGCTGGAACACGAGGGGGAGATCGGGGTCGTGATTGGCTCGCCACTGCGGCGGGCGACCGAGGCGCAGGCGTTGGCGGCCATCCGCGGGATCGTGGCGCTGAACGACGTCACGGCGCGAGATCTCCAGAAGTCCGACCCGCAATGGACGAGGGGCAAGGGCTTCGACACCTTCTGCCCGATCGGCCCCGAGTGGGTGGGGGTGCCTGACTTTGACCGTATCGAGGTCATTACCCGGGTGAACGGCGTTGTCCGCCAGCGTGGGTTCGGGTCGGAGATGGTGTTTTCCGTGCCGGTGCTGCTGGCCTACATTTCACAGGTCATGACGCTCGAGCCCGGAGACATCGTCGCGACCGGGACTCCCTCAGGCGTGGGTCCGCTGCTGCCCGGCGACACGGTCGAGGTGGAAGTGGTCGGTTTCAGTATCGTGTCGAACCCTGTCGTTGCCGAATCCTGATGCCTTCTCGTTCCCACCGTTTCGAGACGCTGCCTGACTATCCGCTCGCGCTGATTCCGATCCGGAAGCGCGCGCTGATCGCACGCGGCGTTGACGTGATCGATCTTGGTGCGGGGGATGCCGATCTTCCGCCGCCTCCGGCCGCCGTCGATGCGCTGGCTGCCGCGTCGCGCATTCCGGCGATGAACCGGTACGGCTTCGGGCTCGGCAACCCCGCCTATCGCGAAGCGGTCAGTTCGTGGATGGCGATGCGTTTCGGCGTGCGCTTCGATCCCTTCACGGGAGTCGTGCCGTTGCTCGGGAGCAAGGAAGGGCTGTCCCACATCGCGCTTGGCTACGTCAACGAGGGCGACGTCACGATCGTCCCTGATCCCGGCTACAACGCCTACAAGGGTGGCACGCTGCTCAGCAGCGGAAAGCCGTATCTGTATGGACTGCGTGCCGCGAACGAGTTCCTCGTCGATCTCGACGAGATCCCTGCGGACGTCCTGAAGAGCGCACGGATTCTGTACCTGAACTACCCGAACAACCCGACGGCGGCCATCGCGCCGCGTGACTATCTCGAGCGTGTCGTCCGCCGCTGCCGGGAACTCGACATCCTGCTGGTGTACGACAATGCGTACTCGGAGATGGGGTTCGACGGCTATGTACCGCCGAGCATTTTCGAGATTGACGGAGCGGATGACGTTGCCGTCGAGTTTCACTCATTGTCCAAGACGTACAACATGACGGGGTGGCGGTGCGCGTGGGCCTGTGGGAAAGCTGACGTGATTGCCACGCTGACGAAGGTGAAGAGCTACGTGGACACGGGTGCCTTCATGGCGGTACAGCAGGCTGGAGTCGCAGCCATCGAGAACTGGGCGAACTTCGTTCCCGGCAACGTGGCCGTGTTCAAGGAGCGCCGGGACGCGGCAGTACAGGCGTTCCGCGCAGCCGGCTTCAGCTGTGATGTCCCGAAAGCGGCGATGTATCTCTGGATCCCGTTGCCTGAGGGGGTTTCCTCGGCGGCGTTCTGTGATCGCCTGATGGAGGACGAGGGCGTGATCGTGATGCCGGGCACCGGGTTCGGCGCGAGCGGGGAAGGCTACTTCCGAATCAGCTTCATCACGGCGCCGGATCGGATACGCGAAGCGGCTGTGCGCGCCGGTCGCGTGCTGAATTCCTTCGTCGCGGTCGTCTGATGCGATTCATGCTTCGTCCGCCGGAAAAACGGCCGCCTGGCGCGGTGGCCGTCTCGGTAGCGATGCATATCGTTTTCGGCGCGCTGCTGCTGCGCGCGGTCGTTGGCTCGAACGGGATCGCCGAATGGCTGATTGGCCCGGCTGGAACTGCGGTCACGGAGAAGGTGGTCGCGGTGGCGGTGTTCCCGCCTCGCGGCGTTCAAGGCGGCGGTGCACCCGTGGACCGGCGCTCCGCACCAGCGGTTCGGGCGGCGTCAGGCGCGGTGGTCGCGCCCCGGTCCGTGCCGACCAGCATTCCGGCGCCTGCGGGCGGTCTGGGTGGAACTGGCGGTGGCACCGGGACAGGTATCGGCACCGGGAGCGGGTCGGGGGTCGCACGCGGGCTGACCCCTGGGTACGACCCGAGACTCTATCCGGGCCCAGCCCAGCCCGCGCCCATTCCGCGGACGCCAAAGGAGCGGCTCGACAGCGTGATCGCGGAGCGCTTCGCCGAATACGCTGACAGTGCAGCGAATGCACCGCAGAGCAGTGTGACCGAAGACGGCCGGGGAGACCTGACGTTCAAGCGCGGCGGCCGGACGTATGGCTGGACGCAGCGGGGAATCGTGCTCGGCAAGTTCACGTTGCCCGCACCGCTGCTCGCCCTGCTCCCGCTGAACCGTATCGGGGGCAATCCGTCGTCATTGCTGCGGCAGGAGAACCCGTGGCAGATGCGGAACCAGATTCAGGCTGGCGCGCAGGTCGCGTTGAATGCAGAGACGTTCAACGAACGGGTGAAACGCATTCGCGAGCGCCGCGATCGCGAACGACGGGATGCACGTGAAAACCAGGGGCGCGAACCGCCGGTGCCCGTGACACCCGTACCCATGCAGCCGCAGCAACCCTGATCAGCGATCGCCGATCGGGGTGGCGCGTGAGCCTACGCCGCTGCGACCGTATCGGGATCTTCGACAGCGGCGTGCAGTACGCCGCGAAACACACCGGAAACAACTCCGATGACGGTCTCGGTGTCGCCGTCCGGCACCGTGATCGGTGCGATGCCGTCGCTGGTCGACTGGAGCGTCGTCACGCCAGCGGTGCGATCGAACGTGCGCACCGCCACTCCGTCTCCAATCCGGACGGCGACAAAGTCTCCGTGCATCGCCGCGAAATCCGGGTTGACCAGCACCGTATCGTCACGCCGGATTCCGCAGCCTGACATGCCGTCATCCACCACGCGAACGAAGAATGCATTCTCTCCGGGTACGAGTCGGCGATCGACGACGATCGTGTCGCCGCGCGGGCCAGACGAATCGGCAGCGTTGCTCGCTGCGAGCGTCTCGAAGAAGGGCACCGTGCGCGTTCCCGATGTCTGCGGGCCGAGGATCCGGAGTCCGCGGGATCGGGCCTGATTGCGCTGAATGAAACCCTTCCGCGCCAGACTGCCGAGGATGTCTGAGACGGTTTTGGTGGACTTGATCTCGAATTGTCGACCGATCTCGCGGATGCTCGGCTGGTAGCTGTTCGCTGCCAGAAACTCGATCAGGTACGCAAAGACTTTTTCTTCGGTCGGGGTCAGCATCTCACTCATGGGGCTCCCTGCGACTCGCCGCAGGTGCCCGGAGTGGGCGCCTACGTCGGCGTCGCCAGCATGTCCAGCGTGCGCGCGAGACGCTCGAGGCACCGATCCCGACCGATCAGCGTGAGGACATCGAAGATGC
This sequence comes from Gemmatimonadaceae bacterium, assembly GCA_031373905.1. Classification (GTDB taxonomy): domain Bacteria; phylum Gemmatimonadota; class Gemmatimonadetes; order Gemmatimonadales; family Gemmatimonadaceae; genus JACMLX01. The sequence continues at coordinate 6,575 of JANMNM010000228.1, read as the reverse complement.
CCGGGCTGACGGAGAGGCCAGTGACGGCCACGCGAAGGGGAGTGAAGATCTTCCCCGCCGCGAGACCGCGTGCTTCCGCGAGTGTTCGCAGGGCCGGCTCGAGCGCCTCCGCCGTCCAGGCCGGAGCGTTCACGAGTGCGTCCCGTGTCGCGGAGAGAATGTCGGCACTGAGGGCGCGATCCTTCAGCAATGCCTTCGCGACGGCGTCGGCGTCATACTCGATTTCGTCGAGCAGGTATGGACGAGCCTGCTTCACCACTTCCTCGATCGTGCGCGCCCGAACACGTAACTGATCGACGAGATGACGCGTCCACGCCGGGTCGCTGTCGAGCTGTTCCTTCGTGGCAACACCGTGACGAACGATCGCATCGGTCACTCGCGGGAGCACCTCGTCGAGTGGCCGGCGCGAGAGGTGCTGGCCGTTCATCCATTCGAGCTTCTGCGCGTCGAAGATCGCGGCTTTCTTGTGCAGGCGCTCGAGCGTGAAGTGCTGCAGCAACTCCTCGGGCATCATCACCTCGAGGTCGTCGCCTGGACTCCAGCCAAGCAGCGCGAGGAAGTTCGCCATCGCGGTTGGCAGAATTCCCTTGTATTCCCAGTCGCCGACGGCAGCCGCGTCACGTCGCTTGCTGAGCTTCTTGCCATCGGTGCCGTGGATCATCGGGACGTGCGCGAACTGCGGCAGTGCAGCGCCGAGCGCCTTGTAGAGCAGGATCTGCTTCGGTGTGTTGGAGATGTGATCATCCCCTCGCATCACGATCGTGATTCCCATCGCGATGTCATCCGAGACGACCGCCAGGTTGTAGATGGGCGTACCGTCGGAGCGGAGGATGATGAAGTCCTCGATTTCCCGGTTCTCGAAGGCAATGCGGCCGTGCACGATGTCGTCCCATGCGGTCGTGCCATCGGGAACACGAAAGCGGATCGTGTACGGCTCGCCGGCCGAGAGCTTGTCGGCGATCTCGGCATCGCTCCAGTTGGCGAGTCGGCGGTCGAAGCGGAACGGTTCCTTCCGCGCATCCGCATCGGCACGCATGCGATCCAGCTCGGCGACCGTGGTGAAATCCAGGTAGGCGCTGCCATTCTCGACGAGCTGGTGCGCGTCGGCCTTGTGGCGCGCGACATTCGCGCCCTGATACACCACGTCCTCATCCCAGTCGAGGCCGAGCCATTCCAGGCCGCGGAAGATCGCGGCCGTGCTCTCCTCGGTGCTGCGCGCCTTGTCGGTGTCCTCGATCCGGAGGAGGAACTTGCCGCCGGTCTTGCGGGCCCAGAGCCAGTTGAACAGGGCCGTTCGGGCGCCACCGACGTGGAGGTAGCCAGTGGGGGAGGGCGCGAAACGGAGGCGCGGGGTTGGGGCGGTCATGCGTGTGTCTCGAAGGCGGATATGAAAACGGGCCCACCGGTACGTGGTGGGCCCGTTGCACGGAGAGAGAGGGATTCGAACCCTCGGTACCAGTTTCCCAGTACGCCGGTTTAGCAAACCGGTGCCTTCAGCCTCTCGGCCATCCCTCCAACAGTCTCAGAAGGTATCCGGTCGGGGGTAGAGGCACAACTTGCGCGGGCTGGCGGCCGCCCGCCCGATTCCGGAACGGATGCAAACCCGGAGGCGCGGACCCTCCCACTGGAATCAGAGGTTGCGGCGGTTGATCTCGCCCACCGCGAACTCGGCGGCCCGCGCGGTGAGCGCCATGTACGTGAGCGACGGATTCTGACAGGCGGTTGACGCCATGCACGCCCCGTCGGTGACGAACACGTTCAGCGCATCCCACACCTGGTTGTGCGCGTTGAGCACAGACGATTTCGGATCGCGCCCCATGCGAGCAGTGCCCATCTCGTGAATTCCCTGACCGGGCGCATACCCGTGATCGAACGTCTTCACGTCCCTCACGCCGGCGGCGTTGAGCATCTCGGCCATGTCATTCATCATGTCGACTCGCATGAGCCGTTCGTTCTCGCCGATCTCGCAGTCGATCTCGAGCACCGGCAGTCCCCACTTGTCCTTCTTCGATTCGTCGAGTGACACATGATTGGCGTGATTCGGCAGCATCTCACCAAACGCCGTGCCACCGATGCTCCAGCGGCCCGGCTGTGTGGCCGCATCCTTGAAATCGGCGCCGATGCCAAGTTCTGCCACTTTGCGCGACCAACCGGCACGACTGGCGCCGCCCTCATAGCCGAAGCCTCGCATATAGTTGCGCTTGTCGCCCATCAGGTTGCGATAGCGCGGGATGTACGACGGATTGGGGCGCTGACCGAACTGGTTCTTGTCCTCGAGTCCATCGATGAAACCTTCCGCGCCCAGCCGGAAGTGGTGGTCCATCAGATTGTGTCCCAGTTCGCCGGAACTGCTGCCAAGTCCACCGGGCCAGACGTCGGTTGCTGAGCGCAGGAGCAACCAGGTGGAGTTCAGTGTAGACGCGCACAGGAAGATCACACGCGCGCTGTGATCGGTGACCGCATTCGTGAGCGCGTCGATGGTGCGCACGCCGGTCGCACGCTTCGTGTTCTTGTCGTACAGCACTTCGCTGACGATGGAATGCGGTCGAAGCGTGAGGCGGCCGGTCTTCATTGCAGCGGGCAGCGTAGACGACTGCGTACTGAAGTACGCGCCGTACGGACAGCCCAGCCAGCAGGCATCGCGCGACTGACAGGCGCCACGACCGGGCAGCGGTCGCGTCAGGTTTGCCGTGCGACTGGAGATCATGCGGCGCGAGCCATCGTACATCTTCGTCAGCTTGCTGGCGAACAGTTCCTCGGCGCAGTTGAGCGGCATCACCGGCTGGAATTCGCCGTCAGGAAGTTGTGGCAGGTGCTCGATGGAGCCAGCGATGCCGGCGAATTTCTCGACGTGGCTGTACCACGGCGCAATCTCGGCGTAGCGGATGGGCCAGTCGGTGCCGAGGCCCTGCTTTGCGTTCGCCTCGAAGTCGATGTCACTGAGACGGAAACTGCAGCGACCCCACATGAGTGAGCGACCGCCGACCTGATAGCCGCGATACCAGTCGAATCGCTTCGTTTCGGTGTAGGGCGCGTCAGACTCGTTGACCCAGAAGTCCGGGTTCTTTTCGTTCAGTGCAAACGCACTGCGGCGAAGCACCGGACGCTCGGCCTGCATTGCTCGCGTCGGCTCGCCGCGATGCGGGTACTCCCATGGGCCCTTGGTGGCGTTGGGATAGTCCTTGATGTGCTCGACGTTGCGGCCGCGCTCGAGCTGGAGCACGCGAAGCCCTTTTTCCGTGAGCTCCTTCGCCGCCCAGCCGCCGGAGATGCCGGAGCCGACCACAATTGCATCCCAGGTATCCGCCACGGCTGCCTCCCTGTCGCATTCGGGTTTGGCGCGTGCATCTGCGCCCCGGAACTTGGACGCGGGGATCGCTCTGCGCCACGGTTCCCAGTGCGGATCCCTCCGCCCGCCCGCGTACGTGAGAGGCAGCCTCCGCGCTGACACGAATCGCGCGCCAGTTGCGCCGGTGCGGTACGCCACTGAGCATTGTTGGACGCCCCGCACGCTTCCGGCCGCCCTTGCATGCACGACACAGGCACATGACTCGCTCCGTACTCCGACTCCTCTTGTTCGTCGTGCCTGCTATGGCGTGCAGCGCGTGCTCCGGCAGCCCCTCCGACTGGTTCACACAACGCACAGCCGACAACGCCGGTCCCGGCAACGACTGGGCCAACCTTGCACGCTACCGCGCCGAGAACTCCGCACTCAATCCGCCGGCGCCTGGCGAGTTGCGCGTGGTGTTCATGGGCAATTCGATCACCGAGGGATGGGTGCCGCATTTCCCGCTCATGTTTCCCGGCAAGCCGTACGTCGGCCGCGGAATCAGCGGACAGACCACGCCACAGATGCTCGTGCGCTTCCACGCCGATGTCGTTGCGCTCAAGCCGGCCGCGGTGGTGATCCTTGGCGGAACGAACGACATCGCGGGAAACACCGGGCCATCCACCAACGAGATGATCCAGGACAACATCATCGCAATGACCGAGATCGCGACGGCGAACGGCATTCGCGTGGTGCTGTCGTCGGTGTTGCCGGTGTTCGACTATCCATGGAAGCCCGGATTGCAACCCGCCGGACGCATCGTGGCGCTCAACGCCTGGATGAAGGAGTACGCCGCCCGAGTTGGCGCGACGTATCTCGATTACCACAGCGCGATGCGGGATGAGCGGAATGGTCTTCGCGCCGGTCTCGGGGACGACGGGGTGCATCCGAATGAGGCGGGGTACCGGATCATGGCGGGCCTCGCGGAGCAGGCGATCCAGGAGGCGCTGCGCCGACGGTAACGCTCGTACACGATGCCGCACGCAGGACACCTCGATGCATGTTCGGTAACACGCCTACACCACCCCTACACCACCCCTACACCACCCCTCACGCAGACACCTCGATGCACGTAGCGCAGCAGGACGTTTCGCGAATGCGCGTGTGTGCCGCACTCGCGGCGTTGCTGACCCTCATGTCATGCACCGCGCGGGACGGCGGCGCAGCGCGGCCATCGCTTGCGCTTGTGAACGCCCGGATCTGGACCGGTGTCGACTCTGCACCGTGGGCCGAGGCGCTGGCGGTCGATTCCGCGGGCCGCATCACGATGGTCGGGACGACGGCAGCGGTACGGGCGTTGAACGCGACGTCCGAGATCGACGCTGCATCCCGGCTGGTGGTGCCGGGCTTCATCGATGCGCACGTGCACTTCATCGACGGTGGTTTCGGGCTGGCGTCGGTGCAACTGCGTGACGCACGCACGAAGAAGGAGTTCATCAGACGCATTCGTGACCACGCGCGGACATTGCCGAAAGGTGCGTGGATCACGAACGGTGACTGGGACCACCAGAACTGGGGCGGGGAACTGCCGCACCGTAACTGGATCGATTCCGTCACGCCTGACAACCCGGTGTGGATCAATCGGCTGGATGGCCACATGAATCTCGCGAACACACTGGCGCTCAACGCCGCCGGCCTGACGCGTGCGGCGAAGGCGGTGCCCGGCGGCGAGATCGTGCGCGATGCCTCCGGCGAACTGACGGGTGTGCTGAAGGACAACGCGCAGTCGCTGGTGACCGACGCGATGCCGGCGCCGGCAGCGGTGATGGAAGATCGCGCGCTGGATGCGGCGATGGCGTACGTCGCGTCATATGGCGTGACGAGTGTGCACCACGTGGGGTCGACCGGTCCGGAAACGTCGGCGTGGAACGAGATAGGGGTTTTCCGCCGCGCGCGAGACGCGGGCCGACTGATCACCCGCATCTACGCGATGCTGCCGTTGTCGCAGTGGTCCAGCCTGCGCGACACGATCGCGGCGCGCGGTCGCGGCGACGACTGGCTGCAGATCGGCGGGTTGAAGGGGTTCGTGGACGGATCGCTCGGATCGCACACGGCTGCGATGTTCGAAGGGTTCACGGACAAGCCCACGGATCGCGGATTCCTCGTGACATCTCCGGAGTCGCTGTACGCGCGTGTCTCCGCGGCGGACAAGGCCGGCCTGCAGGTGATGGTGCATGCCATCGGCGACCGTGCGATCTCCACGCAGCTCGACATCTACGAGCGCGTGGAGCGCGAGAACGGACCGCGCGACCGCCGGTTCCGGATCGAACACGCGCAGCACATCGGGCCGAGGGACATGCCGCGATTCAAGGCACTCGATGTGATTCCGTCGATGCAGCCGTACCATGCCATTGACGATGGACGCTGGGCGGACGGTGTGATCGGGAAGGACCGCTCATCGCGGACGTATGCATTCCGGTCGCTGCTCGACGCGGGCGCGGCGCTCGCATTCGGGTCCGACTGGTTCGTGGCGCCGCCGCGGCCGATGGAAGGGATCTACGCGGCGGTGACGCGGCGCACGCTGGATGGTGCCATGCCTGGCGGCTGGGTGCCGGAGCAGAAGATCACGGTGGATCAGGCGCTGCGCGCGTACACGGCGGGCGGCGCGTACGCCGGCTTCGAAGAAGGCATGCGCGGCACGCTCGCGCCGGGCAAGCTGGCGGACTTCGTGATCCTCGAACGGGATATCACGAAGATTCCCGCGAATGAGATCCGCGACGTCAGGGTGATGCGCACCGTGGTTGGCGGACGAACCGTATTCGAGCGGAAGTAGACTCGAGCGGAGCAACGGCCGAAGGTTATTTGATCAGGGTGCGTTGCGGCACGGAGACACGCCCAATCGTGCCCTGATCGGTGCCGAACCAGATCTGGCGCGTGCTGCGATCGAACGTCATGTGACGGATCGTGTTGGCTCCTGGCTGGCCTACCGGGATCGGTGCACTGAATGATCGCGTGCGCGGATCGAATGCCACGAGCGTGGCGGGCGTCGTCATTGCGCCACCCTGCGCCAGCCAGATGACATCACGATCATCCGTCGTCATGCCATACGGCAGGGACGTGCCTCCCGCCGGCATCGCCCACTCCTGGACTGCACCCGTCTTCGGATCGAGATGCCCGAGGAATCCACGCGAGTAGTCGCCCCAGTAGATCTGGTCATCCGACGTGATGGCGATGCGGCGCGGCCGTGTGCGGTCCGTACCCACGTTGAAGGTGCGGATCTGCGCGCTGCCTGGCTCGATCGTCGCGA
>JANMNM010000196.1:0-31762 GCA_031373905.1 Gemmatimonadaceae bacterium | reverse complement strand
AGCGTCGGGCCGTAGTTGGTGCCTTCCCACACGCGCCCGGCGCGATTCATCTCCTCATCGCCGATGAACAGGTACGTCTTGCCGGTGCTGGCCTGCACGTACGGGTAGATCTCGTGGCCCGAGTTGATGGGGAAGACGCTGATCAATTTCGGGTGCTCGATGGACCCGCCGTACTTGCCATTCCCGACGTCCACCAGCACCGTGCCGGCACCGCCCTGCGCTGAGTAGGCAATCCCGTCGCGCACCCAGAGATCGTGGATCCGTGCACCGGGGTGCTTGTACTCGCTCACGTACCGCGGCTTCGTGATGTCCTTCACATCGATGATGACGTACTTCTCGCCACCGGAGATGGCGAAGATGTTGTCATTGGTGGCGAAGATGTTGTGCACGCCACCGGTGAGCTGCTCGTTGAATGTCGAGGCGATCCGTGGATGCGCCGGCACCGCGAGGTCGAGGATCACGATGCCGTTCACACGGTTCGATGCGCCTTCGCGCGACATCACGGCGAAGCGGCCATCCGGTGAGACGGTCACGTCGTTGATCGTGCGTGCGTCAACACGGATCGAGTCCGTCCTGACGATGTTGTTCATGTCCGTGATGTCGAAGATCATCGCGTAGCCATCGCCGCCCCACGTGCCGACGATGCAATAGTCTCTGCCGTCCTTGCCCGTCCAGGGCCAGAGATCGGAGGTTGCGGTCGTGTTGACGACGCCGCGTCCGGTGATCGTGATCTTCCGTCGTGCCTCCCGCGGCTTCACATCGAGCACCGTGCGACTCATGGCCGTGCCGGACTGCGCGATCAATGTGAACCGTCCGGGCGCATTGGCGGCAAACAGCGGCGTGCCGTCGGGTGCCCGGTCGATGATGCCCGGGCCACCCGGTGCGGCCGTCGTGTCGTCGGGCGTGTACACGTAGCTCCACTCGACCTTCGCGTCATTCACCGCGTCGCCGTTGGCGCGGCGCGGTGTCGCGAGCAGGTGCACCACGTCACCGGTGTTGACCGTGGTCTCGCGGATGCCGGTCTCGATCCGCGCGACAGGGTTCGCCGCCACCGTGTAGCGCATCTGCGCCGTCATCCCTTCTGCTTCAGCCGAGATCGTCACGGGACCTGCCTTCACGCCGGTGACGTTGCCAAACCGATCGACGGTTGCGACTGCCGGGTCGGAAGTGCGCCAGGTGGCGGTCAGGCCCGTGCGACGCGTTCCATCCGTGTGCATACCCTTCGCACCGTGCGCGAGCATCGTTCCGATATACAGGCTCCCGGGTTCGGACACGGCAATGTCGAGCCTCGAGAGCGCCGGCCACGAAATCGTGACGGGAATTTCCACCGTCGCCGCCGCGATACCCCGCCCAAGGAACGCCGTGGCAACGACCGTGTACGAGCCGGCCTGCAGGGCCGTCAATCGGCCATCCGCGTAGCGCACCGCCTGACGCGGGCCACCAACCCGCACCGGGGCATCTGCCACGACCCGTCCCGCAGAATCGTACGCGGTGATCTTCAAGGCGACGGACTCGCCGGCCTTCATCGTGACCCGCGCCGGCTCGGCAGTCAACCGTGCGACACCGGTCGAGTACTGTGCGTTCAGACCAGACGACATGACGACGGTCGTCGCGAGGGCTGCGGTGGCAAAGCGAATGCAGCGCACTACGTTCATGACACGTACTCCCCGAAAGCAGGTGGAGTGTTGCGAAGATCACATGTACGGTAACAGTCCCAATTGGCGTCTGACCTGAGGACGCACAGGCGATGATCATGGCCCCCGTCATTCCTTCCCGCAAGCCAAGCCGTCTCGCCGCGCGAATCGTGCTCGGCCTGTTTCTCGTGGTTGTCACCGCTCCGATGATGGGGGCGCAGGTCACGAACCGGCGCCCAGTCCGCTCCCCCGTCGCCGCAGCGCCTGCTGTCGGTGCGCCACAGGCCACGTACTGGGTCTATGTGGGCGCTGAGTCGGCCGACAGGATCTACCGGGTCCGATTCGGGCCGGCCGGCGCCGTCGTGGAGAAGGCGATTCGCATTGGCGAGCTGGCCGCAGAGATGGAGGGACCGCACGGTCTCCAGATCTCGCCTGACGCCAGGTGGCTCTACATGACGACCGGGCACGGGACGCCGGACGGCAAGCTGTGGAAGTACGATCTCGGCCCGGACACGCTGGTCGGCCCCGGGATTTCACTCGGCAAGTTCCCGGCGTCGCTCGACGTCACGCCCGACGGCCTGTATTCCTTCTCGGCAAACTTCAACCTGCACGGTGAGATGGTGCCGAGCAGCATCAGTGTCGTGTACACCCCGACGTTGACGGAAGTCGCGCAGGTCGAGACGTGTACCATGCCGCATGGCAGTCGCATCGAGCCGGGCGGCACGATGCACTACTCGGGGTGCATGATGGATGACCAGCTTGTCGAGATTGACACGCGGTCATTTGCCGTCACCCGGCGGTTCTCGCTGGCGAAGGGCAAGGAAGGGCCGATCGCAGGTGCGACGGCCATGGCTGGTCACGACATGCACGCCACGCACACCGCGGGGGCCGCGCCGGGCGCGAAGCCCGACTCCGCGGCGCCGGCCGCGGGACGGATGGACGCAAGTCAGGGGCACGGCGTGTCCATGAGTGCCACCTGTTCACCAACGTGGGCGCAGCCATCGGCGGATGGCCGGGTCGTCTACGTCGCGTGCAACAAGGCTGACGAAATCATCGAGGTCGACCGCGCGAGCTGGGCCATCACGCGCCGCATCGCCACGGGCCGCGGTCCGTACAATCTCGCCGTGACGCCTGACGGCAAGCACATGGTTGCGACGCTCAAGCAGAGCGCGGGCGTGGAGATCTACGACCTCGCGTCCGGTCGCAGCGTCGCGAGAATCCCGACGTCGACAACCGTCGCGCATGGTGTCGCGATCAGCCCTGATTCGCGGTACGCATTCGTGAGCAGCGAAGGCGTTGGCGCGCAACCGGGCAAGGTGGACGTGTACGACATCCGCGCGCGGGTGAAGGTCGCGACCGTCGACGTCGGTCAGCAGGCCAGCGGCATCACCTTCTGGAAGATGGATCCCGCGCCGTCGCGGTAGGGTCGTCAGGCAGCTCACGCAGGTCACTCCTCCGTCACACCGGCATTCATGCGTCAGTCACAACACCTGCTGCTGGTCGCGTGTGCCGCGATGCAGCTCTTGCCCTCTGCTGGCACCGCCCAGCCCACGCGCCCGATCCGTCCCGGCGACATCTACCGACTGAAAGACGTCGGCGCGCCACGGATCTCGCCTGATGGTGCCTGGATCGCGTACACGGTCTCGGCGGCGGACTCCGCGAAGGACAAGAGTGACAGCGACGTCTGGATGGTGAGCTGGGACGGGGCACGCACACTGCGCATGACCAGCTCGCCGGAGGGGGAGAGCAACCCGCGCTGGAGTCCCGACAACCGCTACCTGTCGTTCGTATCAGGTCGATATGAATCGAAGGGCGGCCAGATCTGGTTGCTGGACCGCGCAGGCGGTGACGCGGTACGGCTGACGGAACTGAAAGGCGGCGTGGCAGAGTACGAGTGGTCGCCGGACGGCACGCGGATCGCCGTGGTCACACACGATCCCGACCCGGAGGAGTCGAAGCCCGATTCCCTGAAGGCGAAGAGCCCGAAGCCGATCGTGATCGACCGCTTCGGCTTCAAGCGTGACAACACCGGGTATCTCAACCGCCTGCGGGATCACATCTGGATCGTCGACGTTGCGACGAAGAGTGTGGTGCAGATCACGACGGGAGATTACGACGATTCTTCCGTGCGCTGGTCGCCGGATGGTCGTCGCCTGGCGTTCGTGAGTGAGCGTGCGAATGCGGACGCGGATCGCGCGAACAACACTGACGTGTACGTCGTGGACGCGACGAAGGGTGCAACGCCGGTCCCGTTGACGACGTGGAATGGCCCGGACAACAATCCTGTCTGGAGCCCCGACGGTGCGTCGATTGCGTACCTGCAGGGCAGTGAGCCGGCGCTGTCTGCGTATGCACAGAATCAGATCGCCGTCGTCCCCGCCAGCGGTGGTGCGGCGCGTTTGGTGGCGCCGACGCTCGATCGGGATGTGAGCGGGCTGACCTGGACTCCTGATGGCGCGATGATCCGGTTCCTGCTCGGTGATGATCGCGCGGTGCATCTTGCGAGTGTTGCGGTGACCGGCGGCGCGGTACAGCGGCTGCTCGACGGTCGCCGCGTGGTCACGTCGTACGATGTTGCACCGAACGGACGCATCGTGCTCGGCACGGCCACCGCAACGCGCTCGACCGAGATTCATGCGCTCGAGAACAGCGCGCTCCGTGGCCTCACCCACGTCAACGACTCGCTGTTCGCCGAGCTGCGCCTCGGCACGACCGAGGATCTCTCGTTCCGCAACAAGGATGGCCTGACCGTCGGTGCGCTCCTCGTGCGTCCGGCAGGGTTCAGGACTGGCGTGAAGTATCCGATGCTCCTGCGGATTCACGGCGGTCCGAATGGGCAGGACCAGCACCAGTTCTCGTTCGAGCGGGAACTGTTTGCGGCGAATGGCTACCTCGTCCTCGCGGTGAACTACCGTGGCAGTTCGGGGCGCGGCCAGGCATGGAAGAAGGCGATCTTCGCGGACTGGGGAAACAAGGAAGTGCAGGATCTCCTTGCCGGCGTGGACCATGTCATCGGCATGGGCATCGCGGACCCGGAGCGGCTTGGCATTGGCGGGTGGAGTTACGGTGGCATCCTGACCGACTACACCATCGCGACCACCACCCGCTTCAAGGCGGCGACCAGCGGCGCTGGCAGTGCGCTGCAGACCACGATGTACGGCACCGATCAGTACATCTACCAGTACGAGAACGAACTGGGTGCACCGTGGAAGAACCAGAAGGTGTGGGACAAGGTGTCGTATCCCTTCTGGCATGCAGATCGCATCACGACGCCCACGATGTTTCTCGGCGGCGAGAAAGACTTCAACGTGCCGATCGCCGGCGGTGAACAGATGTACCAGGCGCTGACCTCGCTCGGCGTGGCGAGTCAGCTCGTGGTGTATCCGGGACAATTCCACGGAATTTCGCGGCCAAGTTTCGTCCGCGATCGGTACGAGCGATACCTCTCGTGGTACGGGAAGTATCTGCCGGCTGTCACGCCGTAGGATCACCGACGCCGGTGCCGAAGTCTCGCATGGATACGACCCCGGTCCCGCACGCTGATCCCGGAACCACGCTTCCGCCCGGCTGGCAATTCGGCGCGATGTATCAGGTGTTCGTGCGTGCGTTCCAGGACTCCGACGGCGACGGCCACGGCGACCTGCGTGGCGTCATCATGCGTCTCGACTACCTGAAGGCACTCGGCATTTCCGGCATCTGGTTGATGCCCGTCATGGAAAGCGACGATCACGATCACGGGTACGCCATCGTCAACTATCGCGGGATTGAACCGCGGTACGGCACCATGGAGGACTTCGATGCGCTGATCGCGGCCGCGCACGAACGAGGCATCGGCGTGATCCTCGACTACGTCATGAATCACAGCTCGTCGCGGCATCCGGCATTCATCAATGCACAGACAGGCCAGGAGAGCGAGTTCCGCGAGTGGTATCTGTGGCGCGCCGAGAAGCCGATGGGATGGTCGATCTATGGCAACGATCCGTGGCACAGGGCTCCAAGCGGATACTACTTCGGGGCATTCTGGGGGCAGATGCCGGACTGGAACCTCCGCAACCCGCATGTCGTGCGGTGGCACCACGACAACCTGCGGTTCTGGCTCAATCGTGGCGTCGATGGGTTCCGGTTCGACGCCGTCGGCAACCTCATCGAAGACGACGCGAAGACCTACCAGAACGAAGAGGGCAGCTACAAGCTCGTGCGCGGCCTCGAGGCGTTGATCGATTCGTACGAGAACCGGTATGTGGTGTACGAGGCGCCGGCGGACCCGATCGGCTTTTCGCGCACTGCCGTCGGCGGCAGCGCGTTCGCCTTCGGGCATAACGCGGACCTTGTTGCGGCCGCGCGTGGCGACTGGCGCGCGCTGGAACTCGTCGCCGGCTTCCCGCCGGTCGCGCCACCATCGATCGCCACCTTTCTCTCCAACCACGATGCGTTCGCGGGTCAGCGCGTGTTCGATCAGCTCGGCGGCAACACGGACGCGCTGAAGGTCGCTGCGGCGCTGTACCTGCTGCAGCCTGGTGTGCCGTTCATCTACTACGGTGAAGAGATCGGGATGTCGGGTGGAAGGAACATGAGTGCTGATGAGAGCCTGCGGACGCCGATGAGCTGGACACACTCCGGTGGGCGGCCTGACTTCACGACCGGCGTCGCGTTCCGTAATGCATCGGGGAACGCGGCGACCAACAATGTGTCGGCGTTGCGCGCTGATCCGGACTCGATCCTGCATTTCTATCGCGCCATGATCGGGCTCCGACGCAGTCGGCCGTCGCTCTCGCTCGGCAGCTACGAGGATGCGACGGTCAGCGGCGGCATGCTCGGATTCCGCCGCCAGTGCGATGGCGAAGAGACGGTGGTCGTGGTCAACGTGGGCGATGCGGCCGCGGCGATGACGATTGCCGGACTTCTGGCCGGCGCGTCGTATGAGGCGCTCTGGCCGTCCACGTGGCGGCCGCTCATCGCGGGGATCGACGGGACGCAGAACGTCGCGCTGCGTCCACGATCGGTGGCGGTCTTCGGTCGCACGGTGCCTGCGCTCGTGCCGTCGCCCGAAGCGACGCCAGTCTGAGCCAGCCGAACACGCGGGCGGATCGGTGGCGAGATTTTCTGACGCGCGCTGAAATGGTGACGCACTTCACTCGCTGGCGTTCTAATTTGGCGGTGTGCACCGTGTGCGCGACGCAGCGGCTGCCAAAACGCTTCGACGATGTGAGGATCGGCCTGTGCGTGAATTTGCTTACGTGACATCAGAAGAACTCGCACGCAATCCCGTCGCCGACAAGCGGACGGAGATCGTACGTGGCCGACTTGTCATTCGCGAACCCGCGAGTCCGCGTCACGGCGAGGTTGCCGCTCGTGTTCTGATTGCGATCGGGATGTACCTCGACACGAATCCGATCGGCCGGGTGTATGCGGCTGAGACAGGGTTCACGCTTGCACGTTCACCTGATACGGTCCGAGCACCAGACGTGGCGTACTTCCGCGCGGATCGCGCGCCAACCGGCGACGTCGCCGGCTTTCCCGACATCGCGCCAGATCTCGTCGTGGAAGTTCTGTCGCCGGCCGAACGAGCGCAGCAGGTTCGGGCCAAGGTCGCTGACTGGCTGCGCGCGGGAACGACGCTCGTCTGGCTGCTGGATACCGCGCGACGCAGCGCGCACATCTACCGCGCTGACGGAACGGACGTCGCGCTCACCGTGGCGGATGCACTTGATGGCGAACTGATCTTGCCTGGTTTCCGTCCATCGATTGCGCGGCTGCTCTCGGACTGATGCGCTTCCCCCGGAGCGCGCGCGACCGCTATTTACGCCAGGTCAACACTCGCCCGCTCCCCGCACCGGACGCCTCGCATGAAGCTCGCCGCCGTCATTTCCGTCGTCGCCTACCTTGGCATTCTGCCTGCGGCCGGTGACGGTGCGGGCACCCGTGAGTCGATTGACATTCTGATCGCCGGCGGAACCGTCATCACGATGGATTCCGCGCGGCGCGTGCTCGAGGATGGGGCCGTGGCCATCCGTGCCGACCGGATCGTCGCGGTTGGGCAGACCCGCGATCTGATGGCGCGATTCACGCCGCGACAGGTGATCGACGCGAAGCGCAAGATCGTCATGCCGGGCCTGATTGACGGGCACGGTCATGCGGGTCACGGTCTGGTCAAGAGCCTCGGGATGGATACGGAGGAGTGGTACCCCGCCACCGAGAAGGTCTATGCGCGCGGATCCACGGTGGACTTCTGGCGGGCGGAGGCGCTGCTGACCGGTGTGGAACGCGTGCGCTTTGGTGTCACGACGGCGCTCAGCATGTTCGGCGGCGGCGACATGATCATGCGGACTGATGATCAACGCTACGGCGACGCATACCTGCAGGCCACGAAGGATGTCGGCATCCGGTTCATTCTCGCCGTCGGTCCGCGACGCCCGCCGTTTCCCAACACGTTCACCGACTACAGTGGCGCCGCGCCGCGTGACGTCGCGGTCACGTTCGAGCGCGAGCTCGAGGTCTCCGAAGCGCTGATCAGGAAGTGGCATGGTTCCGGTGACGGCCGAATCAATCTTGCAGTCACCTTCCCGACGCATCACCCGTCGGAGAATCGCGTCACTGGCGCAGCACTCGAGGAGCTCAAGACACAGGCGCGCACCACCCGCGCGCTGTCGAAGAAGTACCACCTGCTCTTCACGCAGGATGGACATACGACCGGATCGGTGAAGTTCGCACACGAAGAAATGGGGCTGCTCGGGCCCGACGCGATCCTGTCGCATGCGACGGAGTTCACCGACGAGGAGATCGCGATCCTGGTGAAGACGAACACGCGGATCGTCCACAACCCGAGCGCCAACGCCGCAACGCGGCGCCGCTTTCAGCTCGTCGAACTCCTCGATGCCGGTGTCACCGTCATGCTGGGCTCTGACGGTGTTGCCCCGGATCGCAGCTACGACATGTTTCGCCACATGTTCCAGGCCATGCGATACCACCGCTTCTACTGGCGCGATACGAACGTTCTGCCGGCCGGCAAGGTGCTGGAGATGGTCACGGTTGACGCTGCGCGTGCACTCGGGATGGAAAAGGAGATCGGCTCGCTGGAACCGGGGAAGAAGGCCGATGTCATCCTCGTGGACTGGTGGCGGCCGCACATGGTCCCGATGAACATGCCGCTCTATCGCATCGCGTACTTCGCGAATGGCAATGATGTGTCCACGGTGCTCGTGAACGGACGCGTGCTGATGCGCGATCGCCGCGTGTTGTCCGTGAACGAGGACGCCGTACTCACGATGGCGCAGCGCGAGGCCGATCTGGCGATCAAGCGCATGGGGCTCGAAAGCCTGACGGCGACGCCCGAGGGTTTCTGGGGCAGGAGCCGACTACCGAAGCGATGAGCGGGGCCACACCGGCCAAGGCAGCGGTGTGACGAATGCGGTGTCGCGGGGTGTGCGGCGCCGCGACGCTGCGCGCATCAGGCCGTCGAGCATCTGCTCAAGCTGGTGTCGCAGACGCCGCAACCCTGCGCTTTCTCTCTGGTGTGTAGCTCCACCAGGCACGCGCCGGAGCACCACCCATGAAGTCCACAACCGCCATGAAGACGTCGATGCAGCATGGATCATGTCGGGCGTTCGTTCTGCGGCAGAGCTCCGCATACATCTCGAACGGATCTCGTCCGATCAATTCCTGCGGGCGGGTGAGACCGAGCACGCGGAAATCACCAGCGGTCGCGGCGCCAACGTTCGGCAGATCCGTGAACTCCCGGATCAGGCTGCGGTCTGTCGGGACGACCTTTTGCTTCCGCACGGGTTTCCGCTGTGTCATCGGCATGCACCTCCGTGATGTGTGTCCATCGGTCGTGCCGCGGCCCGCCATCCTGGCCCTTCCGCGCGGTGACTACCGCTCCCGGCGAGCGCCAGGGTCAGTGGCATGCGGCGCACAACGAATAGGCCGTTGCGCGGCGTCTGGCAATGCCGAGGAAGTGAAGTGTTCCGCTTCGAGTTGACTGGCGCCACACCGTCGCTGGCGGCGTTCCGGCGCTCGTGACGACGGAACCTGAAGATCAGGCGCGCCACGATCCTCCGCTCGCTATTTTGGGTCAATCCTGTCATCGCTGATCCATTTCTCAATCGCCACATGATCACCCCTGCCCAGTGGCGTAGCTGGCATCGCTGGATCGGATTGCCTGCCGCGCTGTTCCTGATGTTCGTGTCGTGCACCGGTTTCGTTCTCGCCTTCACCGAGTTCTTCGGCGAGGATGAGGCGCTTCGCGAGGCGACCCGCGATCTCGTCAGCCCCGTCAGCGTGGCGGCGCCCGCGCTCGTGACGACGCCCATCGACCTTGCAATCGCGACGCTTGCGAAGACGGCGCCAGATGTGCCGATCGACAAGGTGCAGGTGCAACTCAAGGGCGCGACGCCAACCGTCACGATCTTCACCGGCAAGCTGACCGGCGGCGAGGATCGCGCCTATGTGATGGACGCGGGGACCGGCGCCCTCATCCGGGTTGATGACTACGCCGACAAGCCGTTCCTCACCCGACTGCACAGCGGCGAGTGGTTCGGTGATGGCGGGCTCGTGGCCGCGATGTTCTGGGCGGCCGCACTGGCGGTGCTCACGATTTCCGGCACCGTAATCATGTGGCGTATGCGTCGAAACGACGTGACGGGTTGGCGCCGGTACTTCTTCTGAGCACCCGAGGTTTGCGCAGGATGTGTCACGCGCCGCACGCCGCGTTCGCATCTCGCGCCGACCGGCGGAAAGAAGCCGTCGTGCTGGTGTCGTGACCATTCTGATGCTCCCCGAGTACCGTTCGCAGGTGCGTGAGCTGAGCGGTGCACGTTGCGGGGCTGTCCGCAACACACCGCGGCCACGACTCTTTGCGAGGCGTCACGAAATGCGGATCGTACGTCGCCGGGAGAAGGTGTTGCTTGTGCTCGCCCTGGTCGGCACCTTCAACGGGTGCGCCTCCGCCACCGTCGAGCCGTCGGATCCCAGCGAGACCACACTGGCGATCGGGGAGCGAGGGAGTGCCGCCGGGGTCAGCATCGAGCTGGTTTCGGTCGACGAGGATTCGCGGTGTCCTGAGGATGTCGTCTGCGTGTGGGCAGGCAACGTGAAGGCGCGCGCGATCGTCCGAATCGGCACCACTGACACGGCAGTCACGTTGAACACCGGACTCGAGCCGTACACGGTCGACGTTGGCGTGAACCGTGTGCGCATCGCCCAGGTCCTGCCACGACGGCGGAGCGGCGCAGCAATTCCGCGAGGGGACTATCGCGTGACTCTGCGCGTCGATCCGATCCCCTGATGCTCGGCGGACGACGCCTGGTCCACAAACAGTGCGGCGGCGCTCAGGGACCGATGAGTCCCATCGCCGTCCCTGACGGATCGGTGAAGTATCCGAAGCAACCCATCCCTTGCATCGGCATCGCGTCGCCCATTCGCTTGCCACCGGCGGCCTCGATCGCGGTCAGCGTGGTGCTCACGTCGGCGACATAGATGTACGCGACGGCTGGCGTTGCTGGCGTGTGCGACTGGAAGACACCGCCGATGCCGGCACCTGGATCAAACGCCATGTAGTGCGGCATCGTTGCCATGGAGCCCCACCCGAACACATCGCGGAAGAACTGCGCGGCAGTCGCGCCATCGGCGGCGTACATCTCCAGGCTGCAGATGCTGTTCGCGGGCGGTTTGGGATTGTCGCCAAACGGCATCGGAACGCGCGGCGCTGCCCCCGGCGCCATTCCAGTGGTGAGGCCATAGATCGTCCCGCTCGCGTCCTTGAATCTGGCCATTCTACCGACCATCGGAATGGCCCATGGCTCGCGCTCGACAGCGGCGCCGGCGGCGACGACGCTGGCGAGTGATTCAGTGACGTCTCGGACGCCAATGAATGGCACGACGCCGGGAAAGCCAGCCGGCGCGTTGGAGCGCAGTGCGATGCCCGGTCCTGACGGCGCGACCATGGAGGTCAGCTCGGCAGACATCGGGAACGCAGCCCACCGGAACACGGTCGAGTAGAACGCGGTTGACCCCGGAAGGTCGTTTGCCGTGATCACGATCAACGGAACAGGGTGCTCCGCATTCCCGGCGGGGATGGCAGGCAGTGCCATACTCATTGATGCCTCGGCGCAGCGGCGGTGATGGTGAGCGTCACTCCGGATCCTTCACGACCGGCAGCGCATACGCTTTCTGCAAGACGCCTTCGTACTCGGAGTACAACCCTCTGAGCCCCTCGAATTCCCGTTTCACCGCCGCACGAAAGTCAGCCTTGCTCGCAAACTGATAGAGCAGCGCAGCCATTGCCTGTGCATCGACGACGAATCCACCGTGTCCAACCGGGCCGAGCGCATCGGCTTCCATCTCGTAGGTGTGAAATCCACCGTTTGACGTCCACGCGCTGAGGCCGACGCCAGGCACGTCTCGCGACACGCTGCCTGTCTCCTCCCATCCCTGCGGCTTACCCGGTGCGTCCATCACCTTGCCGCCGCCGTAGCGCTTCACGAGTGCGAATGCCACTTCGTTCAGCGTGCCAAGCGAGATGCCATCGCGCATGGAGCCGTAGGTTTCGATCTTGACCTTGGTGCCGGTGGCCAGCGCGGCCGCGCGGGCGGCATCGTCGATCATCTGGCGCATCTGTCCGAGATAGACGGCGTCGGGATAGCGCACGTAGAAGTCTGCCACTGCGCGATCCGGGACGACATTCGGGGCCTTGCCGCCTTCCGGGATGATGCCCTGTATGCGCGCCTCGGGCCGAAAGGTGCCACGCAGTGCGTCCACGTTGTCGAAGAGATGCCTGACGGCGGTGAGTGCATTGCGGCCATCCCACGGTGTCATCTGGTGCGCCGGTGCGCCGCTGAAGGTGTAGCGCACGCCATCGATGTTCAGGCAGCAGCTCCCGAAGCCTGGTGCCGCACGCTGCGAGGCCATGCTCGAGTGACTGCGGACCGCGATATCCAGCCCGTTGAATACTCCTTTCTCATGCATCACCGTCTTTGCCGGCGGTGGCATCATCTCCTCGGCGGGCGTTCCGATCACGATCACCTGGCCCGGTGTCTTCGACTCGATCAGCCACTCGGCGATTGCGACCGCCGCCGCCAGGCCGACCGGTCCCTGGGTTGAATGCTGATCGCCATGGAAGTCGCCACGCGTTCCGCGAAGCGCATCGTACTCGACGATGATGCCCAGTCCGGGGCCGCCGGTTGTCCGCCGGTGGCGCGCGACGAATGCTGTCGCAAACCCGCCCGATCCCATCGTGACGTCGAATTCGTGTGCCGTGAGCCAGTCGGTGAGAATCTTCACCGATCGTTCCTCCTTGAACCCGATCTCCGGGTGCCGCGTGATGTCGTCGGCCATCGCCAGCAGTTCGGTGTCCATCAGGGCCTTCGCGCGGGCCGCGATCCGGTCACGCACGGCGTCGGGCGCCGCAAGGCGCGTGGCCCAGCCCGTGACGTCCACTGTGCGTTGCAGCGTGGCGAGTTTCGCGATCACGTCGCGCGCGACTTCGCGCTCGTACGGCGTGTCCTGAGCGAAAGTGGTCAGCGGGCAGGTCGCGGCGATGGCCGCGAGAACAAGGAGGCGGGGGAATCGCATGAGACGAGTGTGACGTGGCGTGTGTGCGTCTGACTGGCGGGCGGGACGCGTCGACAGCTCACACAGGATACGCGCGGCCTCGGTGAAGCGATAGCAAGTCAGTCCGGCGCCGTCGTCTCAGGCGCGATCGCGGTCCCGGGAGCTCGTCGATCGTGTGAGGTCGTCCGCCGGACGCGGTTGCGTCAGCGCCGCCGCCTCCTCGGCGAACTCGGCCGCCTCCTCACGGGAGCGCCGCACCGCCTGCGCGTAGCGCCCAACGGCTGCTCCAACACCGAAGAGTGCGATGGACGTGAGAAATGCCAGCTTGTACGCGGCGACATCGAGGAGCGCAGCTGGCAGGCGGCTCGGGGCGAACCCGAATGCCAGGCCGACACTCGCGGCGCCGCCGATGAAGAGCCCAAGCCCGTAACAGGCGGCAGACACCTTGGTGAGTCGCATACGTGCCTCCGATTCAATGCGGCGCGCCTGGTCGCGAGCGCGACGGAACGAAAATGCTGAACGCGCTGCTCCGCCGCCAGCTTTTCCAGCTGTGCTGCCATCTCGACCGCTTCGCCACGCTGATCGAATGCCATCTCCACGGCTCACCCGTTGGTCCTGTGCACCACCTTGAGTGCATCCCCGGCGCCGTCGACGGCTCCCGCACCAGGTGCGACCCGAGTAAGGCTGAGTGCTCCGAGCACGACGCGCACCGCATGCTCCTCCCTGAACTCGGGTGGCATGTTGCGGGCGAGTGGCAGTACCGTGCAGCGCAGCGTGAACAGGTCGACGAATCGTTCGCCCTTTAGGTCGGGCAACGCCGGGCTGACCAGTGCGCACGGGCCGATCGCCGCCGCATCGAGGGGCACGACGACGACGCGACCGCGTGTCGTGAGCTCGATGCGCGGCATGATCGTGCCACATCGTCGTGCCAGCGAACGCCCACGGGTGCGCCGAGGATGCCGAGCCCGACGTGGCGGAGACGCTAGATCCGTGTTACACTCGCGGTACCTTCGGGAGTGTCGAAGGCCGGACCGAGATTCTCGCATCCGCAGCGCGATGCACGGCTCGCGAGCACTTCACCCGTACTCCCATGGAGATCCCACCCATGCCTCCACAGTGGCGCCGTTGTCTGGCGTTGTCCGCAGCCTGCGCGCTCGCGGTATCGCCGCTCCTTGCCCAGCAGCCCTCGGGCGGAACGGTCGTCGTACGCGTCACGTCAGCGGGCGACCAGAAACCGATTGAATCAGCCCGCGTGTTTCTCGTCGGGACGAACTTCGCCACCGCGACGTCGGCGGAAGGGCGCGCGACGTTTCGCGCGGTGCCCGCGAAGGCGTACACGCTTCGCGTTCTGCGCGTGGGGTACGCCGAGCAAAGCAGGCTGATCACCGTGACGTCCGGCGCGACCGCAACGGCGGAGGTCACCATGAGTGCCGCTGCGGTGAGTCTCGCAGCCGTGGTGACGACCGCCACGGGTGAGCAGCGGCGAGTCGAGATCGGGAATGCGACAGCGAACATCGACGTTGCCAGCGTTGTGGAGTCGACTCCCGTGGGCAACCTCAATGACCTGCTGAATTCGCGTGCGCCCGGCGTGACGGTGACCAGCGGGACGCAAACCGGCACGGGCGCCCGCATCCGGATTCGCGGGAGTAACTCGGTCAGCCTGTCGAACGAGCCGATCTGGATCATTGACGGCATTCGCATGACGAGCACGAACTCGAATTTCTCTACCGCCACGGGGAACGGTGCAGGTGGCAACACGGGCGGCAACAACGCCAGCCGTATCGGCGACCTGAACCCGGATGAGATCGAGAACATCGAGATCGTGAAGGGGCCGTCGGCGGCGACACTCTACGGCACGGACGCAGCGAACGGCGTGATTCTCGTCACGACGAAGAAGGGGCGCGCGGGGTGCACCGCGCTGGACGCTCTATGGTGAGGCCGGTGCCCTCGAGGACCGCAACAGATACCCGACGGCCTTCAGCCTGTGGGGCAAGCGACCGGGAGAGACGGTCTCGTCGCGCGCGTTCTGCAATCTGCAGCGTGTGGGTACCGGGGAGTGTGTCGCTGACTCCACCAGCGCGCTGAACATCTTCGACGAAAAAGACCTGACGCCAGTCGCACGGGGAAATCGGCGCCAGACGGGTGTACAGGTCTCGGGCGGCAGCGATGCGGTGCGCTACTTCGTGTCGGCGGAAGACGAGAATGAACTGGGCGTGCTCGCCCTGCCGCAGTTCGAGCGGCAGCGCTTCGACTCGGTTGGCCTCCCGATCCGTGAGTGGGTTGACCGCCCGAACGAGATGAATCGGCGCTCGTTGCGCGCCAACGTCAACGCGACCGTCACGCCGAAACTCGAGCTGGCTGTGTCGACGAACTTCATCAACATCGGACAGCGGTATTCACTCGAGTCCAACTCGACCGCAGGACTTGGATCGCAGGTGTTTGGCGGACCCGGTACCCGCGCCAACGGCACCGTGAGCGGACTGGGAACGCCGCTGAACGGCTATCGGGCATGGACGCCGGGATACTCGTGGCAGGAACAGACAGCACAGAGCGTGAACCGTTTCATCTGGTCGACGCAGGCGAACTGGCGGCCGTTCACCTGGCTCTCCAATCGGGCGACCGTCGGCAACGACTTCACCTCGATCAGCGATGACAACCTGCTCTACCGGGGTGAAGGTCCACCGCTGACCGCAACGACGCGCCTTGGATCACGTGGCATCAACCGCACGAGCACGCGGAACTTCACGGTCGACGTCGGGTCGACGGCCCAGTACAAGCTGTTCGGCCTCGCGCTCAAGACCACCGCTGGCGCGCAGTACATCGGCTTCCGTGCCTCGCTCGCGTCGACGGGCTCCACACAGCTCGCACCGGCGTCGCAGAACGTGTCGTCCGGCACGTCGCCGGTGGTGGCTGAAGCGACGACGATTGCCAAGACGTTCGGTGTGTTCGTTGAACAGGCTGTCGCCATCCGCGATCGACTCTTCCTGACGGCCGCAGTACGCAGCGACCAGAACTCGGCGTTCGGCACCGACTTCCAGAGCGTGGTCTACCCCAAGGCGTCCGCGTCGTATCTGATCTCGCAGGAAGACTGGTTCAAGTCTCCCTCGTGGCTGAACTCGCTGCGCCTGCGCTATGCCTACGGACAGTCCGGGGTGCAGCCAGGTCCGAATGACGCGCTGCGTTTCTTCAACGCGGGAACCACGAACCTGCTGGCCGCCGATCAGCCGACGCTGATCGCGGCCGCGCTCGGGAACCCGGACCTGCGCCCTGAGCGGTCCGGCGAGCACGAGGCAGGGTTCGAGGCGCAGATGTTCGGGAGCCGGTTCAGCCTCGATGCCACCTATTACAACAAGGTCACCAAGGACGCATTGATCAGCGCGGTGCTGCCGCCCTCGTACGGTCTCGTGGCGTCGCAACTGCGAAACCTCGGCTCGGTGCAGAACACCGGTGTTGAACTTGGCATCACGGCGCAGCTGGTGGACAAGCCGTACCTCGGCTGGGACGTGAACGTGTCGTCGGCCATCAACAACAACGAAGTCAGGTCGCTTGGCGATACACCGGAGCAGATCGGCACCACGACCCGCATTCGCGCCGGGTTTCCCATTTCCGCCTACTGGGCGGCGCCGATCACGGGATTCAGGGACAAGAACGGCGATGGCCTGCTGACGTACTTCGCCGACACGGCGAAAAACGAAGTCTTCGTCGAGGACAGCGTCATCTATCGCGGGTATGCCACGCCGCGCTACAACACGACGGTGACGAACGGATTCGAGCTGCTGAATCGCAAGCTGCGAATTTCCTCGCTGTGGGATATTCGCAAGGGCAACCTCTGGTACAACAACACGGAGCGTATTCGCTGCACCCGACCGAACTGCAGCGGCCGCAACAACCTGAGGGCGGACCTGGTCGACCAGGCGACCAACATCGCTGCCAATGAGGCGCCGCAGCGCACGCTGGACGGCTTCCTCCAGGACGGCGGCTTCGTTCGTCTGCGTGAGGCGTCAATCGAGTACACGTTCTCCGCGTCACTCGCGGCACGACTCCTCAAGGCGCGCTCGCTGTCCGTCGTCCTGTCCGGCCGGAATCTGAGGCTCTGGACCAAGTATCGGGGCGCTGACCCCGAGACTGCTTTCAACGCGACGAGTGGCACCGAGGCGCCTTCAGATTTTCAGACGATTGCTCCGCCGACATACTTCGTCTTCCGTTTCAACCTCGGATTCTAGGAGCCACCAGCCATGTCATTCATCTCACTGACCGGCGGCCTCGGGTCGCGTGCGCGGGTGGGCCTCACGCTTGCCGTCGCACTGGCGTTGCCAGCGTGTCAAAGCGCCAGCGACAAGATCCTCGGCGTCACCGATCCGGACATCGTGTTCCCGAGCGACGTGAAGACTGCAGAGGCGGCAACCTCCCTCTCATACGGTGCGATCGGAACGTTCCGCTCGATCACAGGCGCTGCCGAGAGCTCGTGGCTGTTCGGAGGGCTGCTTGCCGACGAGTGGTCGACGAGCTCCACATTCATCGAGAACGACGAGACGGACCAGCGTCGCGTACGGGAGTTCAACGGATCGGTCACGACCATGCTGCGCAACCTCTATCGCGTGCGAACCCGTGCCACCGAGGCGGCGACGATCATGCAGGTGCTGAATCCAACGTCGCGCGCGCTGATCGCCGAGTTGTATCTCGCCCGTGGATTTGCCGAACTGCAGCTCGCGAGCGACTTCTGCAACGGGATTCCAATCGGCAACACCACGACGCTGCCACCGGAGGATGGCCAGCCATTGTCCAACCAACAGGTTTTTCAGCTCGGGGCTGCATCGCTGGACTCGGCGATCACTTTTGCCAACGGGACCGATGCACAGAGCGTGACGATCAACCGTGCGGCGAGAGTGGCGCGCGCGCGTGTGGCGCTCGCGCTCGCCGACTTCACTGGCGCGGCGGGCTTCGTTGCCGGTATCCCGACCACGTTCGTGTATCAGCACACCTTCTCACTCACGACAGGAACGAATACGCTGTGGGGGCAGGGACTGAGCTCGCGCCGGTACAGCGTTGGTGACAGCGTGGAAGGGAACTCTCGAAACATCCGGGTCCTGAATGCGATTCCCTTCGCGTCGTCGAAGGATGCGCGGCTGCCGGTCACTACCCCGACGACCGGCGCCATCAATGGGCAGGATGGGCAGACGTACACGCGTACGACGACGGTCTGGGGTCAGCTGACGGCCGTCGACGTGGCGAACGGCGTTGATGCACGACTGATCGAGGCAGAGTCTGCGCTTCGCGGCGGGAGCGCGACCTGGTTGACGATTCTGAACGCGCTGCGGGCCGCGCCACCGAAGCTCGGCGATGTGCAGCCTGCCGTGATGACCACGCTGGTGGATCCAGGGAGCGCGGATGCACGGCTTTCGCTGCTGTTCCGCGAAAAGGCGTACTGGACATTCAGCCGCGGTCAGCGGTTGGGCGATCTCCGCCGCCTGATCCGGCAGTATGCCCGGACGGAAGCCAATTCATTCCCGCAAGGCGTACACTACAAGGGTGGGTTCTATGGCACGGACGTCAATCTTCCTGTGGTGACCGCCGAGCGAAACAATCCGAATTTCAAGGGATGCACGGATCGTAATCCGTAGGAATCCGGCGGGATTGATTCACGACGGCCCCGGCGCCACATGGCGCCGGGGCCGTGTGCATGTCTGGCGCCCGTACGAGGGTCGCCGGCCGCGAGTGCGTGGTGACGTCACTGCGGCTTCGTGAGCACTTCCTCGAAGTACGTGAGCGCACGCGGATCGCGGCTCTGCCCCAGCCAGAAGATCGCCTGACGCCGGATCCGCGGGTCGAGCTTGCCGCGTGCAATGCCGAGGAGCGCGGGCACCCCTTCGCCATTCGGGCGCTGCGAGAGTGCGAAGACCGCCTGCTTGCGAACATCGATCTCGCCGTCGTCATCCTCCACCAATCCGCTGAGGGACGCGACCGCGTCACTCGCAGCCTGGCCAACCCAGAACACGGCACTCTTGCGTAGCTCGACATCGCGGTTGCTGTCCTTCGCGATGCGCAGCAGCGCGGGCCAGACGACGGAGGAATCAGCAATGGTCGACACCGAGACCGCTTCGCGCGCAACGCTGCCGGATCCAGTCTCGGCCAGCTTCACAAACCAGTCGCCGGCATCCCGGGCCGACACGGCGCCGATGTCCAGCGCGTCACCTGAGGGTCCCCAGCGGCCGCCGACGTAGAAGCGGAGCTTTGTGGGGGTGCCACTCCGGATATCCATTGCCACCCTCACCGGGCCGGGCTCGCAATCGGATTCCCACTCGCCCTTGTTTCGCGACGAATTCACGGTCATGAAATTCATCGATTGGCCCGTGCCGCACACGCCTGGCCTCGCCTTGAACTGCAGGCGCAACGTGCCGGTGCCGACACGCCGAACCGCCTGCGCGATCGTCTCCTGTGCCGGCAGCGGGGCCGCGGCCAGTACGCCGGCGGTGACGATGAGGACCACCGTGTGCGAGTTCACTTGTTGATCAGTTCCGCCAGGAACGCCGTCGCGCGCGGATCGCGCGACTGTCCCAGCCAGAAGATGGCCTTCTTCCGCAACTCACGGTCCGGTTCCGACTTCGCGATGTCCATCAGCTTGCTGAGTGCCTCTGGCTCGCGGCGCTGCGACAGCGCGAAAATCACCTGGTCGCGTATCTCGCGATTGTCGAGTGTGCCGTACAACCTGCCGAGCTGGCCAACATCGATGCCCATCTGCCCGGCCCAGAAGATCGCCTTCTTGCGCAGCTCGAAAGGCTCCTTCGGATCACTTGCGATGCCCATCATGAATGCCTCGTTGCCGGCGCCGCGCCGCTGCGAAAGCGCGAAGAGCACTCGCTCGCGAAGATCCTGACTCCCGAGTTTTCGATAGAGACTGCGGAGGTACTCCGTCTGCTCGGCGCCGCTTCGCTGGCCGAGCGAGAAGATGGCACGCTCACGCAACGACGAGGGCTCGCTCTCGTTCTCGGCGAAGGTACGCAGCGCGGTGGCTGCGCGGGCGCTCGAATGCTGTGACAAGGCAAACAGCGCCCGCTCGCGCAGTGCGACGTCACCGTCGCCATTCACGATCTCCAGCAGCATGTCCACTGCGCGCGGGTCGCGCACCTGACTCAGCCAGAAGACGGCCTGCTGACGAACCTCTGCATCGGGATCGTTCCGCGCGGCGGCGAGCAGCACGTTGGCCGACGCGGGCGTTTGCTTCTGTGCCACCAGGAACACCGCCTTCCGGCGCAGCCGCTCCGAGCACTTGTCGCGCCGAGCCAGCACACTGGTGAGGATTGGCATCGCTCGCTCCGCATCCATCTGGAGCAGCGCGTTAAGCGCCGCGATCCGTGTATCGTCTTCCTCACTCTCTCCGTCCGGGCACTCGCCGCCGGTGCGAGGTGCTCGCGTCTCCGCGACACGGGTTGACCGTTCCGTCACTTCCGCGGCGCAGTCGCTATCGCCTTCGCGGGCCAACGCCCCGCAGATGCGGGTACGAAGCGCGCCGGCGTCACCGCGCGCCGCCTGCTGCGGATAGCGCGCGCGCATGGCGTCGATTGCAGCGCGCGCGCGGGGAAGGTCGCCAGCGCGGTAGAGGGCAAAGGCCTCGTAGTACATCGCCTCGCTCAGTCGCATGGACGTGGGGAAGCGTTGCACCGTGGCACGGTACATGTCCGCTGCCGCGCGGTAGTCGCCGCGCGACATGCGCCCGCTGGCCGCGCGGAGCAGGGAATCGGCGGGGTCCTTCGGCTGCGCAGCGGCCTCGGCGCGGCCGCGCTGCAATCCATCCGCCGAGGAGTACGCGTACACTTGTTCTGGGCGCGCAATCGTGTCCTGCGGCGCGGCAAGCTGCGCGGCGAGTGCCAGTGACATCATCCACATCATGGTGGTTCTCCGGGATTCAGTTCTGCGACGCCGGCACGCCGGCGGGGATATTCGTGCGGATGCGTGTCAGGAGCAGCGCCGATCGTGACAGGATTTCGTCCATGACACTGCGGTCTTCGCGGCGCATCGCCGGGCCCGACTCGACGAGTTGAACGAGCACCAGCTCCAGATCCTCGAGGAGGGCGCGGCGCTTCGGATCGCGTCCGGCCGGCGAGTCCATCAGGAGTCGTGTGCTTTCGAGCAGGTCGCGCGACCACGCGGAGAGTTCGGCGGCGCCATCGGACCGCCGACTCGCGGCGAGCGTCGTCAGCATGCTTTCCGCAAGGCCCAGGTGTTCCGTACTTGCAACCTGCCAGGCTCCGTCGCTCATCGTGGTGTCAGCCGTGTCCGCAATGCGTGAGACGTTAGCACGGGGGTAGCGCGTCAGTCCCACTGCGACGAGGATCGCTGCGGCGGCGGCCGCCGCGATCCACCGCGGCATGTGACGCGTCATCGCGCCACGCGTGGTGCGCACCACCGTCACTGGAGGCGCGTCACTCGCCGCCGACGCTGGCGACACGCCGACGATGTCGGTGCGTGCGCGCCTCGCCTGGATCGCTGCCCACATCGCGTCGCGTGGAATGCTGCCTGAGAGCGCGTGATATGCTGTCGCTGCCTCAGCCTGGATGGCCGGCAGTGGCGCGTCGTCCTCTGTGTGTTCTTCGGTCATGCCCATTCTCCTTCGAATTCTGCCAACGCGACGCGCAACTTCCGTCGCGCACGAAACAGTTGTGCCTTGCTGGTGCCGGACTCGATTCCCAGTACCGTGCCGATCTCCTCGTGCGTGTAGCCCTCGAGGTCGTGCATCAGGAACACGGTCCGGTACCCGTCCGGCAGGGCATCGATTGCTTCCTGCATCCGTACCTTGAGGTCCGGCTCCGACTCGCGCGTCGTCATCGCGAACGACAGCGCTTCGTCGAACCCCGCCTCGTGTTTCTCGCGCGATGCCTTCGCGCGCAGCCCGTTCAGTGACACGCCGACACAGATCGAGCAGAGCCAGGTGGAGAGCGCCGCGTCACCCCGGAACTCCGAGAGCCGGGCAAATGCCCGGACGAACGTTTCCTGCGTGAAGTCCTGGGCCAGCGTCCCATCACCAGCCAGCCGGTAGGCAAGGCGATACACCTTGTCCACGTTCCGGTCGTAGAGCGTACGCTCCGCCCTCGGATCATCGGCCAGCACCTGCGCGATCAGCTGTTGGTCGTTCACGGGGAGGTCGGGCGGTGAGTCAGTGGCCGGCGGTGCAGTGTGCGCCTCTCAGACCGGGCGATTGACGAAAGGGTTGCGCGGCAGCCGGAGGAGGCGGGCCGCGAGGGCCACGTGCCGCCAGCCTCGCGGCCGATCAGCCGGCTTTCCCGGTGTGATCGTGCGATGAGGTCAGCTGCGGTGCGATGCGGTCGGTCGTGAGGCCAGCGCACGACTGACAAACGCGCTCAGTTCACTGATCGAGAACGGCTTCGGCAGGCATGCGACGGTGTCGGCCGCCAGCGCCTTCAGTGCCGCCTCATCGTCGGCGTAGCCGCTCATGAGGAGCACTGCCATCTCCGGGTTCAGTCTGCGGGCGTGGTCAACCAGCACGGAACCGGACATTCCCGGCATCACGACATCGGTCAGCAGCAAATCGAATGGCGTGACGCTGTCCTGCAGGATTTGAAGTGCCACGATTCCATCTGGTGCCGACGTGACGGTGTGGCCAAGGCGTTCGAGCAGGCGGGCGGTGCTGGCTCGTACTGCGGCGTCATCCTCGGCGAGGAGAATGCGGCCCCCCTCAGGCGCGCCGTGCTGGCCGATGTCAGTTCTGGCGTCTGAGTCCACTGCCTCGTCCGTTCCGATCGGCAGGCTGACCGTGAACGTGCTGCCGGATCCGAGCGTGCTCTCCACCACGATGCGTCCGCCGCTCTGCTCGACGATCCCGTACGCGATGGCGAGGCCAAGCCCGGTGCCATGGCGGCGATCCTTCGTGCTGAAGAACGGGTCGAAGATGCGGTCCTGAGTCGCCGGTGACATTCCGGCACCGTTGTCCGTGACCGCGAGCTGTACATGCTCTGACGTGTTCACGTGACCCGTCGCCTTGTCACTGTGCGCCAGCGGCACGCACGCCGTGCGGATCTGAATCACACCGCCCTCGCCCGTCGCGTCGCGGGCGTTGGCAACCAGGTTCACGATCACCTGTTCCAGCTGCCCGTGATCCGCGAAGACTGGAAGCGGCGTCGGGCTCAGCGTCAGCGTCAGCGAGCGCGACTCACCTGCAACGCGGAGCAGCATGCGCTCAATTCCCCGCAGCACCTCGTTGAGGTCGAGCATGTGCGGCTCGACGACCTGCTTCCGGCTGAACACGAGGATCTGTCGCGTCAGATCGGCTGCGCGCGCTGAGGTCGAGAGGATCTGCTGGATATCCTCTCGCGCCGGATCGTTGCTGGACAGGGCAGCTTCCGCCAGCTCGGCATGCCCGACGATCGCTGACAGGTAATTGTTGAAGTCATGCGCGATCCCGCCGGCAAATGCGCCAAGGGCGTCCATCTTCTGCGCGTGCAAGAGCTGGTCCTGTGACTTCCGCAGCGCTGCATTCCGCTCCTCGACGGTGTCGGCCATCCGGTTGAACGCACCGGCAAGGTCGCCCACTTCGTCATCGGTCACGATCGTTGATCGCCGAGTCATGTCGCCGTCGGCGATCGCGCGCGCATCTGCGGTCAGCGCCTCGATCGGTGTGATGATTCGCAACGCGAGCACATAGCCGACGAGCAGAAAGAGCAGCGTGATCAGACCACCAGTGACGAGATCGCGCAGGAACTGGCTCTTGATCAGATCAGTCGTGTACCTGGCCGGAACGCCGATATATGCCATCCAGGCAATGCGCTCCAGTCCCTTGTAGCTCGCCAGACGCACCGTGCCATCGGCGGATGTTCCTTCGCCGACTCCCTCGTTCTTCGCGAAGTTGCGCCTCGTCCTCGCATCGTTGAATGTGCGTCCGATCCACCCCGATGGTTCGGCCGAGCGGATCACCACAGTTCCCGTTGAATCGAGCACCGTCAGTACCGATCCGCTCGGGAGCGCACGCACCGCACGAATCGCCTCCAGCGAATCCAGCTGAATGGATGCGCCAAGCACCGCGCGCACGGTCGATGAATCAGCCGACAGGACCGGCAACACAAAGGTCAGCACGTATGGATTGCCGGGCAGCTCGGCCGCCGGCACCACTTCGCCAACGACAAACTTCCGGGTGGCCAACGCAGTCCTGAGGTAGCGACGATCCCCGATCGACAGCGCGGCCCTGCCCTCAGCCGGAAGCCGCGCCGCGCCGATGTTGTTGCCGGCAGTATCGGCAAGCCAGATGTTCGCGTAGCGCACCGGCGCCGCACGGAACAGCGCCTGCAGCGCCAGGTCGTTGCGTTCAGCCGGTGCGTCCGGATCGAGCGCTCGGCTCAGACTGAACAAGAGGGTCTGTGCCTCCGCGATGGAACCGTCGAGCGTGCGGGCGGCAACCTTGACGAGTTGCATGGCCTGCGCCTGCTGGACCCGGATCTCCGTGCGCCTGCGATCCCATGCACGCGCGAACGCAAACACGATCAGGCACGACGCGATGAGCACGACCGGCAGGAGCAGCCGCCTGCGAACGCGGCGTCCACCCTGTCCGGACTGGCTCGATCGCAACGTCAAGTGGCGGCCGAAAGAAGGCTTGGTCTCACAGTGCGCAAGCGGCGGATCATGGCGGGATTCTGGCGGTGCCTGCGTCAGGCGGAATTGTACTTGGAATTAGCATCGCAACGCCGTGTGAGGCAATGAACCGTCTGGCGACGGGCACACGGCAGCCTCACCTCCACCCTCGATCGTTCCGCGGTCATCACGTCGCGCTCGTCAACGGCACATCACGTTCCGTCCCGCAGCCCAGACGGGCGAGGGAATACTGGGATGCGCCGTGGCGTCCGTACCCGAGATGCAACTCGCCTGGTCGTCCCGA
The DNA here is from genome assembly GCA_031373905.1 of Gemmatimonadaceae bacterium. Classification (GTDB taxonomy): domain Bacteria; phylum Gemmatimonadota; class Gemmatimonadetes; order Gemmatimonadales; family Gemmatimonadaceae; genus JACMLX01. The sequence goes on along the minus strand of JANMNM010000196.1, from coordinate 6,700 downwards.
GTCGGTGCCGCGCTTGTCACTTGTCGGAGGTTTCCCATGAAGCTGCTGCCGCTTGTCGCTGGCGTTTCAATGCTCGGGTTGGCTGCGTGCGGCGGCGGGGGCGGCTCGACGAGCCCGGCCCCGCCACCTTCGGGTGGCACGCAGACGCTCTCCACGATCCGCTTCGCATCGAACAGCATCGCGTTGACAGCCGGTACCGCCACCACGCTGCCGGTTGTCGAGGCGCTCGACGCGACCGGCCGAGTGATCACCGGTGCCGCGGGGTATACGTACTCCAGTTCCGCCACCGCGGTCGCTGAATCGCAGGGAGATGGTGCGGTGCTGGCGATCGGAGCCGGCAGTGCGACGATCACGGCCTCTCTGACTCGCGACGGTGTCACGGCCACTGCCAACATCACGGTGAACGTGAGCGGTTCGCTGCCCGGGAGTGCCTCGGTGGCCGCAGGCAACTCCGACCTCGCGTTCACACCGCCCACGGTCGTCGTCGCGCGGAACGCCAGCGTGACCTTCTCGTTCGGCGCGTTGAACCACAGTGTGAACTTCCGGGCCACGGCAGGCGCGCCCGCGAACGTGCCCGTGACCACCAACGGTGCCGTGGCACGCAGCTTTCCCTCTGCCGGTGATTTCAACTACGACTGCGGCGTGCACGCCGGGATGAGCGGGAAGGTTGTCGTGCGGTAAGGACGCACCGGTAAGGTCGTCGGTGGCCGCGACCGGCGTCATGGCCCTCCGATCGAGAGCACGGACGTCAGGATCCCGATCATCAGTGCGACCACCGACGTGTTGAATGCGAACGACACGACGCCGTGCAGCAGTGCTGTGCGGCGAATGCGACGATCATGAATGGCGACGTCTGACGTCTGCGCCGTCATCCCCACAATGAAGGCGAAATAGGCGAAATCGAGGAAATCCGGCAGATCCTCGACGCCGGGAAATTCGAGGGCCGCCGGGCCTTCCGGCGCATCGAAATACAGGTGCGCGTACCGAAGGGTGAACACGGTGTGAATGAGGGTCCATGCCAGCGCCACCGCGGAGAGCGCCAGGGCGATCGCGCCAATGCGGTCGGCGCTCTTCATCGTCATGCTGCCGTGCAGCAGGACCAGCACCGCCAGCAGCGAGGCGGCTGCTCCCATCACCACCAGCACCAGCGAGACGACGCGACTTGGATCCTCGCGACGAGCGAGCGCGCGGATCTGCGTTGGCGCAAGCGTGAGAATGCTCAGCCATGTGAGCGAGAGGGCGACGAGTGCAAAGCTGACCCATGATGCCACCGCACGCATTTCTGCGCGCATCGACGGAGGCAGGAGCACCAGTGTCACCGCGCTCGCCACGAGCGCGGTGACAAGGCGAGTCCCGGCGCTCATGTGGGCGAGTCGAAGCCGTATCCCAGGGCCGAACTCTGTCGTCACCGTCCGCCTGGCCAATGCGCGTCCAACATCAGGGCTCGCTCCGTGTGCGGGTGGCCAGAGGGTCTGCTCCGCAAGTTACGGCTGAGTACCGCCGGGCGCTGCGTCATCGCGCCAGACCGTTTCCGGTGTCAACTTCCCGGCATGCGAAATCGAACACCTCTTCTGGCAATCCGCGCGATCCCGGTGATGGCACTGCTGCTCGGCGTCGCAGGCGCGTTGCCGGCCTTCGCCCAGCGCGTCGACTGGCCGACACCAAGTGGTGATCCCGGCGCGATGCGGTACGCGCCGATTGCCGACATCGATCGCGCGACCGTGACACGGCTTCAGGTCGCGTGGCGATGGCGCACCGGTGAACGCAATGTGCCCGCGGGACCAGACCAGAAGCCTGCGCGGCCCGGGCTCTTTCAGTCATCACCGGTGATCATCGGTGATACGCTCTACGTCTCGACGCCATATGCCGCCGTCGCGGCGCTCGACGCACAGAGCGGGCGCGAACTGTGGAAGTACGATCCGGAGGTCTGGCGAATGGGCCAGCCATCCAACGGCACGGGGTTCGTGCATCGTGGCATCGCCACCTGGGCGTCCGACGGTGAACGCAGGATCTTCATCAATGCGCGGTGGAAGCTCGTGGCAATCGATGCTGCCACCGGCAAGCCGATTCCGTCCTTCGGTGTCGATGGAACCGTCGATCTCACGGCACAGCTGCGCCGGCCCACCAATCGCGCACACTACACGAATACGTCACCGGCCGTTGTCCACGGCAACCTGGTCATCGTTGGCAACGGAGTCGGTGACCGATTGCGCTATCGAAACGATCCTCCGGGTGATGTGCAGGCGTTCGACGTGCGCACGGGTCGGCGCGTGTGGAGCTTTCACACAGTGCCTGATTCCGGTGAGTTCGGCTGGAGAACGTGGGAGGAGGGTTCATTCGCGTACATGGGCCACACAAACGTCTGGGCACCCATGAGCCTGGATGCGAAACGAGGGCTGTTGTTCCTGCCGGTGTCGACGCCAACGAATGACTGGTACGGCGGCGATCGAAAGGGCGACAACCTCTTCGCCGAGTCCGTCGTCGCGCTGGATGCGCAGACAGGAAAACGCGTCTGGCACTACCAGATCGTGCACCACGGACTGTGGGACTACGATCTTCCCGCGCCGCCGGTGATGGCGACCATCATCTGGCGCGGTCGCCCGCGCGACGTGGTCGCCGTGCCATCAAAAACGGCGTGGATCTATGTGCTCGATCGTGTCACAGGGCGACCGATCTGGCCGATCGTCGAGCGCCCCGTTCCATCGAGCGACGTTCCCGGCGAGCGCACGGCGGCCACGCAACCGATGCCCACGCTGCCGGCGCCATTCGCGCGCCAATCCGTCACAATCGACGACCTGATTGACTTCACGCCGGATCTCAGGCGGCGCGCGCTTGCGGTGTTCAACCAGTATCGCAGCGGACCGATCTTCACGCCGCCATCGCTGAAGGGCACGATCACCATGCCCGGGGCCATTGGCGGGGCAGGGTGGGGCAGTACGTCCTACGATCCGGTCACGCAGACGTTGTTCGTGAAGGCAACGAACAGTCCGGCGTTGTACCGGATCCAGAAGGGCGTGCCAAACGACACCATCGGATTCGAGTACACGGCGGACCTGCCGCGAAGCGGCATTGGCGTGACCGCGAATCCCGATTCAGCGATGGCGGATCACGCGCCGCCGGAGCAATTGCCGCTCATCAAGCCACCGTACGGCACCATGACGGCGATCGACCTGAACACCGGTCGGCAACGCTGGCAGGTGACATTCGGCGATACGCCATCCATCCGTGAGCATCCGTTGCTTCGCAACGTCGCGCTGCCGCCACTCGGCGTGGCTGGCGCACCCGGGGGCACGGTCACCGCGGGCGGAGTGCTGTTCGCGACGGGTGGCGGCAACGTGCTCTACGCGCTGAGCACCCAGGACGGGCGCGTGCTGTGGCAATCTGAGTTGCCGGCTGGCCGCGGCTACGCCAATCCGGTGTCGTACCGGGGTGCGAACGGCGTGCAGTACGTGGTGGTCGCCACGGGTGGCGGAGAAAACGCCGAGTTGATCGCCTTCTCGCTTGATGGCAAGCGGTAGGACAGGCTGTGCCGCGCGAGGCGTGAGCGCGGCACAGTGCGCCTGCGTGGCGGCGCCGGTCAGAACGGCGTGTACATCGGTGGTGTGACGCCATTCATCCGCAGGTATGGCACGGTCTGGCCGAGCGTCCACGGAAAGTGATCCAGCAACTCAACCAGAAAACGGTAGCGGGGCTTCGTCATCTGCATCATCGTGATCGGCTGACTGAGCGACGCGTCGGTCACGCCGCGCAGCATGCCGAGTGTGTGGTCCATCGCGGCAACGACGTACGTTCGCAGCGCCGCCTTGTTGTGGCGGTAGACCGCAGTGTCGCCGAGGTTCGGGATGTTCATGTTGCCCGCGATGGCCATGTGCGCGATGAACACGTCGGCCTGAGCTGCGTGCTCGATCTGCTCGGCGAAGGTGCGGACGCCGGGAGTCGGACGGAAGTTCATCATGGAATCGGGCGCGGCGTCGAGATAGCGAAGCACGGATGCCTTGTGCGTCTCGACGACGTCGACGAGAACGGACTTCGGGATCTGTGCGCCTGCGGTCGATGCAAGGACAAGCGGGATGGCGAACGCGATGGCGGAACGAAGCAATGGCACGGTGGTCTCCGGGAACAGGGTTGGAGTACGATAGCTGAACGCACTTCGCTTGTCGCGTGATGTCTCCGGGGTGCCGATCAGTTCGTTGCGTCTTCGACCGTGCCCACGCTTCCCTTATCACTGAAGCGTGCTCAGCGTGCCGCACACTTCCGCACGGTGTCCCACGTGCGCGTGGTCACATTGGTGCCAAACATCTTCTCGAGCATCGTCATGAAGACCGGCCCCCTGGGATTGGGCTCGTAGGCAGAAAACACCTCGCGTTCATGCGCCGCCAGGATGTGGACGCCGTCGCTGACATGCGGGAGCGTCGGCCGCGCGGTGATGGGCTCACGAAGGAATGTCACGATTCGCTTGGCACTCGAGGGCAGCGGAAACGCGCTGAACGGATCCCGCTCGAGAAGTTCGCTGAGCATCTGCGACGGGCGCACGATGGTGTGGAAGGTGCGCCCGAGATGCTTGGTCATTGCGGCCTCGATGGCGCGCTCGAGCGACGCGTCGGATGCTTTGCGCGCGGTGAACACCACGTTACCGCTCGCGAGCACCGTCGTGACGTCGCTCATGCCGGCGGCCTCGACGCAACGCTTGAGGTCGGGCATGTTCGCGTTCATCGGCATGACGCCGCGAAGGAAGGCGACGTATCTGGGCATCACGCCACCGGAGCCTGGCGGTTGCTCGTGTGCCAGTACCGAACGATCGTCGGCGACACGCTCATCAACCCGCGCGAGCGGCGCGCCATGCTAGTTCTTCTTGTCGACCGTCGTCACCTCGATGACGCCAAGCTCATGCCCCGGTCCTCGCATCTGGATCGCGCGATTCTGGTCCAGAAACCGCATGTCAACGACGCTGCTGGCACGCACCGTCTTCAGGTCCTCGAGGGATTGCTGCCGGATCTCGTTGATATACAGAATGACTGCGGTTGCTCCCCCGCTGCTCCCGTCTGCGCCCGAAGTCGCCGTGCGACCACGCGACGGATTCATCCATAAAGGCCGCATGATCCGAATCAGATCGTGTGCCGTCTGGACGCCAGCCGGTGCCTGCTCGAGTTCTTCCTTCGTGATATGGTTGCGATCACTGCGCGGTTTGCTCTGGGCCTGTGACGCGACGGGGACGGCGATCAGCGCAAGTGCAAGCAGCAGTACTGCAGCGGAAAAGCGACGCATGGCACCCTCGTCGGAGAGAATAGGTCTCTTCACCTTATGTGCCGACGCAACTGCCGTCCAGTCTTCAGCAGCGCAAGGCCCGCAGATCGGCGCGCCCTGCACGTCCCGCAACGCGCAATCCCGGTGTCAGCGCTTCCGCTGATGGACCACCCTGCCTCCTGCGACCGTCATCTCGACGACCATCGCCGCGAGCTGAGCGGGTGTTGCGGTGAACGGATCTGTCGCCAACAGCACGAAGTCGGCCCGCTTCCCGACGGTGATCGATCCTTCGGTCGCGGTGCGCCCCCCGGCAATGGCGCCGCCGATCGTGTATGCCGCGATTGCCGTTGCGATGTCGAGTCGCTCCGAGCCCACGAACCCGTGCGTCGGCACTCCCTGTTCAGTCTGCCGGGTGACCGCTACCTGCACGCCTGGCCATGGGTTGAGCGTGACAACGGGCCAGTCACTTCCGAAGGCAATGCGACCGCGGCTGTCCGAGATCTGCTTCCAGAGCCATGCCCGGCCGGCGCGCTCCGGGCCGATCTCGCGCGACCACACCCCTTCGCCGCCGTCTCCCTCCGGATACGCGTGCAGCGGCTGCATGCTGGCGATCACGCCGTCGCCCCCGAATCGCGCGACGTCGGCCGGATCGATCGTTTCGATGTGCTCGATGCGCTGGATGCGATCGCGCGCGCCATTCGACTGTCGGGCCGCGGCATACGCGTCGAGCACCGTGCGGATGCCGCGATCACCAATAGCGTGCGTCATGACGCGGTAGCCACGTGCATCGAGTTCCGTGACGGCTGCCGTGAACGCGGCAGGATCCCAGAACAGCGAACCGCTGGTGGTCGTATCCGTGCTGTACGGCGCGAGCATCGCTGCGGTGTGTGACTCGACCACGCCATCGATCATCAGCTTGACCAGGCCGGCGGAGACCCAGTCGCCACGATACCGCTCACGGGCGCTGTCCAGCTTCGCCAGGAACGCGGGGAGCATCGCGGGAGGGTCTGCAAATGCGCCGACATCGAAGCGGACCGGCAGTGCACCGTGCCGTCGCAGTGAGTCGAGCAGCGGGAGCAGCTCGAAGTCGCCGTGGGCGCTGTGGACGCGTGTCACGCCAAGGCTACTCGCGTACCGGAGCCCGAGCATGAGCGCGCGCTTTTGCGCTTCGGGGGTCGTTGGCGGGACATGTGCGCTCACCAGCGCCGACGCCCGCTCCTTCAGTGCACCGGTGGGTTCGCCGCTCGAGTCACGAACGATCGTGCCGTTCGGTGGATCTGGCGTGTCGCGCGTGATACCGGCACGCGAGAGCGCTGCGCTGTTCACCCACGTCGTGTGCCCGTCATAGGCGCTGAACTGCACCGGCCGATCGGGGAAGATGTCGTCGAGATCACGTTTGTTCGGTATGCCGTCACCGCCGATCATGTTGTATGTCCAGCCGCGGCCGAGCACCCAT
>JANMNM010000183.1:0-17456 GCA_031373905.1 Gemmatimonadaceae bacterium | reverse complement strand
GGAAAGTTGATGTTCCCTCGCATGTGGACGCGCCTGCAACCGGTGGTCGATGACTTCGTGACGGTCACGATCGACGAAACGAGGCGCGCCGTTCGCATGCTGGCCGAGAAGTCGCGCGTGGTCGCGGAGGGCGCCGGCGCGCTGTCGCTGGCGGCGGCGCTGGCTGGCAAAGCCGGCAACGGCCCGATCGTCGCGATCGTGTCCGGTGGCAACATCGACCTGAGCGTGTTCGCCGACATCGTCGGAACACCAACCGCGTAGCCGCGCCCTGCAGGGAGTACTGCGCCGGATGTCACCGCGACGCAGTCGTTGCTCCGTGCACCTCAGACCGTTGAGGTGCGGCCCTCACGGCGCGCAGGTTGATCTGGTGCCCTTCCGCCAAGGCTCAGCACGAGCCCGACTGCAACCACGACGGCAGCCCCGATCAGGTTGTGCCACAGGAAGCTGACACTGGGTACCCAGATCGCCACGGCACCGACGGCAGCCATCCCGCTCAACAGTCCAACGAATGCGCCCGGTGCACGCACCCGCGGAATCATGGCCAGCAGAAAGACCCCGAGAATCGATCCGTAGAAGAAGGATCCAAATCGGTTCACGACCTCGATCAGCGAGCCAAGTGTGGCGGCGTAGGTGGCCACGACGCAGGCAAAGATGCCCCACACGGCCGTCGCCATCTTGGACACGTTCAGATAGTGCGCATCGCTTTCCGAGCGTCTGAACCATCGCTGATAAAAGTCAACGACGGTGGCCGTTGACAGCGAATTCAGTTCGGCCGCAATGCTCGACATGGCCGCTGCCAGAACTGCGGCGAGAAAGATACCGGCGAAGCCCAGTGGAAGGTTGTCGAGCACGAAGCGCGGAATGATGTAATTCACGTCGCGGGAAGACTCGCCGCTGGCGCGCTCCGCCGCAGACAGTGCCTCGGTACGAATCGCCGTCACACCCGCCTCCGACGCGCGAAAGGCCTCCAAAGACCCGCGCACCGCGGCATCCGTGCCCGTGTGTCGCACGCTGGCGGCCTCACGCGCCGCCGCCTGACGCACGGCAATCGCCGCGGCATACCGGCTTTGCAGGTCAGCGAACAGCGCGGGTTCCTGCTGCTGCACCTGGGCGCTGTGGCGAGGGTTGTACAGCAACGGTGCCGGCTGAAACAGGTAGAAGAGAAATACCAGCACGCCCGTCAGCAGGATCAGCGCCTGCAGCGGAATCTTCCAGTAGGCGCTCATGAGCAATGAACTGCGCGCCTCGTCCACGGACTTTGCGGCAAGGTATCGCTGCACCTGGCTCTGGTCCGTGCCGAAGTAGGACAGCATCAGGAACGTGCCACCAAGGATGCCGGACCAGAACGTGTAGGTCTTCGACAGGTCGAACGAGAAGTCGAATACCTGCAGCCGTCCGGCGGCACCGGCGATATGCAGTGCATCGTCGAGCGGAATCGGCATGCGGACGATCAACGCGATGATGATCGCCATCATGGCACCGGCGATCACGAACATCTGCTTCACGTCGGCCCATGCAACGGCCTGCACACCACCGAGGACGGTGTAGATGATCGTCGGCACGCCGATCAGGGCAACGCACCAGGTCAGGTCCCACCCGAAGATCGATGACAGCACGACACTCGGCGCAGCGATGATGGTGCCACACGACATGCCGCGGGAGAGGAGGAAGAGCAGGCTTGTCAGTGAGCGCGTCTTCGGATCGAACCGTCGCTCGAGATACTCGTAGGCCGTGTACACCTTGGCGCCGTGCAGGAACGGAACCAGCGTGACGCCAAGGATCACCATCGCAATCGGCAGTCCGAAGTAGAACTGCACGAACTTCAGGCCGTCTGTCGCCCCCTGCCCCGTCGTCCCGATGAGCGTGACGGCGGAGAGCTGCGTCGCCATCACCGAGAGACCAACCGCCCACCAGGGGAGGCTGCGATTCGCCAGGAAGTACCCTTCGATGTTCGTCGTCCCGCGCGTCCTGCGCAGCCCGTCGAACACGACGACCACGAGATAGACCGCGACGATGACCCAGTTGATCCAGTGCATCGCCCCTCAGCTTGCGTAGTGTGTCTGCAGCAGCCACAGGAGCACCAGCGTCACGAACTGAATGCTCAACACGCGCCAGAGTGTGGTACGAACAGGAGGTGTCATTGCGGGGGGTTCCGGACGGCGGACATACCCGTCCAAAGGGCTGTCTCAGTGCGAGGCACCCCGGATCGGTGGCTGACCGAACTGTAATCGTCAGCCAACGTTCACGTCGCGCAGATAAGCATTCGGTACGTTCTCCAGCGGTGGAACCCTGCGTTCTGCTGCCTCGAGCATCGTCCGGATGTTGGCGTAGACATCGCGGGAGCTCCGATGCATCTGCGGCAGGAGACCGAGCTGGGCGTACGACACGGGTGTGACGTCGAAGCATGTCGTCTCCCACTCGAAACCCTTGCCCCACGTAATTCCCGGCAGGAGGATGTCCGTCCGGGAACCGAAATCCAGCAACATCCGCATCAGCGGCTCGGACCGATTCGCGTTGGAGTTCACGGTGTGGAACAGCGGTGTGTGTCCATTCATGCCGGCAGCATCCACCGCCGCACGCGCATCCACCTCGGCGCCAGCCGCGAGCAGGGCCGCCGCCGCGCGCAGATGACCGTATTCCGCAGCAACATGGAGAAGTGATGCTCCAACCAGTGGCGTGAACGTCGAAACCAGAGTCGTACGATGCCCGAGCAGGCCCGGCGAGGCATTGATGGCTGCCGTCAACATCGCTGCGTCGTCCAACAGCACCGGCGCGATCAACGGGTCCTCGAGTTCGGCGCCGTGCTCGAGCAGGAGACGCAGGCACGCCGGGAAGCGATCAGATCGCAGATACATCTCGATCAGTGAATTGACCGGAGTCTTTCCGTTGACCGGCTTCCGGACATCGAAACCGCCAACGAGCACCGCGCGAATCCGCTCAGCCGAATGCACCTCGAACGCAATCAGGAGTTCCTCGTACGGTGTCGTCATTGGCGGCGAGGCTCACGGGAAGGACGAGGGGTTTCACAACCGCACCAGTGTGTTGAAGTGGAAGTTCGCAGCAAAAGAAGGGCCGGCAATTCTGATGCGAACATCTACTTCATCACACTCGAGTTCACACGACCATGTACTGGAGCGACACCGTACCGGTCTTCCCGTACACGCGGTGACTCATGAGAGAAAGCCGTGTCCGGGCTGTCCCATCCGGCGGGAGCAGCGGCAGGCCGCGCCCAAGCAGCACGGGAATGACTGCCACGTCGACGACGTCGACGAGGCGCAGGTCCAGCATGCTGCGGAAGAGCGACGCCCCGCCGAACAGCCACAGCGCCTTTCCCGGCTTCTTCTGCAGCTCGGCAATGGTCTCGACTGGGCTGTCTGACACGATCACACCCGGGCAGTCCTGCTGCCGCAACGTGCGCGAGAAGACGTAGGACTGCATCCCCGGCATGCCACCGCCACGCTGTGACCGCGCGGCCTCGTACGTCCGGCGTCCCATCAGCACCGTGTCGAAAGAACCCATCAGTGCGCCGAAGTCGATCTCCGGATCCATCACGATCCAGTCATGCTCGCCATTGGGCCCAGCGATGTAGCCATCGAGGCTCATCGCGACTGAGTACCGCACGCTCCGCATGATCGCCTCCCGCGTCGCTTTCTGCCTGAGGATGACTCATCGCCGTGTGCGACTTGCACAGGCTGTGCACCGGGCCTGCCCGTCACTGCCTGCGACTTCCTGTGCTGCCTCGTGCAACGATCGCGCGTTGCGTGCAGTGAGTGCGCTGGCAGCGCGCACCGGCCCGGGCACGTTCCTGCGCCTGCGTCGGCACGGGACGGTGTGAACAATCCACGCACGGAGTCGATTTCTGTCAAGCCGATCTCGCCCCCATGAGCACCAGCTCGCTCACGACGCATCATTGGCAGACTGACCCCGGGGCGACAGGAGCCTCGAGCCGAGCCACCACCCACGGATCGTCGGGATCTCCGTGATCGCGCGCCAGTACCATTCAGCGTCGGTCATCCGAAGCAGCTTCGCGGGTCGTCATCATCTCTCCATCGGCACTCCATATGACACGCGCTTCCCGTTCGGCCCAACTCCGCCTCGAAAGAATGCACGCGTCCCCGCGATTCGACGGCCGCGTGTTCCGGAATACCGGCCACGCACGCGTGGGACTGAAACCGGGGACCGCAGTGCCAACGATGAAGGAGTACCTCTGTGGTGGCAAACGTCGAATCCCCGGCGCTCCCATTCCGCTCGATGATCCCCGCTTGGTCTGGCGCTCGGCGCCCGAAACCGGCCTTCGCGTCACGTGGCTGGGCCACTCATCGTTGCTGTTCGAGATCGATGGCGCGCGCATCCTTGTCGATCCCGTCTGGGCCCAGCGTGCGTCGCCTGTGCCCTTCGCAGGACCGAAGCGCTTCCATGCGCCTCCCGTGCCGATTGCCGCATTGCCGGAACTCGATGCAATACTGATCTCGCATGACCACTACGATCATCTCGATCGCTCCGCCATACGAGCACTGCGCGGTCGTTCAACACGCTTCATCACGTCGCTGGGTGTCGGCGCACATCTCGAGGCGTGGGGCGTCCCCGCAGACCGCATTACGGAACTGGATTGGTGGGAGCACGCCACGCTCGAGCCTAGTGGCGTGGTCATCACCGCTGCTCCTGCGCAGCATTTCTCCGGGCGCACGCTGCTCGACCGGAACGCAACCGCCTGGTCGTCATTCCACTTCCGTGGACCACGCAGCTCCGTGTTCCACGGGGCCGACACCGGCCTCACGCCGGAGTACAACGAGATTTGCGAGCGCTTGGGGACATTCGATCTCGTACTGCTGGAAATCGGTGCGTGGCACCCAGCCTGGGGTGACATCCACCTCGGCCCGGAGCACGCACTGGACGCGCAGGAACTGCTCGGCAGCGGCCGGTTACTGCCCATTCACTGGGGCACGTTCAACCTCGCAATGCACGCATGGGACGAGCCGATCGAGACACTCTCACGCCTCGCACCCGCGCGCGCGATCGAGCTGCTCACTCCGCTCGTTGGCCAGCCGGTGGAGCCAGCCCGCGTGGACGGACTCACGCCGTGGTGGCGGGCGGTGCTTGCTGCGGAGCGTACCGCAGGCAAGACTGGTGCGACGCAGGCAATGAGCGGTGACGAGTCCCCGGTCGACTGGCCCGTGGACTGAGGCAACATCACGGATAGGCTCCACAGGCGAGGTGTGAGAATGGTGGAATCAAACGAGGCGGCGCCGCCGGTGGCCGGCGCACCGTCCGACGTGCTGATGGCGCTCTACACGAATGATCGTGATCGCGCGAAATCACTGGCGATTGGCCGTGTGCTCGCACTGCCGGAGCTGGCTGCATTCGGCACTCTGGAAGCCGTCTCGAATCACGTCACGCATCATCCTGCAGATCTTGCCGAATACAGCCCGGATGGGTGGACCGCATTGCACCTGTCCTCGTACTTCGGCTACGCCATGGTCGTGGTACGGCTCCTTCGCGCCGGCGCAAGCCACAGTGCCCGCTCGCACAACGTGCAAGGCAACACCGCGTTGCACGCCGCGATTGCCGGCCGCTGCGAGATGGCAGTCATGACAGCGCTTCTGGCCGCGGGCAGTGATGCCGGCGCGATCGATGCACAGGGCTACGCACCCGTGCACCTTGCCGCCGACCGAGGTGATCTGGCGCTTTCCGAATTGCTTCTGGCCTGTGGCGCGTCCAATGAAACGCGAACGACGGAGGGCAAGCTGCCAGCCGATCTTGCAACGGCGAAGGGTCATCACGATCTCGCAGAGTGGCTCACGCATCACTAGTGTGTTGAAGCGAAGGTTCGCAGCAAGAGAAGGGCCGAGGAATTCTGGTGACTGGCGAGGCGAAAACCGCAGCGATACCGGTAGGTATCGCGAGGATTTTCAACGCGGCCAGACGCCAGGAGGACCGGCAATTCTGATGCGAACTTCCGCTTCGACACACTAGGTCCGCATCGAGCCATCTGTTCCGCGAAAGCGTATCAGCGTGTTCGATGTGGCGCTCACGGTGACGTTCTGGAACGGCCGGCATTCACCGCTCGTGCGCCGCGCCTGACGACCATCACAGCGCAGCAACTGCTGCAGCCGCACCATTTTTTGAGCCCGTTTCCAGCGCGAGCTCCCGTTACCCCGGTCAACGAAGCGGATCGACTGCGCGCGGGGCCGACAACCAGTCGTGAATTCCTCGTCCTGACCAGCGATGATCCTGACCAGCCCCCGCTGCACACTGCGCCCGCTCCAGGCAGCCGATGCGCCATCGCTCACGACCCATGCCAACGATCGCGAGATCTGGCTCAACCTGCGGGACCGGTTTCCGCATCCGTATGCGGAGCATGATGCCGAGTCCTATATCGCCATGCAGGCCGCCCGGAGTCCCGTGACGACTTTCGGCATCATCGTGGATCACGCGGCGGTCGGTTCGATCAGCCTCGCGCCGGGAGATGACATCGCACGGTGCTCCGCCGAAGTCGGGTACTGGCTGGGTCGTGCCTACTGGAACCGGGGTATCGTCACGGACGCACTTCGCCTCGTCACGCGCTACGCATTCGATCATCTGTCGATGTCCCGGGTGTTCGCGGTCCCGTTCGTCCGAAACCCGGCGTCCGCACGCGTCCTCGACAAGGTCGGCTACTCGCTCGAAGGCCACATGCGAAAGAGTGCGGTCAAGGAGGGAGTCATGCTCGATCAGTGGATGTACGCCGCGTCGGTGGACACCTGGGTGCGATGACTGGCGCGCAGACTCGCCAGCGGATCCGGACCCGTGCCCCGATCCGTGCGCCGGGACACTCACGTTCGAAGGCAGCACACCGCGAGCTAGCGCTTGACGGGCACCATGTCTTCCTGCCGGATCACACCGCGCTGTCGTTCCAGCAGCAGCGCCAGTCGCGACCCAGCCGCCGGCACGCGGGTCACGCCCTGCTGACCACCCAGGTTCACCAGCAGCAGCTCCCCAGTCACGGTGTAGATGAACGTGCCCACCCACTGCCCTTGCAGCGTCGTGAAGCGCGCAACGCGAACATCACCACGCACCAGCACATTGACGCTCCAGTTCAGCCACGCGCCGCCGCCAGGCTGCATTCCGTACAGGGAGAATCGGTGCGGCGATGAGTCGGCAGGAATGCCAAGCAGCGCGGGCACCAGTGCATCCTCGAAGCCGTCGAGCGCAATGGACCATGGGTGGACAGGCGTGGCGACGGAGTCCGGAGACGTGGCACCATCGCGAAGGAATCCGCGCGCCAGGGTCAGGGTGCGCCGCATGACGCCGGGCGGCTGCGTCGCCATCCCCGGCTCGATCCGCACGCCGCCGAGGAGAACACTGTCGCGCCAGACCGTGCGCAACTCGTCGCGCAATCCCGTGCGACGGAACTGACGCAGGACGAGCGTGTCGCCACGCCACTCACGAAAGTGCAGCGCCACCGTATCCACCGGACTGGTGCTCACACTCCGCTCACCGCGTCGCGAAACCGTGAGGATTGCAACCGCGGACAGACTGTCGACAACCCGCTCGATCGTCACCGACTCCACCCGCAACGGCACCGTGTCAGTCGGCTCGTGCGGCGGTACCCACCCGCGACCTGTCAACAGTCGGGTCCGCGAGCGAAAGACCACCGCGCCATCAGACGCACGCACGAGCAGACGCTCAGTTTCTTCACCCGCGAGTCGCGTCCACGGATGCACGGTGTCAGGCTCTGTCCGTCCGGGACGCCGACGCAGCATTTCCCCATTCGACGAATCCGTCACGCTGCGCAGCGCCGTGAGCGGAACGAGCTTCTGCCCGAGTGAATCCACGATCGCGCCAAGGCGGACGAAGGCACTCGGATTGATGCGCGTCAGGCCGCGCTGGATCGCTGATCGCACCGTGTCGACGTGCCCACCAAGATCGGCGAGCATGCTGCCAGGGCGGATGTCGTTGCACCTCACGGTGAGCAGTGGCGCGACATCCCGCGCGAGGCCCTCGACGTCACCGCCAACACGAAACAACTGCCCGTTGGCACCGAAGTCGACCTGCATCTGCACGGTCGTGTCGACCAGTCCGAGTCGGGTTCGCACGATCTCAAGCCGGTAACCGGCCCCCAGCCGACGCAGCACCCGACGGTCGACGAAATGCCGTTCGATGGACACGCCGGACTGGCGCTGCCCCGACCCGCTGCTCTGGAGAAATCGCGTCGCGCCGACCTGCCACCACGGCACGCCGAGCCGCGCGCAGATCGGCTGTGCCGTCAGTGCCGACCCCATGACAGCCGACGAAACCACTACCGCGATCAGTCGCGCCGAGGAGTGAACCGGTGTTCGCATTTGCCGCTGAGGAGAGGAGACACGAAGGGCGCGCCAGATCTGCGCGCCCTTCAACCAAACCCACCAGTTACCTCACCCGCAATGAATCAGGCAACCACTTCCGTCTTCTTCGCTCCTGGCTCGCTGTCGATGACCGCCTGTGCGATCTGCGTCATCGGCACTGAATTGTCCTGCGAACTCCGCTGCATGATCCGGTACGCCTCCTGCTCGGTGCTGCCCGTGCGGCGCATCAGGATGCCCTTCGCTCGTTCGATCAGCTTGCGCTCCTCGAGCTTCTGCTTCCAGAACGCGGCGTCCTGTCGGCTCTCCGAGAGCTCGCGCGCACGTGCAACCGCAAGGCGCAACGTGCTGTCGAGGATGCCCGGCGGCGCCGGCTTCGGAAGAAATGCGATGGCCGCCGTCGTGCGCGCGTCATCGGCACTCAGCGACACCGACTGGTCACCGCTGAAGAGCACGACCGCCGTCGGTGCCCCGGTCGCGGTGATGGCCTTGGCGGCGTCGATCCCGCTGCCGTCGGGCATGTGCACGTCGAGAAGCACGACGTCAGGCAGCACGTCAGCCGCCACGGCAACGGCATCGCGTCCCGTGCCCGCTTCGCCGACAACGGCGTATCCCATCGAGACGAGCAACTCACTCAGGAGCGGCCGCGCGTGAACATCGTCATCCGCCAGAACGACCCGGATCGGTGAGTCAGCCATGTAAAAGCCTTGTGCGGAAATGCGTTGGGAAAGGAGCCCAGCCGAAAATCAGTGTGGGGAATGTAACAGTCGCACCGTTCTGCGCACGCCCCGTCGCGCTGCAGCGGTCGTCCGGCACACCAACAGGCCTCGCTCCAAACCTCCGCGCGCCGACTCGGCTACCCCGCAGCAACCTGGGCCAACAATTCTTCAGCCATCAGTGGTTTGCGCAAGGCGAAGTGCGCATCGGCCATCGACTCTGGTGGCAGCTCCCATCCGGTGATCACGCCAACACGAATCCGGGGAAAGCGTGCACGGATCCGCGATGCCAGGTCGGTGCCCACGCCGTCCGGCAGTCCGATATCCGTCACCACGACGTCGAACGGCGGCTCGTCGCCCTCCAGCACGGCCTCAGCTGCGGAGACCGTCGAGACTGCCACAACCTGATGCCCGGCCATTTGCAGCACCTGCGTCATGAGCTCCCGTCCATCGAGGTGATCCTCGACGACGAGGATGCGCCGCGGTGCCGGCGGCGGCTCTCTCACGGCAGCGGTCAGGGCAGGCGTCTGCGTGGCGGGAGCCGCCAGCGGGAACACCAGTCGAACGATCGTTCCACGGCCGATGTCCGACTCGAGCTCGATGCGTCCGTTGTGCCGCTTGATCACGCCGTAGACCTCAGCCAGACCGAGCCCGCTCCCGCCCGCTCCCTTGGTGCTGAAGAACGGCTCGAACGCGCGGTCGCGAACTTCGGGACTCATGCCATGCCCGGAATCCTGTACCTCGATGATCGCACTGCTCCGCTCGCGACGCACCACCACGCCGAGCGTACCACCACCCTTCATGGCATCCAGCGCGTTCTGTATGAGGTTCAGCAGCGCCTCGCGAACTTCGCCGGCCACTGCGCGCGTCAGCACACCGTGCTCCAGCGACCGGTTCAGCACCACTGAACCGCCGCCCACGCGCTCGGCCCAGATCGGCCGTGTCATCGCAATCACTTCATCCGTCACGACCGCCAGATCGATCGTTGCATCAGGCGCCAGCGAAATCGGGTCCTGACGCAGAAAGCGTCCCACGCGCGACGCCGTCGCGGCACCGGTCTCCGCGGCGCGTGCAATGCGCAACGCGTAGTCACGAACCTTCTCGGGATTGTTCGCGTGCAGTTGCAGCAGGTGCGCTGCCGCCACGATCGGATTCAGCGCGTTGTTCACATCGTGCATCACGCCCGCGGCGAGCTGACCCACCGCCGCCAGACGTCGTTCCCGACTGCGCGTTTCCTCCAGCCGCTCGATCTCGGCGGTGCGTTCGCGAACCTGCTGCTCGAGTCGCTCGGCCTCGGTTGACACCACGTCGTACAACTCGTTCGCGCGACGGACCTGCTCGGCGAGCTCGCGCGCCAGCCGCGTGCGCTCGGTCACATCCCGCTCCACGGTCACCGCGCCAACGACCGCGTTGCTCGCGTCGCGCAGCGGGTTCGAGTTCACCTCGATGATCTGCTCACCGTCGGCGCCCCGACGGACACGCATCGTTTCGTTCCGCACCGGCTCGCCACGCAGCGCACGCGCCGTCGGGTGCTCGTGCACGAACAACGAGGTGCCATCCACGCGACGCGGCAGATCGGCGCGCCAGAGCTCACGCAGTGACTCGAGCTCCTGCGACGCGTGATCCGACTGTGCCGCCGCGTTCTTCCGCGTCACCACACCCTGCTGATCAAAGACACGCACGGATTCGGGGAGCACGTCGAAGATCGCCTCGAGCTGCGCCACGCTCCGCGCGAGTGCCTGCCTGAGCCCCTCGATCTCGGTGACTTCGGTGCCGACGATCAGCAGCCCGCCGGAGGCCAGCGGCACGAAGGTGAGCTCGACCATCTGCAGCGCGCTGGCCGTGTTGCGAAAGGCCACACGCCGCGTGCGGGATTCCTGCCGAATCGTGGCGGCGTCGATTTCGTCGCTCAGGTCGGCAAGTGCGTTCGGAAACGCATCGTACGCAGAGGGCCGCCAGCCCGCGGGCACGAGCGCGCCGATCAGCGTGCGATAGCGCAGGTTCGCACGCATCAGCAACAGGTCTGCGTCGAACTCCGCCACCGCGAGCGGAAGCGCATCGAAAATGTGCTCCAATCGCGCCACCGTCGCGAAGGGCGACGTCGGTGGTTCGAACGGTGTCGTGGAACGAGGCAAGGCCATGATGTGAGGCTTCCGGACCGGTACTATCGCGTCAACATGCCCGACGTACAGGAGCGCTGCGCGCAACAGTCGCTGGCAATCGATCGTGGTGACGCCGACATCGGTCGTCACGACGGTGCTGCGTCAGGCCGCTTCGCGTCCTGTTGGTTTGCCGCTCGTCCTTTCCTCATCCCGTGCCCGGCTGGTCTTCAGCAGGCGATGAGCCGTGGCGCCAGTGATCAGGCGCACGCCTCGCTGATAGGTAAAGTACTGATACGCCCACTGCACGAACACTGTGACCCTGTTCCGGAATCCAGCCAGGTAGAGGATGTGGATCAGGAGCCACGCGAGCCAGGCGATGAGCCCCTGCATCTTCAACCGACCCACCGCGGCGACCGCGCGGTAGCGACCGATGGTCGCGAGGTCGCCCTTGTTGAAATACGCAAAGGGCCGACGCGGCGTCCCGGCGAGGTCCTGCAGAATCCCGCGGCCTGCGTGCTGACCCATCTGGTTCGCCGCCGGGGCAACTGCCGGTACCGGCGTTCCCGCTCGCGTCTGCACAGCGGCGATGTCGCCGATCGCAAACACATTGGCGTAGCCGGGCACTGACAGGTCCGCTTCCACGACCACACGACCGGCCCGATCGAGGGGAACGCCAAGCTGCGCCGCCAGCGGGGACGCCTGATTGCCGGCGCCCCAGAAGACCGTGTGGGCGAGGATTCTTTCGCCGCTCGCGAGCGTCACACCGTCATCATCCACACCGGTGACCACCGTGCCAAGACGGACCTCCACGCCAAGTTCCTCGAGGTCATGCCTGGCGCGCGCACTGAGCGATTCGGGGAACTGCGGCAGGATACGCGTGCCGCCTTCCAGCAGGATCACTCGCGCCGTGCTGGTGTCGATGCGGCGGAAATCGCGCTTCAGCGTTCTGCGGGTGATCTCCGGGATCATCCCTGCCAGTTCGACGCCGGTCGGTCCGCCTCCCACGATGACGAAGGTGAGAAGTGCGTCACGCTCGCCCTCGGCGCTGGCGCGCTCCGCCGCCTCGAAGCTGAGGAGAAAGCGGCGACGCATCTCGAGGGCATCCTCGATGCTCTTGAGCCCTGGTGCATTCGCTTCCCAGCCTGGGTGGCCGAAGTACGCGTGCCGTGCGCCAGCGGCGAGCAGCAGATAATCGAACTCCACATGGGTGGAGCCGCCGTCGAGGCTCAGCGTGCTCGCGGAAAGATCGATCCCGTCCACGTCGGCCATGATGACCGTCGCATTCGGCTGGTCGCGCAGCATCCAGCGAATGGGCACCGTGATGTCGGCCGGATTGAGCACAGCCATCGCGACCTGATAGAGGAGCGGCTGAAACAGATGGTGGTTGGTCCGATCGATGAGCGTGAGCCGGACGTCTGCCTTGGCGAGCGTCCGGGCGGCCGTCAGCCCCGCGAATCCGCCTCCGACGATGACGACATGCGGCCGGGGATCACGTGCGTGCGTGCTGGTGGTCCGCGTGCTCGTGTTTGGCTCAGCTCTCATCAGTTTCTCCGGTCAGGGCGGGGCAGCGAATCGCGGCGGTCATGAGGTGCGTTGCCGGAGGGACGCATCGAAGGAGGGCTCGCTTGTGAAATATTTCACAAGCGCGGGCTACTTGCAAGCGGGCGAAGCGCGACGTAGCGATGAGTATCAGAAAACGGGACTGAGTTCGCACCTCACCCGGTCGTACGACTGGCACCGTCTCGTAAGCCCGAGCGTAGCATTACAGATGAGCTAGCTCGCATTTGGCCGCGTTCATGCAAGATTGGTGGCGTTGTACGGTCGAAGTCCCCGATGGATGAGCCTGCACCTGGGGTGCTGGTGTCTTCCGTCGGTTTTGACGCCGTGGCGATGACGCTGCGGGGCCTGGAGAAACCACTATGCTCGTTCGTTCGTCCCGCCCGGACGCGTCCGTCATTGGCGCGTGCGTAGCACTGTTCGCTGGCATTGCGCTCGCCGCACTGTACCACGAGAGCTTCGGCTGGTGGGCACTGACGGCGTGCAGCGTCACGGCTGCGGCGCTCCTGCTGCTCCGTCCGGTGTTCCGATCCAGATCCGGCGCCGATCGCGAAATGTGGGTCGATGTCTCCGCGTGGGGCGTCAGAATGCATGGCGGAGATGGCCTTCACGAGGCCATGCCATGGACGGAACTCCACGAGGTCTCGGTGGTGACCACAACCGACATGCCGCCCGACGAGGACATGTTTCTGGTCCTCCGCAGCCGCCTGGGCGCTTCGGTGGTGATTCCGCATTCGGTTGCGGTTGAGTCCGATCTGCTGGTCGCACTGCATGACCGCCTGACGGGCTTCAACGACCACGCCTTCATCGGTGCCATCGCCAGCCGCACCGACGAGACCTTCATCGTCTGGCGCGCGCCGGACAGCGGAGACGCACCGACTGCCCCGCCCCAGCCGCGAAACTGGCAGGATGCCGAGTTTCCCGTCTCCAGCAGCACGGTGAACTGAGCGCGAGCCAGCACTGCCGAAGATCAGAGGCGCAGGTAGCTCCATTCCTTCGTATACGGAATGCTGCTCATCAGGACGCCGCGGTCCTTCGTGACCAGCAGTCGATCACTGGGGTTGATGCCGATGCCGCGCTGAGCATCATAGAGTCCGGGCTCCACCGAAAACGTCATCCCTTCCTGCACGACCGTGTCGTCTCCGAGTGCAAGAAACGGCGGCTGGTGCCCCTCGAAGTTCGTGCCTTGCCCATGCCCCGGGCGATGATAGATGAAGTCCTGCATCCCGCTCCTGATCTGATGCGCGTGCACTTTCTGCGCGATCTCTGAACAGACGGCGCCTGGCTTCGTCTCCTCCACCATGATCTGGATCGTTTCCGCCACGACTTGCCACATGCGGTCGTGATGTGCGTTGCTGGGGGTGATGATGTAATTGCGGTAGCCTTCGCCACCGAACCCGCCGAGGAGAATGTCGCAGTTCACGTAGACCGGTTGGCCGCGCCGGAGCGGGGTGTGGAAGAACTGGTTCGGATGCGGATACGCCGTTGCGACACCGGCGCGAACGTAGTTCCCCGTCACCTCGATTCCGACGGCGCTGTGCGGGCGCCCGTCACGCTTCACGTCGCGCATCATCAGGTTGATTCCGTAGCTCGAGAGCGCCTGGCCCACCTGGTAGTCGGTGGTGCTGGTGCCATGTTCGAGGATGTAGTCTCGCGCAAACGCATGCACCTTGTCGAAGTAGCGATACGCGCGTTGGATCAGCGCGATCTCCTCGGGCGTGCGGATCATGCGCATGCCCATGCAGATATCGCTGATGTCCACGTTCGTGGCGCGTGGAAGCACGCGCGAGAAGGTCTGCTGGCTGCTCGGCGTGAGTTCGCGGTCGAGGCCTATCGCCGTGCCGTCCAGTCCGCGCTCCGCGAGCTGCGTCAGCACCCAGCTCCAGAGGTCGACGCGTGGGCCACGAACGTTCTGACCGCGGTGTGGAAAGCCGCCGTCGGCGTGCGGATAGCAGAAGTAGTAGGTGTTGTTCGTGCACCACCACGACTGAATCAGGTCGCGGTCGATGGCGGGGGAGTACCAGTAGATCGTCTCCGGTTCGTCGACGAGAAGGAGTGCCCATGTCGTTCGCTCGCCACTGTTGCGAAAGCATCCCGAGAAGTAGACGAGGTTCGGATCTGATTGCAGCAGGACCGCATGCACACCGCGGGCCTTCGCGGCAGCGCGCAGCCGGCGACAGGTCGCCTTGTACCACTCGAGTGGAAGGCGATCCACGCCCACCGGTGCCGGCGCCGGGTGATGCGGATTGGGAACGAGCAGTTTCTCCGAGCCTCGAGGCGGGCCATCCGAGACCAGTGCCGCGAGGTCCGCTGCGGCGGCCGCAGACGCCGCGAGTGAAAGGCCCATGCTGCGGACGAAGTCACGACGTGACGATGACATGCTGGGACTCGGTGGCAAGGCGTTGAGTGCAGTTGGCCGCACAACAGCCAGATGGGCTGCGCGCGGAACGCCTTGAGTATCGCGCCAGCTGCAGCACGGCGCGAGAGCCGCGGCCGTAGCGCACAGCAGGTGCGATCATTTGAATTCGTGCCATCGCCGTGCAGACGACCTCCGGGGTACCCGATGCAGATTCCGCTGTTGATCCTGATAGGGCTCGCGATCTGGGCCGTGAGCGTCGCCCTCGCGCGACGCTTCGGCACGGCGGGCGGGAGCGCCGTTGCCGACGCGACACTGGGGTTCATCACGGTGTGGTTTCTTGCGCTCGCGACCAGTCTCTGGGTGAGCGTGGCCAAGGGCGGGCATCCCATTCGCGACATGGTCACCGCGTACGCGCTCATCTTCGGTCTGCCGGCAGCGGTGGCGGCGCTCTTCAAGTCGCGGATCGCTGCGCGGCCACATGCCCGGTCCGGTCACACGGCGCACGACTCCGAGGGGAATGCGGGCGAGGATCGGAACACATGAATCCTGGAAGCGGAGGAGCATTGATGGGCAAGAGCCGGTTCGAGGCGTTCAGCGATGGTGTGCTGGCCATCATCATCACGATCATGGTGCTGGAGCTGAAAGTGCCCGACGGTGGAGGGCTGGACGCGCTTCGGCCGTTGCTTCCGGTCTTCCTGAGTTACGTGCTCAGCTTCCTGATGGTGGGGATCTACTGGGCGAACCATCATCACCTGTTGCAGACCATGCATCGCGTGACCGGCGGAATCCTCTGGGCAAACCTCCATCTGCTGTTCTGGCTGTCGCTGATGCCGTTCATCACCGGCTGGCTGGGGCGGCATCCGTCTGGCCAGGCGCCGGTTGCGATGTACGGCGTGGTCCTGCTCATGTCCGGCGTCTCCTACAAGATCCTGCAGGAATCGATCATCGCCTCGCAGGGAGCGGAGTCGCTGCTGAAGAAAGCTGTCGGCGGCGACTGGAAGGGCCTGCTCGCGCTGGGGCTCTATCTGACGGCGATCGTCGCGGCGTTCTGGATCCCGGCGCTCTCACTTGGCGTCTACGTCGCCGTGGCGCTGCTCTGGCTGATTCCGGACCGCCGGATCGAGAACGCGCTCGGTGTCAGCGCGCGCCAGCCATAGCGTCACCTTTCAGGCACCAGGGACGAGTGCAGCGGATCGCGATCGACATGGATGAAGTGCTGGCTGACACTGCCATGCACCAACTGGCGTGGTACACGCGCGACTTCGGGCCGGGACTCACGAGGGACGATCTGAAGGGCAAGCATTTCCACAAGCTCATCCCGGAGGAACACCGGCCACGGGTTCGCGAGCACCTGCATCATCCTGACTTCTTCCGGTCCATTCCGTTGTTGCCAGGTGCGACCGAAGCCGTACGGGCACTGAGCGAACGCTATGAGATCTTCGTTGCGAGCGCGGCGATGGAGCATCCCGTCTCGTTCAACGCCAAGTTTGCCTGGTTGCGGGAGCACTTTCCGGACATCCCGGCGTCGAACTGCATCTTCTGCGGTGACAAGAGCGTGATCGGTGCGGACTATCTCATCGACGACAGTCCATATCAGCTGGTGCGGTTCAGGGGTGAGCCGCTCATCTTCACCGCGCCGCACAACGTGCACGAGACCCGGTTTCGCCGACTGCGGGACTGGCCCGATGCCGTGGAGCAGTTGATGTCGGCGCCGTGACGCCGCAGGCACGTTGGGGCGGCCGTCGCCCTGACCCGGAACCATTCATCGAAACAGCAGCATGCAGACGTTCGTAGTGTCAGCAGCGCTTGGCGCAGCCCTCGCCCTTGGTGGCTTGCACCACGTTCCCTTCCGCGCGCCGGCCATGGTGGGCTCGGGCCGCAGTCACATTCCAGAGTCTCCAATGACGATGCACGCCCGCGGCACATTCGAGGTCCAGATCGCACCGCTTCCGGCAGACGCCTATGCCGACGGTGCAACGATGGGTCGCATGACGATCGACAAGCAATTCACTGGCGATCTGGTGGGCACTGGCAAGGGGCAGATGCTGACCGGCATGGGCGCTGTCAAAGGCTCTGCGGCGTATGTCGCGATGGAGCGTGTGACTGGCTCAGTGCACGGCCGGAGCGGTTCGTTCATCCTGCATCACACCGGCGTGATGCAGCAGGGCGTACAGACGCTGCGGATCAGTGTTGCGCCTGATTCCGGCACTGGTGATCTGACGGGCATCGCCGGTACGCTGATGATCACGATCGAAGGGAAGGTGCACTCGTACGATTTCGAGTACACGCTGCCGTCGGCGCCCTGATCATGCCGTCCCGCGCGCCAGGGTCGATCACGAAAGCATCGCGTCAGGTCACGCGCGCCGCGACGACGCAGGTGGTGACGCTTGGCACGTCGCTG
>JANMNM010000295.1:0-3103 GCA_031373905.1 Gemmatimonadaceae bacterium | reverse complement strand
TACGCCGCGCCGAGTTTGAATGCGAAGAATGCAATTAAACACCATCTCCGTCAGAGCGGTGCAGGAAGAGACCGGTCGTCCGCGCCGCCACGTCGGACGGTTTCGCTGGCGATCGGTTGCCGACGCTCGTTTCGGCGACGCGCCCGGAACGAGGCGGCGCGACTCGTTGCCGAGGCAACTCAGACGGGATCCGACGCAGGTCACACCGCGCCGAAAAGCGCGTGCAACCGAACCTGAAATCGTAGCTGAAATCGTACACAGGACGGCAGATCGCGCGGCATGAGGCGCGGTAGCCAGCGCGGCGCCTGCTGCCACCGCGCATGCTACGGCACGATGGCGCGCCGAAGAAAGTCGGGAGCTCAGCCCGGCGCGCCAAGGCCCAGCGGGCTCCGCACTCCAAGTCCGCCCTCGTTCAGCACGTGCGTGTACGGCATGGCCGTCGAGACGTCGCCGTGACCCAGCAGCTCCTGCACCGTCGACGCTGACGGGTTCAGCTGCACGGCTACCACACCAACGCTGATCCTCATCACGATACTTCGGGCGCCGCGGCGGCGCCAACGGGTGGGGACGCGTCCCGGCAATGGCCGGGCTGCCGGCGGTTTCAGGAACCCCGCGAGCCAGCGAACCGTGGCCAACAGCGTCGTGCAGCCGTTCATCCTCAGCGCGTGAGACGAATGGCTGCTGCGAGCAGGAGCAGTACCAGCGCGAACCAGTCCGCACGAACCACTGACATCACTCCCGCACTGAGCACTTCAGCATGTGACGCCAATGCCAGGAAGGAAACGGTGCTCGACAGGCCAGCGAGCAACGCAAGGCGGTGCAGCTCGGGATTCGGGTCATGCGCCGTCACACCGTAGAGTTGCGCCAGCTTGCTCGCTCCGAGAACTCCAATGACAGGCAACGCATGGATCGCAGCGACGAGCACCAGTACCACGGGGACGACGAATCGCATGAGACGGGAACATGTGGGTGTGGTTGTCACGGTGCGGTCGAGTGACCGATGCCAGTGTGTGTTGCCGTGAGTATGCAGCGAAACACGGGGCGCCACTCCCGACCTGAGCTTGTGGATCTCTGCACCAAGTGACGTCCTGGCAGGTAATGACTGCAGGCTCTCGTGTGCGTCCGTGCGCTGTCGCGGAGTCGGTCGGCTGCCACGCATATGTGTGGGCGGCGTGTTGCACGTTGTGCGCAACGTAGCGGCAAGGTCCGCTTCAACGGATTGTGGGGCGCCTTCTGCAGCCCGGGAACACGACGAGACCCAACCGCGTGCGGGACATCAATCACTCGGCCCAACCGTGCCACGCATCGCGAAGCGGATGGACCGTGTGTCGCGAGATGAGCGAGTGGGAGGCAAGCCAGCGCCCAACCAGCGCGCGGTGCTCCTCTGTCGCCGAGCCAAGGTGTTCGGACGAGGTGACGAACACGTTCGTCTCGCGACCGCAACCGCCACCCGCGAGCAGTCCGTTGGCTTCGATCGCGTCCCGAAAGAAGGACCAAAGCAGGTCATCCACGGCATCGTCCGGCGAATCGGCGCGGACCGAATACGTCACCTCAAAGCCGAGTTCCTGAAACTCCCCGCTGCGCTGCTTCTTCCGGAGACGTTTCTTCATTCGGCGCCCGCCTTTCCAGTGGGTTGGTTGGTGACCGCCGGTCGCTCAGGGTGCGTTGACAAGACAGCCACGCATGTGTCGCGCTTCGCCGCGACCAGCTCCGACGCTATCGCCGCCGCCCATCCGAGGTGTTCGCCGCCGCGATCCACAGTGGTCGGCTCGTGCCGCGCACGAGCAGGAAGTCGCCGCTCACGCCCTCCATGAAGTCCGGACGCCGGATCCGCCCCGCGATCACGAGCGTCTTGCCGATGTCAGCGTGACTGATCACGTTCGCGTCGAAGCTCGGCCCGTCGCGAAGATCGGCGCCGCCTGGTCGCGTGACCGTCACCTGACGCTGCTCCGGCACCATCCCCTCGAGGGGATCGTTGAGTTGCAGACTCGAATGGAGCACGAAGCCGGTCATTCCTCGTCCTCCGACGATGGTTTCGACGCGCACATACTGGCCATCGGGCGTCAGTCCTGTAATGCGGACAGGCGTGTACGCCGCCAGACGACGGGAGCGGCGATTGTATGCCGGCGTCGGAGTGAGGTCCGTACTGTTGTCACCGATCCAGCCGGTCGTGCCGCGTTTCGTCGTCGCGTTCACACGCCGTATCTCGGGCTCCGAGCCCCCTCGGGAGCCAGGCCCGAGACCGAATATGGACCCGCGGCCGCCGGCGGCGTCGTTCGAGCGCGTGCGATCGCGCCCGCCGAGTGCGAACACGCCCCACAACTGCACGAGCAGCAACGCGCTGCCACCAAGCACGAACGTATCGCGTTGTGACACACCGATCTTGTAGCCGCGCCAGATGCGTTGCCGCAGTCCGTTCCTGTTCGTGGCGGCCATGGCGTCAGCCCAGTGATGCCACGCGATCCGAAACATCGGACGCGAGCTGTTGCGTGCGCGAACTCTCGGCCAGTGCCGTGCTGACTTCCGACTGTGCGGCGGACGCATGCGCGAATGCCTGTCGCACGGCGGCAAGTGCGCGGCCGGCGGCTTCGGTGGCGCGATGCGCGGCATCCACGGCGCGAGCGGTGCGATCAAGTGCCGCGCGCTGGCCCTCGATGGCGGTGCGCGCGCTCGCCTGGACGCCATCGATCAGCGGTGCGAAGGGATCGAGCCACTGCTGCTGCAACTGCCGGCCGGCGGCATCGTCCCACTGCACTCGTGCCTCATCGGCGCTTTCCATCCAGCGTCGGCTGGCGGCACCGTGCCGCAACCACGCGTCCTCGTAGGCAGCCGCTGTCCGCCGCGCGTATGCGATGTTCTCATCCATCGGGATCACAGCCTCTCGCTTTCGCGATCATAGGTTCGAAGCTTGTCCGCGCGGCTGCCCATTGCCTCACGGGCGCCGCTCGCGAGCGAGTCTGCCTCCTCGGCACTGCGCGATGCCTGCAACACGTGCACCAGCGAATCCTCGACCAGACGCACCGCGTCGCGTGCGATCACAAGGCCCTCGTCCGCAGCGGCGCGTGCGGCCTGCGCCGCCTGCTGCGCCGCTGCGGCCTCGCGC
>JANMNM010000294.1:0-56058 GCA_031373905.1 Gemmatimonadaceae bacterium | reverse complement strand
CTGAACGCGCCGTTCGACAAGGCGGAGTACGAAGCATTCATCGACGCGCTGGCGACTGGTGACCAGTTCACGGCGCATGAGTTCGACGCAGTGCCGTACTTCGAAGGGTGCATGCCGGCGGAAGAGATGGTGAAACGCGGGCGTGAAACATTGCGCTTTGGCCCGATGAAGCCGATCGGGCTGCGCGACCCTCGCACGGGTCGCCGGCCGTGGGCGGTGTTGCAGTTGCGGCAGGAGGATCGCGCGGGGCGGATGTGGAACCTGGTCGGCTTTCAGACGCGGCTCCGCATTCCTGAGCAACAGCGTGTGTTCCGGATGATTCCCGGTCTCGCCGAGGCGGAGTTCCTGCGGTACGGCAGCATTCACCGGAATTCGTACCTCAACGCGCCGGCCACGCTCACGCCGCATCTCTCACTGCGCGATGCACCGCTGACGATGTTTGCCGGTCAGCTCACGGGCGTCGAGGGCTATACCGAGAGCAGTGCGACCGGTCTGCTGGCCGGCATCAATCTCTCGCGCATGCTCAACGGCGACGCACCGGTGATTCCGCCTCCGAGCACGATGCTCGGCGCGCTGTACCGGTACTTGCGCGAGGCGGATCCGAAGCATTTTCAGCCGATGAATGCCAACTATGGCCTGGTGGACGATCTCCCTGATCCACCGCGCGACAAGATGCAACGCAAGCAGGCGATGGCCGATCGTGCACTGCTCGACCTGCGGTCGTGGGTGGCGGACCTGTCGCTTCAGGGGCTGAGCGTCTGATGGCACGAAAGGGTGTCGGGCGCGTGGCGAAGGCTGCGGCACACCCGACGCCGACGCAGGAAACGCTGCCTCCGCCTGCACTGGTGACGGAATGGTTGCAGTACCTGCAGAAGGAGCGGCAGCTGTCTGCGCACACGGTCACGGCATACACCGCCGACCTCGCGCGCTTCACTGAGTTTCTTGGCGCGAAAGCGCAGGGCGCCGCGTGGGACTGGGGCACCGTGGATCGGAATGCGATCCGCAGCTTCCTCGGGTTTCTGTCACGGCAGGGACTGGAACGCCGGTCAATTGCCCGCACGCTCTCCGCCGTGCGCGGCTTCTATCGCTACCTGCATCGTGATGAGCACGTGCAGACCAATCCGGCGCGCAGTGTGCGCACACCGAAGGTTGGACGCCACTTGCCGGCACATCTCGACGCCGGCACGATGCAGATCCTGATGGACGCCGCCTCCACGCGCGCACAGGGCGGCGGCTACGCGGACGTGCGGAACTTCGCCATCCTCGAGCTGTTCTACGCGACAGGGATGCGCCTCTCCGAACTCTACGGGCTCGACCGTGCCGATGTGGACCTGGTGACGCTGCGAGCGAAAGTCCGTGGCAAGGGTCGCAAGGAGCGCATCATCCCGTTCGGAGCGCCCGCGCGCCTCGCGCTGATCAATTACGAATCCCGCCGCGAGGAGCTCATCCGATCGGTTGGCGCAACCGCGGATCGTGCCGCGTGGTTCCTCAATCCCCGCGGCCGACGGCTCTCGCGTCGCGGCATTCAGCTCGCGATGACGGGATTGCTCTCGCTGGTGGATGCGCCGGATGGCGCGAGCGTGCATGCCCTGCGGCATACCTTCGCCACGCATCTGTTGAACGCCGGGGCTGAGTTGCGCGCGGTGCAGGAACTGCTGGGGCACGCCAGTGTCAGCACCACGCAGATCTATACGCACACCAGCGTGGAGCGACTCAAGGCGGCGTACGCCAAGGCGCACCCGAGGGCCTGACCGACAGGCGGGTGTGCGGTTTGCATGCGAGGCGCGATATTCCGGCATGTCTGAGATGCCAGTGTTTCACGCCACGACAATCCTCGCCGTCAGGCGCAATGGACAGATCGCCATCGGCGGCGACGGGCAGGTGTCCATGGGGCAGACGATCGCGAAGGCCACGGCAACCAAGGTGCGCCGGCTTGGCAACGGTCGACTCGTTGCCGGCTTTGCCGGTGCAGCCGCAGATGCCTTCACACTGTTCGAGAAGTTCGAGGAGAAGCTCGAGCGCTACGGAGAGAACCTGCCGAAGGCGGTGGTCGAACTGGCGAAGGACTGGCGCAGTGACCGCGTGCTCCGACGGCTCGAAGCGCTGCTCATCGTGGGTGACCGCGACACGTTGTTCACGATCAGCGGGAACGGCGACGTGATCGAGTCGGACGACGGCATCATGGCGATCGGTTCCGGCGGCATGTATGCGCTCTCGGCCGCGCGCGCGCTGTCGCGTCACACGGAGATGTCAGCGCGTGAGATCGTCACGAATGGCATGCAGGTGGCCGCTGAGATCTGCGTCTACACGAATACGAACATCACGATCCTCGAGCCCACTGCCTGATCCATGCCGTCGCCCCGAACCACACGGGCGCTCGCGCGCCTCGCCGACCTGACCCCCACGCGAATCGTCACCGAGCTGGATCGCTACATCATCGGCCAGGCAGCGGCGAAGAAGGCGGTGGCGATCGCGCTGCGAAATCGCTGGCGCCGTCAGCACACCGCTGAGTCCATCAGGCCCGAGATCAGTCCGAACAACATCATCCTCATCGGGCCGACGGGATGCGGCAAGACGGAGATCGCGCGTCGGGTTGCGAAGCTCGCCGCCGCGCCATTCGTCAAGGTGGAAGCGTCGAAGTTCACGGAGGTCGGCTACGTCGGTCGCGATGTCGAGTCCATGGTGCGGGATCTGGTCGAGAATGCGATGGAGCTCGTGCGCGCGGAGCGGGAGCAGGAAATCACGACCGAAGCGACCGAGCGTGTCGAAGAGCGCCTGCTGGATGCGCTGTTGCCAGCCCCGCCCGCCACGTCCGCAACGAGTGCTCCCGCGTCGCCAGCGGCTGCCGAGGCCTCCACCGCAGCGCCGAACATCTTTCTCGTCGGCGCATCCGGCGCGGCCACGACGGCCCCCGTGAGCGATGCTGACACCGATCGCCATGCGCGCACGCGCGAGAAGCTGCGGACACTGCTGCGCGATGGTGCGCTGGAGGCGCGGCTCGTGGAGCTCGACGTGCCCGTCTCTTCCGCACCCGCGTTCGGCATGGTGAACCAGCCCGGTGCCCAGGAAGGGATGGAACAGTTCACGCAGATGATGCAGGACCTGCTGCCCAGACGCACGAAGAAACGGTCGATGACGGTCGCTGACGCGCGGCGCGTACTGCTCAGTCAGGAGTTCGACCGGATGCTCGATCGCGACGAAGTGATCGCGGAAGCGATTGAACGGACCGAGGAATCCGGCATCGTCTTCCTCGACGAGATCGACAAGATCGCCGGTCAGCGCGGTGGCGCCAGCGGACCGGATGTGTCACGTGAGGGCGTGCAGCGCGACCTGCTGCCGATCGTCGAGGGCTCCACCGTCTCGACGAAGTACGGCATGGTGCGCACGGATCATGTGCTCTTCATCGCGGCAGGCGCCTTCCATGTCGCAAAGCCGAGCGACCTGATTCCTGAACTGCAGGGTCGCTTTCCGATTCGCGTGGAACTGCTGCCGCTCACCGAGTCGGATTTCGTCCGCATCATGACGGAGCCTGATCACGCGTTGACGAAGCAGTACGCCGCACTCGTTGCATCGGAGGGCGCCACGCTGACGTTTGCGGCGGATGGCATCGCCGAGCTTGCGCGCGTGGCCACGATCTGCAACTCGCGCATGGAGAACATCGGTGCCCGTCGGCTCCACACCGTCATGACGACACTGCTGGAGGAGCTGCTCTACGGGCTCCCCGAGTCAGGGAACGCGGCAATCGTGGTTGATGCGCCGATGGTGCGCGAGCGGCTGGAATCCGTGTCGCAGGACGAGGATCTGCGGCGCTACATCCTGTGAGGCACGGCCTGCTCCGTTGACGTCCGGGTCGACACGGCTAGCTTCACCCCCTTCCCGCAGTCCTGCGGGGCCCCGCCAGACTGCCTTCCGCTGCTGAATCCATGTCCGTCGAGCGCCAACATCGCGATTTTCTCGCGATTCCTGACTTTGACCGCTATGAGCTCGACGCGCTGCTGAGGCTTGCTGACCGGATGCGCCGTGGCGACTACGACCGGCGTCCGCTCCGCGGGAAGACGCTCGCCATGCTGTTCATGAAGTCGTCGACCCGGACGCGCGTCTCGTTCGAGGTAGGCACGTTCCAGCTTGGCGGGCACGCGCTGTTCCTCTCGGACCGCGATGTGCAGCTCGGACGCGGTGAGCCGCTGTCCGACACGGCGCAGGTGCTCACGCGCTACGTGGATGGCATCATGATCCGGACGTTCGCGCATGACGACGTCCTCAATCTGGCCAGGCATGCACAGGTGCCGGTGATCAACGGGCTGACGGATCTGCAGCACCCGTGCCAGGTGCTGGCAGACGTGTTGACCGTGCGACAACACCTCAACGACGAACGCAAGCAGACCGTGGCATGGATCGGTGACGGCAACAACATGGCCAATTCGTGGATTGATGCCGCCGCGTCCTTTGGCTTTGCGCTGCGGCTGGCGTGTCCCGAAGGGTACGATCCCGATCCCGTGCTGCTGGCGCGTGCGCAGAAGATGACCGACGTGTCGCTGGTGCGTGACCCGCAGGAAGCGGCGAATGGCGCGACCGTCGTCACCACCGACGTCTGGGCGTCGATGGGGCAGGAATCCCAGCGCAACGAACGGCTGCGTGCGTTCGTGGGGTATATCGTGGACGAGTCAGTGATGAAACGCGCGAAGTCCGACGCGATCTTCCTGCATTGCCTCCCGGCGCACCGGGGTGAGGAAGTGAGTGCCGACGTCATCGATGGTCCACAGAGTCGCGTCTGGGATGAAGCGGAGAATCGCCTGCACGTGCAGAAGGCGGTGATGGCCGTCCTGCTTGGCGGTGAGTCATTGCACACGGGGCAGGTCCGCGCCTGAGCGCAGGCCGTCTGCAGGGTATCCATCTCGTGCGGCATGTGCGCTCACCACGGAGTGCCGCCGAAGACCTTCCGCACACCTCTCACTGTACAGACGTCCATGCCAACGATCGGCAGAGTCGCACCCGCGTTCACCCTGCTCACCGACACCGGTGAGGCTGTGTCACTGAAGGACTTCAGGGGCTCGAATGTCGTCCTGTACTTCTATCCGAAGGACGACACATCAGGCTGTACCGAGCAGGCCTGCGAGTTTCGTGACAGCTTCCCGCGATTCAGGCGAAAGGGCGCAGTCATCCTCGGCGTGAGCCCGGACAGCGTGAAGAGTCACGTCAAGTTCAAGGCGAAGTTCGACCTGCCGTTCACGCTGCTGGCTGACACCGACCACGTCGCCTGTGAGAAGTACGGCGTGTGGAAGGAGAAGAGCATGTATGGCCGGAAGTACATGGGTGTGGAACGCACCACCTTCGTCATCGATGCCAAGGGCAAGCTTCGCTGGGTGTTCGAGAAGGTGAAGCCTGCCGGGCACGCCGACGAGGTCGCCGCCGCGCTCGCGGCGCTCTGAACGCGCGATCGGAAGGCTCGCCGGTGCCGTGACCCGGGTGGTGCCGGGGAGTAGTATTCGGCTCTGCCAGTTCGGCACCCTCTCCTGCCTTCCCGCCATGACTGCTCCCGATTCCCTCCAGCGCACGGCGCTCTACGACACGCACGTTGCACTCGGCGCCAAGATCGTTCCCTTCGCGGGGTTCGAGATGCCGGTACAGTACCCCGGCGGGATCACCGCCGAGCATCACGCGGTGCGCAAGGCGTGCGGATTGTTCGATGTGAGCCACATGGGCGAGTTCCTGGTGACGGGCCCGGGGGCGACTGATTTCGTCAATTACGTCACGACGAACGACGTCGCGAAACTGGCGATCGGCCAGGCGCATTACTCCACCTTCCTGAATGCGCGTGGCACGATCGAGGACGATTGTCTCGTCTATCGATTCGCCGACCACCTGATGCTGGTGGTGAACGCATCGAACATCGCGAAGGACTGGGCGCACATCGCACCGGAGATGGCGGCGTTCGACGTGCAGATGGAGGATGTGAGTGCGCGCACCGCACTGCTGGCGTTGCAGGGCCCGCGTGCGCCGGAGGTTCTCGCGCGTCACACGAGCGTCGCACTCGATGCAATCAGCTACTACCACTTCACGACGGGCACGGTGGCCGGCGTGGAGAACGTCATCATCAGCCGGACCGGGTACACGGGCGAGGATGGGTTTGAGCTGTACTTCCCCGATGTGCATGCGCCTGCGATCTGGGCGGCGCTGATGTCGGGTGGCGACGTGACGCCGGCTGGACTCGGGGCTCGTGACACATTGCGCCTCGAGATGGGCATGGCGCTCTACGGCAACGACGTCGATGACACGGTGACGCCGTACGAGGCCAATCTGGCGTGGCTGGTGAAACTTGGCTCGAAGGAGCGATTCGTGGGTCGTGATGCGCTTGTAGCGCAGAAAGCCGCTGGAGTGCCGCGCAAGCTGGTCGGCTTCACGCTGCCCGTGCGGAATGTGCCGCGGCACGGGATGCCAGTCTTCTCTGATGGTGTCACGAGCGGCGTCGTGTGCAGCGGCACGGTCGGGCCGAGTGTCGGGATTCCCGTGGGCACGTGTTATCTGCCGACGGCTGCAGCGAAGCCTGGCACGGCATTCGAGGTCGAGATCCGTGGCACTCGCGTGACGGCCACCGTGGCCGCGCTTCCGTTCTGGCCCCACGGTTCGGCGAAGAAGTAAGGCGCGTGAAGGTCCTCATCACACTCACCGACGTCGAGCCGGCGGTCCGGCTCAATGCGCTGCTCGAGAGCACCGGGATCATCACGGAGATGGTGTCGCCGCTCGACGACATGCGCGGGACGCTGGAGCGTTTCGAACCGGATGTTGTGGTGATCACGGGCGCGTTGCTCGATACCGGCAACGTGCAAGTGGTGCGCGAGGAGTTGTGGGCTGGCGTCCCTGTGGTGGGCCTGAGCGACGTGGATGACGTGGGCATGCGCGAGCGACTCCGGAGCATCGGATATGCCGAGGTGATCGCGAAGCCGGTTTCTTCTGATGACGTCGCGCCGGTGGTGCGACGACTGCTGGAACGTCGTCGACTCAGCCAAGAGACTGGGCTGAGCGGTGACACCGAGGCGTTGCGCGAAGTGCTGGTGAAGATCGAGCAGATCGCGCCGGTGACGAGCACGGTGCTGATAGAGGGCGAGAGCGGCACGGGCAAGGAGTTGGTGGCGCGGGGCATTCATCGCCTCAGTCCGCGCCGCAACAAGCCGTTCATCGCGGTGAATGTCGGAGCGCTGGCCGAGACGCTGCTCGAGAGTGAGTTGTTCGGTCACGAGAAGGGCGCGTTCACCGGGGCCGCGGAACGACGGCTCGGCCGGTTTGAGCTGGCCGACGGCGGCACGCTTTTCCTTGACGAAATCGGTGACATTCCGACGTCCACGCAGGTGAAGTTGCTACGCGTGCTCGAGGAACGAGAGGTCACGCGGGTGGGTGGTGTGCACAGCATCCCGGTGAACGTGCGCGTGATTGCCGCGACCAACCGTCCGCTTCGCGAGTTGGTGGAGGAGGGTGCGTTCCGCTCGGATCTGTACTACCGGCTGAATGTGCTGAACATGTACCTGCCACCGTTGCGCGAGCGAAAGAGTGACATCCCGGTGCTGGTGCGTCGGTTCATCGCTGAATTCTCGCGGCGACACGACAAGGCGTTCCATGGGATCTCCGCTGATGCGATGGAGATGCTGGCGAGATACCCGTGGCCCGGCAACGTGCGCGAGCTCCGGAACCTCGTCGAGAGCATGGTGGTGCTGGCGCCGGGACATGAGATCGGCGTGGCGGGTATTCCGCCCCACATTCGCGACGGGTTGACACGCTTGTTGCCCGTTCGTCTGCCGTTGCCAAATACAGGCCGTGGCGTTCTGAACGATTCGGCACAAATGCTGGGTTCGGCAGAGCTCGAGTTCATCCTGCGCAACCTGGTCGAGCTGAAGGTGCAGGTCGAGGATCTTCGACGCCGTCTGGATCAGGCGCCCGTGGCTGCGGGGCCGGACGGTTTGCTGGCCGGGGGCGGTGTGGAGCCGTTGCACGCTCGACTGCCGAATACGGTCGAGGTCGTTCCAGGTATGACGATGGCCCAGATCGAGCGCGCCGTCATCGAGGCCACGTTACGGGAAACGCGAGGAAACCGTCGGAAAGCTGCCGAACTGCTTGGAATCGGTGAGCGCACATTGTACCGCAAGATCCGCGGGATCGAGGGTCTGGAAACAGATGAGGAAATTCTTCCTTGATTTTCGTGGACGCGAACGTCAGCTTGCGCTCTGAATAACGGTCGGGGCTGATATCGTGGCCTTGGCCGTAGCTGCTGTTCGCTCTTTTGCTCTCCCACCCGCGAAAGAACGTGACCGTGTCAGTGTTTCCGACCCCCGGTGCGGGCGGTTCCGCATCGGAACGCCAGTCCGCGATCCACATCGCACGTGCCGAGGAGCTCCTCGGCACGCTGCCCGGGGTCGTGAGCGTCCGTATCGAGGCATCGCCGTCGGGTGAGGTGGACGCGATCCACGTGTTGACGTCCGTGGAGATCGGTCCGAAGCAGACGGTGCGGAACATCGAGAGCGCGCTGCTGGCGCACCTTGGGATGCGCGTGGATCACCGCAAGATCAGTGTCGCGACGACGGTGGATGCGCCGAGAATCCGGTTGTCGCCGGCGGCAGTTGAGGCGATTGCGGGCCCGGAGCCGGTGGTCACACTGAGCGAGACGCCTGTGGTGGCGTTGTCGGCCACGTCGCCGGTTGCTGCAGGTTCACCGGGTTGCCGCCGATACGTATTTGACGACGTCGAGGTGAAGCGGAGTCGCGACGGACTGACGTGTCGCGTGACGCTGCGACGTGGCGATGAGGCGTTTGAGGGAGAGTCGGAAGGCGTCGAGACTGACGCGGCGCGCCTGGAACTTGCGGCGAGAGCGACAGTGCTGGCGATTGCCTTTGCGGAAGGACGATCGGGTGCGTTTGCGTTGGCGGGTGCGCAGCGGGTGGACGCATTCGGAACGGAGTTTGTGTTTGTGGGCGTGTCGGCGCGCCAGGGTCGCCAATCGGTGCTGTTGAGTGGGAGTTGTGCGATTCGCGACAGCGCGGAAGTGGCGGGTGCGTTGGCAGTACTTGATGCAACGAATCGATGGCTGGAGGTGGCTCGGTAGGAGTGAGCCACGCGGTGTCCGGCGGCGTTGCGTGTAGTGGTGACGAAGTCACTGCGCGGGGCGGGGAAGATTTGAGCCGGACGCTGACACGAGTGTTGAGTGTGTACGTGTTGTGCGCAGTAGTTCTTTATCCCCCCACCTCGGCAGAGCGGAGTAGAGCGGGTACGGCCGTAGTACGAGCGGAGCTAACCTGATGGACGCAGTCCGACGCGCAAGCGGAGGGCTGACGCACTCAAGGGAGGTGACGCGAAATGAGTCTCTGGGCCGCACTTGTTGGTTTTATTGCTGCTGGATTTGGTGGCACGCTGTTGTGGCAGTGAAGAGATAGGACGACGAAGTCCGAGGCGGGGGGATCTGCGTGCGGCAAGCGACAAAGAATGTAGTTGCCACCACAGCAGCGCTTGGCGCGGCAAGCCTGGCGGCGCTTTATCTGTACCAGCCGGTACTCAGCACCGCAGAAATCAACGCGGCGCTCGCTTTCGCAGTGTTCTCTGTGTTCGGTGCCCTCATGCCGTACACAACGTCAGAGCGAACTGTCGGGCAAGCTACGGTCGTGACATTCCTCGCGAGTGTCGCGCTGAGCCCAACGTGGATGTCGGTGGCGGCGGCGACGACCATCGTGTTCATATCGCAACTCTTCGCGAGAGTTGAACCGATCAAAGTCGTCTTCAACGTGTCCCAGCACGCGTTGGCGCTCTCAGCCGCAGTATGCGCGTACCTCATGACGGCTGTCGGCGGCGCGGTGTATGGCGGAGAAATCAAGCCGCTCTCCGTCCTGGCGGCATTCGCCGCCTTCTCAATCACAAATACCGCCGCGATCGCCTCGGTGCTCAGTGCCGAGACGGACCGGAGCTTCGTGTCATTGTGGAAAGATACGTATCGCGGCTTTCTCTTCGACCTTGTCGCCATTCCATTCGTCTTCGTGTTCGTGGCGGTCTATGTCAAATTCGGCGTGTTGCCGACTTCTGCTGCAGCGGCCCTTATCCTGATCGTCCGTCAACTGCACAGCACAAACGAAGAGCTGCACACTTCCAACAAGGAACTGCTTGAGCTGACTGTTACGACGCTTGAAGCAAGAGACCCGTACACGTCCGGCCACTCACGTCGCGTATCACAGTATTCGAGGATGATGGGACAGCAGCTCATGCTGTCGGCGAAACAGATCGACAGGTTGGCGGTTGCCGCGCTCCTTCACGACGTGGGCAAGATTCACGAGGTATTCGCGCCGATTCTTTCCAAGCCGGGCAAGCTCACCGCTGAAGAACGCGCGATAATGGAATCGCACCCGATCAAGGGTGCCGAACTCGTGAGAATCTCGTCGCACCTTCGCGACACGGTCGAACCGATTCGGCATCATCACGAGGCGTGGGACGGCTCCGGGTATCCGGATGCACTCGCTGCCGAGGCCATCCCTGTCTTCGCACGAATCATCGCGATTGCCGACACGATCGATGCGATGGCGAGCGACCGTCCGTATCGTCGCGGTCTCTCAGCCGAGCGGATTCGGGCGGAGGTGGTGCGAATGAGCGGCATTCAGTTTGATCCGAAGATCGTCAGCACACTCATCGCTGCCGGGACGATAGACACGGTGCTTCGCCTGGCTTGCTCGTCGCACGAACACGAATTCGCACACGAGCACACTCTTTCGCAGATCGCCAACGCCTAGCAGGTCGCAGAAATAGTCGGACGGCCTCGCGGGACTCGCGCGCATTCTCGATCGTGCGTCGCAGACCGCTTTCGAGCCTGCGCATGCGTGGAGCGGAGAAGCCGAACACGAGCTACCCGCCGTTCGAAGACCCGCATCCCGGCTGACCTTCCGCCGCGCACCTCCGCGCGATGGTCAACGCCATCCTGACGGCCCGCTCTCCGCGCTGACACGCGCTGTCCACAGCTATGGGGCGGCCTTTGATCCCTCGGGAGCGCCGGCTGTCGGGGCTCATGTTGCTTGTGTTCCTCGCGATTCGGAGCAGCGCCAATTGATTAAGCGGTTCAACCGCAAGCTGCTCGCTAGATGAATCGTGGGCCAGAATCGAGGTGATGCTGTGTGGGTGCCCACAGTGTTTGTGAAGAATGGGGACCAACTGATCGATGGCCAGATCGGCCGAGGCCTTCATGGAGGAGGCCGTCAAAGCCGCGTAGCATTGCGGCTCGCTCTCGCACCAGCGTTTCACCGTCGACGGCCACTTGTTCAAGGCGCAGGCGAGTCGCGAGCGTTTCTGGCTGAGGGACGATCCGTCGCCGCCGCCATCGAAGGGAAGCAAAGAGAATCCCGAGGCGGAGCTGTGTGGCGAACAGCGCTCGAACACGAAGCATCAGTCGGCGACCGTTCCCGAGGCCCCCGAGGCGCGCCGCGATTGTCTTGATTCTCAACGCTCCATCAATTGCGTGACAAACGGCCAGAGCGGCTTCCCCCTCAGTTCAATGCGATCACGCTGGCTGTCAACAAACGCCACAGTCGAATCGAACCTTCCGTTCAACTTGCTTGCCATGAGCAACGCAGCCAAGCTATGGTCTTCGGCACAGTAGAATGGATGCCTCCCAATGCTTTGCCACACTGCCGCGAACCGATCTTCGAACTCTTTGCTTCCCGGCGTGGTACTTGTGGCGAGCTCGAGGCTCAATGGGATGCAGGACGCCCGGCCGGTAGCATGCCCGTACCGCTGGGTCACGCGTGAGTAAGCTTTTGCATTCTTCGCGACGCGAGCCGAATCTCCGCTGACGATCGCCTCCCAAC
Source organism: Gemmatimonadaceae bacterium (assembly GCA_031373905.1). GTDB lineage: Bacteria > Gemmatimonadota > Gemmatimonadetes > Gemmatimonadales > Gemmatimonadaceae > JACMLX01. Next base: position 44,233 of record JANMNM010000294.1, on the reverse strand, counting down.
AAGAGACCAACAGCCTATCCGTGAGAAGGACCGGAGTCGTGAGTTGGTGTGAGTCGATGAGATTTTGTGCGCTCTCGAGATACGCGCGCGCACCAGATGTGTCCATCGCATCAACCGCCAGACTTGCAAGGCGGATGTCAGCCTCGACTGTTTGCTTAGCGTATGCGAGCCGCGCAGCGAGTTCGCGCGACTCATGAAGCGCACGTTGTGCGCGATCAGGATCGCCGAACGCCGAGAAGACGGCTGCCGCATTTCGAAGACCTAGACAGGCCAGGTTCACCTCTGGCAGCACCGTGCAGTGCGCGGCGAGAGCGTGCGCGTGCACCAGCGCTGCGTCGCGATCCCCCGTGGTGGCCGAGTAAATCAAGTCTGCGCGACGCAGGTCAAAAGCCGCCACGTCAGGGCTATGTCGCACCGCGCTCACAGCGTTATTCGCAGTCTCAAGGAGTTCCAGATCACCTACCTCCGATGCGTACGAGAGCGCCATCACAGCGTCTGCAAGGCGCTGGCTCGGAGGTGAGTTCGGGTCGCGGGCTGCCGCAAGGGCTGTTGCAAAGTGCTGATTCATCTGGAGAGAGTATTCAGCATCGACTTGGGTCCCTGCAATTGTTGGCAGTGACCGTCGTGCACTAGCCGAAACGATCCTCCTGACTTCCGTTCGCTTGCCATGCGACCCCAACAAGAGTTGCTCACAGATCGTGCCGAGCATCTCCCGTAGCTCCGCTGTCCCCGCCTCTTTTCGCAACCTGGAGAACTCAAACACGATACTCTGCGCCGTATCCCTCCGAACCAGAACCTTCGTGTGTTGCTCCAGAAAGTCCTCTGCCTGCACCTCGTCCTTCGCGACAATGAATGCGCGAACAGCCTCGTAGAACGACGCCACCATCGACGCCCAGGGCCACATCGCAGCGATTACGTGCCCGGCGTTCAGCGCATCACCACGCAGATCTGACGCACCCACCTTCTGGGCCGCCGCGTCTGCCACCAACCGCATCGGCTTGAATGCGCCCGCCTCAAAACGCAGCAGATCGGAATCCTCGAGGTCCTCGACATGTGGCGTGATGCCACGCTCATCGAGCGAGAACACGGCTGCAAGTCCGCCGCGAGTGGCGGCCGATGGCGCCAGCACACACACGGCCAATACCCGCCTCTGCAGATCACTCAGCGCCCGAAGCGCCGAGTCAACCGACACCTGCACCCGCCACGGAATCACGTCCGGGGATCCCGCGTCCAGCAGCAAGCCGAGCATCTCGATGCCATACATCGGAATCCCGCCGGCGAAGAGCGCGGCACACGAGATCTGCGATTCGCTCGCCAGCGGCAGTGCCGCGCGCGCATAACCGGCCACGATCGCCTCGGTCTCGCCCTGCGACAGCGCCCGGATCTGCATGGCGTGAATCCACGTCAACGGCGTACCGGCAACCGACGCCGGTGACGGGGACGACGACGCGACCAGAAGTGAATGGAATCGCGGCTGCCCAGCGCGATAGATGCTGTCCAGCGCGACCAGCGACGCGCTGTCGATCCGCTCGGCATCGTCCACCATCATCACGAAAGGCGCCTCTTCGGACACCGCGGCGAGAAGGTCTTCAATCGCCTCGATAGGGCACGACGCGGACGCGGCAGCGTCGGCGACAACCCACGCGCGGATCTCCGCCAGCGCCTCCGCTGAGATGCCCATCGCCCCGCGACGCTGCAACAGCGTCGACGCAATCGAGCGCAGAAGCGTGAACGCACGGACGGCCGGCGCGTTACTGCAGTCGAACTCCAGCGTGATCACGCCCTGCACGATGGCGACGTCCTTCAGCTCATGCAGCATCCTCGACTTGCCAATGCCGTCGATCCCGTGCAGCAGAATGCCCAATCCGCGTCCGGCACGCGTGTCGAACAGCAGCGCACGCAGTTGCTGCATCTCCGCATCGCGGCCGACCAGCGGCCCACGATGCGTCGCGCCCGCCTGATACGACACCGTCGGCAGCTTTTCAGCGATGCGTCGACGAAGCATCTCTGCGGGCAGCGAGGCCTCCTTGCCGGAGCCGAGCTCGCCCATCTCGACGAGATACCCGTCCAGCAACTTGAGCGCGTCCACCTTGCTCCCGTGCAACGCCAGCACTTCGGCACGGGTGAGAATCGCTTCCTCATTCAGCTCGTCGATCGACAGCAGCTGCTGCGCATGGGCGTCCGCGACCTGGAGCGCGCCGCCGGCTCGCGCACGCTGCAGGCTGCGCACCACGCGTGGCCTGATCAACGCGTGCACCGCCACACGCTGCGCCGTCACCCAGGCGCGGAGTTCGTCGGAAAACGCCGGCTCGTACCCGTCGAGCCACGGTCCGCTGACATCGGCCACGGGATCGTCCCAATCACACGACCAGTGCCGCGGCGACAAGCGCAGGCCATCCTCCCCGGACTCCACCACCAGCCCCAACTCGCGCGCCTTGTAGACCGTCTGCCGGAGGTTGTGCCGCGCGTTCGCTTCGTCCGCGCCGGGCCACAGCGTCTCCATCACCGTCTGGCGCGACGTGATGCGCCCGAGCGGCACGCTGAGGCGTACGAGCAGCGCGAACAACCGTTCCGCGTCGGGCGTCACGGCGGTGCTCCCGATGACGACCTTCTGGCTGCCTAGGAATTGCAGCCGCGCAACATTTTCCGATCGATCGGTCATTTCGGCCTCGGTCCCAATTCGGTGCCGGACGCGGCACCCGCCACATCGTACGTCGCCGGTCGCGGCCACTCCGCCGGACTCTCACCTGCATCAGGATGATAGCGCCAGTCAGGCAGGCGTCAGCGCACCGGGCGCAGCCGCCGCCGTCGGGCCCGGTGGGCCGGCGTGCGGAGTCAGGCGAGATCGCCGCCCCGCGATATCTTCGTCCACATGGTCTCACTCCTCGACATCATCGGCCCCATCATGGTCGGGCCCTCCTCGTCTCATACGGCGGGCGCCTGCCGACTGGGGCTGCTGGCCCGGGGGCTTGTGGGCGGCACACCTGAGACGGCCCGGATCGAACTCCACGGTTCGTTCGCGCGAACCGGCGAAGGCCACGGCACTGACAAGGCGATCGCGGGAGGCCTGATGGGCTTCAGCCCCGACGACGAACGCCTCCGCACCGCCCTCGACATCATGGAGCGCGAGGGCCTGGACTACACCTTCGACAAGACGACACTTGGCGAAGACCACGAGGTCCATCCGAACACCGTGCGCATCGCCGTCTCACGTGGTGACCGCAGTGCCGTCATGCAGGGGTCGTCGCTGGGTGCCGGTCGTGTGGTGGTGACGCAGATCGATGGGTATCCCGTGGAAGTCACTGGCAACCTGCACACCATCGTGCTGGTGGCGGAAGATGTGAAGGGCAGCGTGGCCCGCATCGCGACGTTGCTCTCCGATGCGGAACTCAACATCGCAACGCTTCGACTGACGCGCAAACAGCGCGGGGGCGATGCGTTCATGGTCATCGAACTCGACGAACAGCCCGGCGAAGAGGTGCGCGACATGATCCGCGCGCTGTCATGGGTGCGCTGGGCGTTCCGACTCGACAAGGTGGGGTCCGCATAGATGTACAAGGCTCTCGCAGACGCCATTCGTGATGCCGAGGCACGCGGTGTGACACTGAGCACCGTCGCGCTCGAAGCGGAATCTGCGGATGGCGGTCGTACCATCGCCGACATCCGTCAGGCCCTCTCGCGTGCGCTTGTCATCATGCGCGGTGCGATCACGCAGGGTGCGGACCCGGACATGCGTTCGGCATCCGGCCTGGTGGGCGGCGATGCCGCGAAACTCATCAACGGACCCGCAGGTCCGCTCTCCGGCACGCTGTTCCGCGATGTGCTGATGCGTGCACTGGCCGTGCAGGAAGTGAACGCGTGCATGGGCGTCATCGTCGCGGCGCCGACGGCCGGCGGTGCCGGCGTGCTGCCGGCGGTACTTACCGGCCTGGCGTCTGCGAAAGGCCTTGCCGACGAGCGCGTGATCGATGCACTGGCCACCGCAGGGCTGATCGGTGCCGTCGTCGCCGAGCGTGCGTCGCTGAGCGGTGCGGAGGGCGGCTGTCAGGCGGAGACGGGCGCGGCGGCGGGGATGGCGGCCGGTGCGGCGGTGGAGATGCTGGGTGGCACGCCGTCGCAGGTTGGGCACGCCACCGCACTCGCGCAGCAGGGCACACTGGGCCTGGTGTGTGATCCTCTCGGTGGTCTGGTGGAACTGCCATGCGTGTTCCGGAACGCAACAGGTGCGGCAATCGCGCTGGCGGCTGTGGAAATGGCGATGGCGGGCATCACGTTCGCGATTCCTGTCGACGAAGTGATCGACACGATGGGCGAGATCGGGAAGGCGATGGATGTGCGGTATCGCGAAACGGCTGGCGGCGGGCTGGCAGCAACGCCGACGGGTCGGCGGCTGGCGCGAGAGCGGCTGGTGCAGATCAAGCGCGCTGACGGGTAGCGGGGCGTCGCCGTGCGACGCATTCCAGAGCCCAGGCAGCTGGACGAGGCTCGTGAAGCGATGCTCCCCCTCGGCGACGACGGCGCTCCTCCCGTGCCGTCGCAGAGCGAATCGTGCTCAGCGACTCGCGCGCCTCGAGCAAGCGTGGCAGGATGATTCGCGCCATGATCCGATTCGGCGGTGCGCCGCCCTGGTTGTAGTCACCGCCCGCCGGTGCCTGCGCGCGCGCACTCGCGCTCGCGGTGGTCATGCAGAATGCGAGCGACCCTGCGAGGAACCAGCGCATGAAACGTCGGTCCGGGGGGTGGCTCGATGGGACGACGGCGACACCGTTGCCGGATGTCACAGCGTACTCCGCTCCACCCGTCGTGCCAACCGCTCGACCCACTCGCGCACATTGCGATCCGTGATGTTGATCTGCATCTCACGGTCCTCGCCACGCATCCGGAGGCGATGGAGCTCGGGCACATCCATGTCCTCATCATCACGTGGTGCATAGGCGCGCATGATGCGCGCCCACGGCGCAACAACGACATCCGCTGCGTGCTGCGCGCTCACGGCACCACGGCCGCTCACGACGCCCACCCACAGCAGCGCCACCAGGTCACGCGCGAAGCCCACGAACACCAGCTCGCGTCCCTTGCCCGCAGTACCGGTCTTTCCGGCCAGCGAATAGTCGTCACTCAACACACTTGCGGCACGCCACGCGGTGCCCTGCTGTACCACGCCCTGCAGGAGCGAATACGTCATCTCGGCCGCCATCGGCGTCATCAGCGGCCCTGCGGTCGCGCTGGCGTCGTAGGCACTGAACCGCGGCAGCAGCGCGCGATCCTGATGCCGCAGCGCGGAGTACGCCGTCAGCAGGTCCAGCGGCTCTACCGTCTGCAAGCCGAGTCCGTCGGCCGGAGTCGCGTTGACGGTGCGCAGGATTCCCGCGTTCACGAGCCGTTGCCGCGCCGACGTGCTCAGCCCGGCCATGAGACACGCACCAAGCACGTTGTCACTCCGGAACATCGCCTCGGCGATGCTGCGTTCCGGTGCTTCGGCGCCACTGAGCGTGACGAGGTATGCATGCACCTTCGGGTCGGGGCAGTGCGCCTCCATCAGGTCGCCCAGCGTGCCATCGACGTCCACGTTGCCGTCATCGAGCGCTGCGGCAAGGAGCAGCGGCTTGATGGCACTCGCCGGCTGAATGCGCCCGATGCGCAGCAGGTCCGCGCCCGCAACGGTGCGGCCGTGCCGGCCGGTGTAGCTGACGATTTCACCTGTCGATACGCGCATTGCCACGAACATGCCGGCCACTTCGCGCTGCGGTGTCGTGTCCTTCGGTGAGCGTGTGCGCTCGGGGCCCTGCAGCCGACGCACGAGCTGCGCCAGCTCGCGCTCCGCGGAGCGCTGCAAGTCCGCCTCGAGGAAGGTGCGGACGCTGGTCGGGCACGTCACATTCGGCTCGCAACTCGCGAAGCCGTCCCGCACTCGTGCGATGTATCCACGGTACATCGGCAATGCCGCCGCTGCGATGCGCGCACGAGACGGCGCCGCACGACGCTTCCTTGCGTTGAACGTCGAGTCGAATCGCTGCATGCGGGAGAACACGCTGGCGATCGCCTCACGGCGCACCTGCACATCACGCGTGGCGGGATCGCGCTCGCGCGGGCTGGCAACGAGATGTGCCAGCTCGGCGGCGTCTGACGCTGTGAGTGACGTCGCCGGCTTGCCGAAGTACGAGCGCGCCGCCGCCTCGACACCACTGCGATTGCGGCCCAGGTACACGCTGTTGAGGTATAGCTCCACGACCTGACGCTTGCCGAAGCGCGACGTCAGATACATCCCGAGCCCGGCTTCTGCGAGCTTGCCCGTCCAGCGATGATCGATCGGCATCCGGTCGCCACAGAGTGCGCGGGCGAGCTGCATCGGGATGGTGCTCGCACCGCGGCGCGGCGAGTCGCCGGGCTTGACGTTGTGGAACGCCGCCGCGACGGTGCCAACGGGATCCACACCACGATGGTACCACGAGAACAGCCGGCGGTCTTCCACGGCGGTGAACGCCACGCTGACGTGTCGCGGAAGGGAGTCGAGCGGGACATAACGTTCGCGCGTCGGGTCGATGTAGCCCAGCTTACGTCCCGTGGCGTCAAGCAGCTCCGTGCCACTGCGGAGGGAACGAACGCGAGTTCCGACCCGGCACGGTGCGTGACCGTAGAACGGATAGAGCGTCAGCATCGGCACCAGAAGCATGGTGCCAAGCACGAGCAGAACGCGGCGCTTCGTGATTCGCATGGCAGTGCGGGGAAGCAGGGATCGTTCGACCAGGCCAGGTACGACGGCGCACAGGCGCCGGTGACGTGCGCTCTGGCACGCCCTCGCGATCCCTACGGCGATGTCCGCTCTGTTGTGTCGCGCGGGCGTGAGCAAAGGTTGCCTGACGCCAGGGCCGGGCTCGCTACGGCGTCCGCACGTGCCCGTGCGCCCAGCGCAGTAACCGCGCTGACGTCACGCCGCGCGCGGCGCCGGCCTGATGCGACTCATCGCGAACCGCAGCCCCAGATACAACAGCAACCCCGCCGGTCCGAACATGAACGTGAGTGCGAGGCACGGAATCACCGCCAGGTGACTGATCCCCCGCTCCTGCGCGTCCATCACTTCCCAGCAGCCGATGAAGAAGTCGAATGCGAGATAGTGCACCCATCCGGCCAGCACCATGCGATCCACCGAGAAGAGCGACTTCACCTGCGCCAGCGATCCAAAGCCGCCATCAGGGTTCTTCGGCGCGGTGGCGAGGGCCCAGATGTAGAAGATGGCCATCAACCCCGGCATGACGAATCGCAGGAGATGTGCGGTGCGCTTCGGCTGGACGATCAGCACGATCCAGCAGAGCAGCGCAGCGTTGTTGGCGTACTGAAAGAGTTGGGCGTCAGACATGCTCAGGTCGCGTTGAGTGGAAGTAAGGGATGGCCAGACAGTGCCTCCACCAGCGCAAACGCAAAGACGGCGGCGGAGGCAGCGGCACCCGCGATGACGGCCGTGCGCTCGAATCGGTCGTCAGTCCTTTTGCGCACGCGACGCAGCCCAAGCAGGAGCAGTGGAAGCAGCTGAAGCGCATGCATGCCGAGAAAGTGCGGAGCGCGGAGATCACCGTACTGTGTGTTCCAGCGCGTGATCGGCAGGCCGGGGCCACCATCCGGCCCCCCAACGGAGTGCGCGCCGACGATCCGCGGTCGTTCACCGCGCTGGATTGCGGTGATCTGCGCCCGGTCCGGGGTCGTCATGCGCCAGCCGACTCCTGCACCGAGGATGTTCAGCGCGAGTCCGAGCTGCAGCGCGAGCGCCATCGATCGATCGACGGCCGGGGTCCGCCAGTGGAGATAGAGAATGATGGCCGAGATGACCCACACGATCGCGATTCCGACTCCCATCGACTGAAAGACCATGGCGTCAAAGACCGTGTCGATGTTGAAGTGGCTGCTTGTTCCGCGCGCCGCCTGCATCGCGATCAGGGCCACCTCGAGAGCGAGCAGCACGGCGCACGTGGCAACGGCTCTGCGAACCGCGGGGGAGCTCGGGATATCGCGCACCATCGCGGCGAGCGAGATCAGGTACACCGCGGAAGAGATCCCGAATTTGGCCGGCTTGAGCCACGCGGGCGCGCCGATGATCTCCCTGTGATCCACTGCCAGGCCAACCAGCGAGATGGCGGTCAGCGCCAGGCACACGAGCGCCATCCTGAACATGATCGGTGACCAGGCACGGATGTCCTGGACGGTTGCGGTGCCGGATGTCATGCGTGGTCGGTCAGGAGGTGCAGAGGTCGTGCTGCGCGTTGCCGTTGCTGCGTTCCGACGCGCCGCACGGAGCGGGAATCATCTCGCGCTCGCCGCGCGCTGGTCCGCAACGAGGTATTCCGCCAGCCGCGCTCTCCCACGCGCGAGCCGGGACTGCACAGTACCCATCGGGACCTCGAGCACAGCGGCGATTTCCTCGCAGGTCAGTCCGTCGATCTCCTTCATCACCACGACAGTACGCGCCGCACCGGGGAGTCGCGCCAGCGCTGCGTCAACGATCGTCCGCCGCTCGGCAGACTCGAGGCGTGAATCAGGCAGCGCATCGGGATCCACGGCGGCGTCAATGACACTGACGCTCCCCTCCGGCACTTCGAGCTGCGACTCGCTGAGCTCCCTGGCACGCTTCGGCACGTCACGCGTGAGTACGTTGTTGATGTGATTGACCGCCACGCGATGAATCCACGTCTTCAGGGACGAATCGCCGCGATAGCTGTGCAATCGCTCGAAGATCCGGAAGAAGATGTCCTGGGCGATGTCGTCCTTGTATGCGTTCAGTCGCCGGGTATGCAGCAGATGCTGCACCAGCGCGATGTGCCCGAAGTAGATCTCCCGCTGCGCGTGTTCTTCGCCGGCAAGTGCCGCCTGGGCCAGATCGAGGTCCTCAGCGTGCGCGGCTTCGCGGGCGGTGACTTCCTGCTGTGCGCGCCGCGACCGGCGCGGCGTGGCGAATTGCCCGCGAAGGGCGTCGAAGACGCGTTCCGCCCACTCCGCGGGCCGGCGCGTTGCTTCTGCCGCGGCCTGTCGGATCTGGGCAAGTCGCGCGTGCGTCGCGGCAACGTCCCGGACGACGGCTGCCGCGGCAGGGGACGTGGCCTGCATCGACGCGAGCGCCGCCTCGTCAGCGGGCTCCAACTCGCCGTCGACGGCGCGACTGGCCAGCAGGGCAACGGCAGCGCGCGAGAATGACATGACCATGCAGCTGGGAGGAGTGCGCGAGGTCCGGATCGCCTCACACTAGCAATGGCGTCACGCTTCTGCCATATGCGGCGCGGCGCCGACCTCTCCGCCCGTCGAGCGCCTCATCAGGGAGGGTGAAGGACAACGAGCGCCCGAATCGTGTCTGATCGGAGGAGAGCACCACGCACCAGTGTCCATCAGCCTGCATAACCACGTGCCAAACACTTCCGTCGTGCTCAGCGACGTCCTCCTCACCGCGCTCGGCCAGGACTTCAGCCCGACGACGCCGTGGATGATCCGCGGCGGGTGCCACAGCCTGAACGCAACACACCGCTCGACCGGTCAGCGGGTCCGGCTGCGCGCTGCGCGCCGTGCTGATCACAGCGCGTCGGCGTCGGCGCTGGCGCGCGAGACCGCCGTCCTGCGCCGTCTCGCGCTGCAGCCCTCCGCTGAACCCGTGCTGGCCACCGGGAGCACAGGCGGATGGGTCTTCCTCGCGACGCCGTGCTATGGTGCCGACTCACTCGCCGCTCGCGTTGCCGCGGCCGGGCCGCTGTCGGTCGACGACGCCCTGACGCATACCATTGCGATCGCGGATCTCCTGCATTTCTGCCACAGCATGCGAATCGTTCACGGTGCGATCACGGCCGATCTGATCTTCCTGCGTGATGATGCCGTCGTGCTCACGGGATTTGAGCGCGCGCAGTTTGTCGCGACGAACTCGAGGGGCGCGGGCGCCGTCTGGCGCGATGTGAAGGCGCTCGCCGAGGTGCTCGCGATGATTCATCGTTGCGCTGACACGATGGAAATGCCTGACGGCGTTGCTGCGGCCGTGGCGCAGGCGCGTGACGGTACGGTGGCGACCGCGATCGACTTCGCGCAGTTGTTGTGCGAGGCCCGTGATGTGCTGCATGGCGCAGAACAGGAGGTCACCGGGCGCGACGCAGGGACCGAGTCCTGCGGAAACATTGCGCTGCTTGGCGACGGTGCAGAGCGTTCGCTTCGTGTGCTGCATGCGCTGCTGGACCAGGCGGAGATCGCCGATCTCGCTCCCGAGCCCGATGATCCACTGGTGCAGCGCTGCTGGCGTCGCGCCGAGGAGCAGGTACCGTCCGGCGATTCACGGCTGGTTGCGCTGCGCTGCCGCTGGAACCTGCTGGCCGGGCGCGATCCGGTTGGTGCCCTCTCAGCAACACGTGTGGCGCCCGACGCGGCGGACGTGCTTCCGTACCGCGCGCGAGCGCTGGCGGCGATGGGGCGTGCGGGCGAGGCGCGCACCCTCGCGACACGAGTCTGGCTCCATGGGCTCACGCTCGACGCGTCTGCCGTGCGCTCCCTGACGATTGCGCTCGTGCTGACGCGTGCGTTCGATCTCGTGTCGCTCGTCAGCAATGCGGAGCCCGCGCTTGGGGCTTGCGACCCGGTCATCGCCGCAGCGGTGGAGCTGGCGTCCGCGGGAGGAATGACACCGCCGCTCTCATCGATGTCGCGGTGGCAGGCACTTCGCGCCATCGAAGCGGCGCTGGAACGTCGCTCGGTGTGGACGGCGGAGCTGCTGGTGGACCCGCGCTGGGATGCGTTGCGGGGTGATCAGCGGTTCGTGGAGCTCGCGTCGCGATCACAAGCCCAGTGGACCACGCCCGGCGGTAGCATGGTGCAAGTCCGCTGATTCGCCATCCGCCGGACGTCGCCACAGATTGCACGACGAAGCGTCAGTGGTGCGCACGGCCAGTTCAGTGCACCGCCGCTGCTCCCGCGCTCTCACCTTTCGCGCCTTACGAGGTGCCACATGCAGAGGACCAGTCGCGAACGACCACCGTGGCTGACGATGCTGGCGCTGGTTGTCAGCGCCTGCCTGATGGCGGACGCGGGCCACGCGCAGGCGTCACGACGCCCGCCGGGCGCGACATCGACAAGCACACGCACGCGCGGCGGCGGCGGTGACCCCAATGTCCGCAGCGACGATGCGCTCAACGTGCCGAACAAGCCGCCTTCTCCCGAGCCGCCGGGCAAGAGCACACGTGCCGTGACGCCGGTCGACGCGGGCCAGATCTGTGTCGACAGCCGTGTGGACCTGACGGTGAAGATCTACGTCGCTGGCGCGTACGTGGGAACGGTGTCCCCCTTCGGTGATTCGTGTGGCTACTACGGCCCTGGCGATCGCCGGGTGTACGCCCGCGCCGTGTTCACGGACGGCAGCACCGCCGCGTGGGGTCCGATGACCGTCGATGCGACGAACGGTTTTCGCTGGACGATCCGCAACTGACGTGCGTCGTCGCGTGGGCGAGACTCAGGGTGCCGGGCGCACCGGACATGACTTGGCACCGACGCTGCTGAGAAACGCGTCAAGTCGCTCGACGGCAAGCGGGATGCCGCGCAGGGCGTCCACCACGAAGAGATCCAGCGCATCGAACCACGCACCGTTGCGTGCAAGCGAATTGACTGTCGGCGCGCCGCGGACGAAACGGCGCTGAATCCGCTCGGTGAGCAGCACCGCGCCGGATCGGGTGGCGAGCGTCCACTCCGCCAGCTCGCCGTCGGCGAGTGTGATGCCAGACGCACCAATCGCGATCCGGTTGAGCCCCGGAACGAGTTGCACCATGCCGCCTGCACCGGAGAGCATCGTGCCCAGACTGTCGATGATGCGGACCGTCAGCCGCACCGAATCCGGTTCGCCGGAGGCGCACACCGCCACGAATGGCGCGCCGCGAGTCGTCTGCGCCACCAGGGAGTCGACGCGCGTGTCCGGAATCAACGCGGTGGCACCCTCATCGCCGCGCGACAGCACGCGCTCCCGGCGCACCCCGCGCGCTGGCGGACGGAAGACGACGAGCAAGCGCGTGCCGAGTCGCGACACTGCTGACGGTGCCGGTGGCGTTGTGCGCACCGTATCCTGTGCCTGCATCGCTGCGGGCAGGAGCAGCAGACAGGCGGCCACGCGGAGCGCCGGGCCGCGGCTCATGCGGATGCCCGTCGGTCGCGGGGGTTCGTGAAACGGATGGCGTGCATGAGCGATCACAAGGCCTGGGAAGAAGCGTGGAATTTGGCACGGCGGGTGCGCAGCACAATCTTCAGTCATGACGAACGGGCCGACATTCCTCCAGCGAGTCCCTGACCTGCGTCGATTCGCCGCCGCCACCGGCGCCGCGAGCGCGCTCGCTGGCCTCGCGGTGTGTGGTGGCCTTCGACTCACGGCATCGCTGGACCGCGCGGCGTACGACCGTGTAGCCACTGCGCTGGGTGATACACCAGTATCGACACAATTGCTGGTGATCCGAGTCCCCTCGCGTACGGGAGACTCGGCCCTCGCCAGCGCGGCGCTGCGGCTCGATTCGGCCGGCGCGCGGGTGATCGGCATTGCGGTGGATCTGTCGGTGCCGGTCGCCCCGACCGGTGTGATGCCCGATCTGCTCACGCTCTCACGCCGGGTGATGCTTGGTGCGACCGTGGCTGGCCAGACGATCACCGAGGGGGCGTCCGCCGGCGTGACGGATTCAGTGCTCTGGCCCTGGTTCCTGACGGACAGCGCGCGGCGCGTACCCGGCGCGATGCAGCGTATTGGTCGCACAGCGCTGCTGCGGGATGACGACGGTGTCGTGCGCCGCACCACCGTCGCACCAGTCGGCGAAACGTGGCTTGCGACGGAGCTCGCGGTGCAGTTGTCCGGCATCGCGGGCGTGCGACCCGGGATGCGTGACGAACGGCTGTTGCAGTTCGGACGAACCGACACGCTCTGGTTTGGGCTCCGCTCGATGACGATCGAGCGCGCGCTGACAGGCGACCTGACCGAACTTCGCCGCGCGGCCGGCGACGCAACGGTGCTGCTTGGTGTGGACGATGGCAACACGATTCCCACCAGCGTCGGTGCGATGCCAGCACTTGCCATCCTCGGGCATGAGGTGGCGTCACGCGCGAGGATCGCGGACGGGACCACGCGCGCGCTGTCGCCTGCTCGCGCGCCGTGGTCTGCCGCGTGGCTGCTGGTCTGGGTCGCTGCAGGCGCGGTGCTCGCGGCAGCTCTTTCGCTTCGCAATACGCTGATGGCGGGGGCGCTGGGCGTGGTCGTCATCGTCATCCTCGTCCTCTGGCTGGCGGCATCGGGCGGTGTCCTCATGCCGATGGGCAGTGCCGTCCTGGTGTTTGCACTCGCGCTGCTGAGCACCGCGATGGTCACGCTGTGGCAGGTGCGCCGGAAGGAACAGCTCACGGCACTGTTGTTCTCGCGCTTCGTGACGCCGGCGCTGGCCGCGGATGCGTGGAACGCACGGCACCTCTATCTCGAAGGTGCGCGACCGGCGCCGATCCAGCTGCCGGTGACGGTCCTGTTCATCGACCTGCGAGGCTTCACGCGATTCAGCGAAGCCCGCCCGCCAGCTGACGTGATGCGGTTCATCACCGAGGTCACGGCCGCGTGCGCGACCGACATCGCCGCACATGGGGGTCTCGTCGACGACTTCGCCGGCGATGGGATCAAGGCCGACTTCGGCGTGCCGGTGCCGCGGACGACGGCCGGGCAGGTCACGGCGGATGCCTGGAGCGCGGTGCGGTGTGCGTGCGCACTTGCCCGCACGATCGTGCGACTGGTACCGGCGGATCATGGCACGGATGGCGCGCTGGCCAGGATCGGCATTCACAGCGGCACCGCGGTCGCAGGCACGGTTGGTGGTGGTTCGCGGCTGAAATACACGGTCGTTGGTGACGTCGTGAATGTCGCGGCGCGGCTGCAGTCACTCGACATTCCGTCGCGCGAGCTTTCTGGCTCGCGGTGTCCGATCGTCGTCTCGGCAGCGACGATGGCATTGCTTGGCGACAATCCACCGCACGCCATCGACCTTGGATGTGTCTCGCTCACGGGTCGCGCACAGCCCGTGCACGCCTTTCGCGTGGTTCCCGACTCCGACCAATCACCGGCGCTCACCGCATGACCGATCGATTCCGTCCCGACCCTGGTTTGCAGGGCATTGCCCCCACCGTGCAACTCCGGCTGCAGGAACGCGCCATGCTCATCGATGGTGCCTGGTGCCGCGGCAACGAAGCCCGAGTGGCCCGTGAGGTGCTGGAAGACGCGTTCGCGCAGTGTGGCGCCCACGAAGGGACGGTCTGGCTGCTCAACGGCGATTCGCTCGTGCCGGCAGTGAACACCGGTCCGAATGCCGGCAGTTTGCTCGACACGTTCAGGCAGCCGTTGGCGCGTGGCCTGATCGGCATGGTGGCGGTGACGGAGCAGGCCTACTGCGAGAATGACGTGGCTGCCGACCCGCGTCGCGATGCGACGCTCGACACGATGCTGGGCGTACGGACTGCCGCGATGATGGCCGTGCCACTGGTCGTCGGGGGCGCCGTGCGAGGTGTGGTGTCGTGTGTGCAGTTCCACGGCGCATCGGCGCCGGCGGGCTTCTCGCCGCAGCATCTCGAGCAGCTGGAGCGCGGCGTGTCCGTCGCTGGCCGGCTGTTCGATATCGTGCTGCTCGACGGTCTGCTCGGGCTGCAGGGTGGCTGAGTCGATCCTTCGGCTGGACGACGCGCGCGACGCATTGCGCACGGGTGATGGGCGCGGTGTGCGCATCGCGGTGCTCGACACCGGGATCGAGGCTGCCCATCCGGCGTTGACCGGACTGCGCCTCACGGACGACGTGATTCTCGAAGGTGACGGTCCGCGCGTCAGCGTGCGAAGCGGAGCGGGCGAGGATGCCTACGGCCACGGGACGGCGATTGCCGGGATCATGCATCGCGTGGCGCCGGCGGCAGACATCGCCAGCTTCCGCGTGCTTGGCGCGGACCTCGCGAGCCGCAGCGCCATCATTGCCGCCGGTGCGCGGCTGGCGATGCAGCGCGGCTATCACATCCTCAATTGCAGCTTCGGTTGCCGCGGTGACGTGTCGTTCGTGCTGCCGTTCAAGGACTGGGTTGACGAGGCGTATCTGCGCGGCGTGCACATCGTCTCGGCCTGCTCGAACGTGGACATCGATCGTCGCGAGTGGCCGTCACATTTTCCGACTGTGATCTCGGTGAACATGGCGCGCACGGCAGAGCGCGTGTTTCATCACCTGCCCGGGCACCTCGTGGAGTTCGCCACGGGCGGGCAGGACGTCCAGGCGCCGTGGGTGGGCGGCGGTGTCAAGACACTGACTGGCAGCAGCTACGCGGCGCCGGTGATGAGCGGCCTGCTCGCACGCATCCTCTCCCGGACGGGAGCGGCGCTGCACCCTGCGCTCGCGAAGTCAGCGCTCCGCGAATTGGCTGCACCGTGGGATGACGCGGTCGCCGCACGCCATGTGCGGCGCCCCGCGATCACGGCTTCGCTGGCGTCGGCTGAGGATTCGCCCTGACCCAGGCACAGGCCGACTGATCGCCGCCATCACAGCCACGCTTGTAGAACAATGCGGCGCGCGTGACGCTCTTGGCGGTCACCGACGTCCCCTTCTCCCACGCAGCGCCGAGCGCCGTGCACGCCGACGCCGAGCCAGCCTCGCAGCCCTGACTGAGGTACTGCACGCCGCGACCCTCATCGCGTGCAAGGCCCGAGCCTCTCATGTACGCGTTGCCAAGATTCGTGCATGTGTCGCCGCTGCCCGCGTCAGCGGTGCATCCCTGCCGCCAGAGTTCAGCGGCGCGCACCGAATCGCGAGCCAACCCACCGCGGCCGCCAGCGTGCAGTGTGCCAAGCGCGCCGCATGCCGCGGCGATGCTTCCCGTACACGCGCGCTGGAGCAGGACCAGCGCACGCGCATCGTTCTGTGGTGCGCCATTGCCGACAAGGTAGGCCACGCCAAGCAATCCACATCCCTGCAGGTCGCCGCCATCGCATGCCTTCGCGAACAGCATCGCTGCCTTGCTTGGGTCAGCCGGTGCCCCTTCGCCGCGCGACACCGCGAGTCCGATGTTCGTGCACGCCACCGCTGACCCTGCGTCGCATGCCTGCTTGAAGAGCTGACGTGCGCGCCCGCGGTCCATCGACACGCCGTCACGACGCGAGTCGTACATGCGCGCCAGGTTCATGCACCCGTCCGCATCGCCGACATCGCAGGCCAGTTTGTACAGCCCCAGCGCGCGAGGCACGCTCTTCGCCGCGCCGTTGCGTCCGTACTCGGAGTTGAGCCCCTGGGTCACGCACCCTGATGCCACGCCTCCATCGCATCCGGGCACAGCCTTGGAAACGGCGTTGTTCGCTGCGTTGTTCGCGGCGCTGGCGGGCGCCGACGTTGGCGTACCGGCAGTCGGCGGGGCAGGTGTCAGCCCGAGATTGCCCATCTTCGGGCTGGTCCCGGCACTGTTTGACGGTGCCGAGGGGCGCGGGTTCGGTGCGACTGGTTGGGTGGCGACGCTCTGCGCAGGGGCGCTCTGCGCGCCGCCACGCTGCATGCCGGTTGAAGGCTGCGTGATGGGCGCGGGTGTCGCCGCCGCGACATCGGCCATCGCCTGACGCCGCACGAACACGAAGTCGCCCTGATCACTCTCGATGCCCGGCACGGCGCTGAACGTCGGTGTGGTGTGCGCCACGGCGGCCACGCGCGGATTGATCTCCGCCGCGAGTTGCTGCGCGAGAAACACCGGTGCGCGGCGCGCTTTCAGCGCGGCCACGATCTCCATCGAGAAGATGCTCACCTGTGGCACCGTTTCCTTCGCAGTGCCTGCCGTCATTGCCTGGCGACTGGTACGACGCGCGTACATCAGTGCACCGGACATCATGCGCTGCGTGTCAGATCCGAGCTCCACGCGATCGTCGTTGCTGCGGTTGAGCGAACCGCTGAAGCAGGCATCCGTGATCAGCAGCACCGACCGCGCCTTCAGCTTGCGCAACCAGGTGCGGATCGACTCGTTCGGGATCCACGTACTCGGCCGCGCGTTCGCCGCATCGGTGGCAAGCCAATAGCCTTCGCGCCCGCCTTCATCGAATCCACCATGACCGCTGTAGACGACGAGCAGGTTGTCGTTGGGGCCCAGACGCCGCGCCAGCACTTCCAGCGTGTCCAGAATCGCTTCGCGCGTGGGGTTCTTGACCAGCTGCACGTTCTGTGGATCGAACGTGTATTCGCGCGTGATGACGGCGCGCAGACTGTCGGCTTCCTTGAGTGGATAGCGCAGCGAAGGGAGCCCGCTGCTCTTTTGCTGGTCGCCGACGGCAAAGATGATCGCGTGATAGGTGCCGAATCCGCCGGTGGGCGTCCCTGACGAACGTGCTTCGAGTCCGCGTCGGGTGCCTTGCGCATGGAGTGCCGCCGCGCCGGCGAGCATGATCGCGAAAAACGCCGCCGCACCACGTCGGAGCGGGTGCAGCCCGCGACCGGTGCCTGCGTCCCGCGTACCGAAATCCGTTGACTGTTGCATCTGCCCTCCCTCAGCGCTGCACCGTGGCAGCGAATTCGTGTGCATGATCGACTGCGATCCTGCTACTGACACCAGTCATCCGGATTCCCACTCACTGACGAGTGGCACCCCCTGCCGGTCAGCGCGCTGGCACCACCCGCACCTGCACCCGCTGCAGCGACCAGCTCGGAGGCGCCGAACCGGCACGCGCGCCGATCTCTCGCCTGCCCATCCGGCTGCGCAGCAAACGACCCAGCGCGGATTCATTCCCGCCACGTGTGATTTCGGTCGAGATGACCGCATCCCATTCGAACACGTCGCGCGGCAGCTCCTGCTCTGACGTTACCATCAGCAGCGACTCCACGCCAATGTCCGAGACGCCGAAACTGGCCGTCCGGCCACCGGCATCCGTGACGGGAATGACGTCGGGCCAGACATCACGATTTCCCACGAAGAACGGTACCCGATTGCTTGCGTTTGTGCCGTCCGCGGGGAAGAGCAGGGTCGCCTTCCCCTTGCCGTCGATGTTGAAGACGTACACGAAGCGGGCGGCACGCGCGGCGCTGGCGGCCATGCGGGCCGTGTCAGCGTCCAGGCGGAGCTGGATGACGGTGCCTGCGGCGATCGAGTCCGCAGCCAGCGGGCGCTGGGAGACGCTGTCGACCACCACCAGCCTGTACGGGAACTGTCCTTCATCCGGAGGAGGGGCCATGGTCAGCCAGGTGCGCATTCTGCCCAGCAACTCGGCCCGCATCCTCAGCGAGTCGGCAACGGCGGCGGCGCTCAACACGGAGCTGACCTGGAACCAGTTGCTGCGGGGCGGAAATGCACTCGACGCGGTGTCGCTGGCGGCGGCGTTGGCACGCACCCAGGCATATGCCACGTCGCCGGCGGTCACACGTCCGGCGAGCACGTAGAACGCGCCTTCCGGTGCCCCTTCACGGGCGATCCCCGCCTCCTGCGTGGTGCCGCCGATGGCCAGCGCGCGGTCCAGCGCGCGTGTGGGTGGAATGGAGAGCCAGACCGCCGGATTGGTCAGGCCGAGTTGAGAGATGGCGGAGAGTACGCGCGCCGCCTTGAGCGTGGCGCCAATCGCGACGGGACGCTCGCGACCGGTACGCAGCGTCCACCAGCCCCCTTCGAATGCGATGGTCACCACCGGCTGCGCGGACGACGGAAGGCGCGTCGGGTCGTCGATCCATGTGATCGCCGGACTCGTGCGCAGCACACGTGCTTCAGCCACCGCCGCGTCGCGCTCTGCGTCGGTCGCGAGTGGTGACGGCACCCACACGCGCAGCAACGGCTCGTCCGCCGCCACCCATCGCGTGATGGCGTAGAGGTCGCCGAGCTTCACCGAATCCTCGCTGCCGCGGACGAGCGCGGCGAGGCTCCGTGCGATGCTCGTGTTGCGTTCCACCCGCAGGGTGAACGTGGTATCCACGCGACCGTTCACCAGACGCGAGAGCTCCGTTCCGGGCCGCAATCCGAGTGCCAGTCCGCCATCCAGTTCGATCTTCTCGCCCTTCAGGCCTGTGATCGCGACGGTGGTGCGGCCGGCGTCATTGCCATTGCCGCCGAACATCGGCTGCCGCAACCGTGACGGCTGCGCATCGATCGAGGGCACCTGGTCAGGCGCCTTGCCCTGCATGATGGCCTTGGTGCTCTGAAAGATCTGTCGCGCGCTGGCATTGACGGAGTTGGAGAGCATCGCTTGCAGCAGGGCCGACGTGAAGACGCCGTGGCGAATCCTGTTTTCGTCCAGTCCTTCCTTCGCCGGCTTGGTGTCTTCTGCCGCAGAGATCACCAGCGCGCCGGCGTCTCCCGGGAATTGTCCGGAGTAACGTTCTGCCTTGTCGCGTTCGTCGATCGAGGCCCAACGTTCGCGAAGCAGCGTCGGCACACCGCCACGTGTGATCGACCCGGAGTTGCAGGCGTCGATCACGACCGTCACGATGACACCGCGCGCCGCAGCCGGCGCGAGCAGCGCGGCAAGCTCCTTGTCGCGAATGTCCTCGGCGCCGGCGTTTGCGTCGGCCGGGACCAGGGTCTGATCGAGCTGCTTACCAGGCGTGAGGGAGTTCCGCCGAAGTGCGCCGTGCCCCGCGAATGAAAAGAAGGCGACGTCGCCAGGCTGCGACCGTGTCAGCAATGCCGAGAGCGAATCGAGGATGGCGCGGCGCGTGGCCGCGCGATCCAGCAGCACGCGCACCTCGCTCCGACGGAAGCCGAACCGCGCGGTCATGATCTGAGCCATGGCCTGCGCATCGTTGGCGGAGCCTTCGAGATTGCTGATCGTGCCGCGCACGCCGACCTCCCGGGCGGCGGGTGTGCGTCGCGCCGTGCTGCTGGCCGCGGTCCGTGCGGCAAGGGCCGGGAGCGCCGCCTCGTAGTCGTTCACGCCGACGATCAGGGCGCGGCGCGTCTGGCCGGAAAGCGTTTCAGCCCCGGCAAGGCTCATCGCCAGCAGGAGCGGGAGATGGCGGGGCAGGGTGCGTCTGGCCGGAGTCATCGAGGTCGAGAGTCGAAAGTGGGGCTCGAGATGGTCCAACCGGCCCGGAGACCAGTGGAACCACCCCCTAGCAATATGGTCGGGACCGCCCGGAGGCAATCGACCTGTTTCGGTGGTCACACCCGGATGGACACGGAAATCCTCATCCTGTGTCCATCGCAGCAGGTGCGCTGGCCGCGACCGCTTGCCACTTTACTCCTGCCGTCACAATTCTGTCGCTGAACTCGCTTCATCTCCGGACTGACCCATGCCGACGCTCCCTCCGCTGCCCCTTCTCCGTTACCGCCGACTCGCCGTTCTCGGGTCCGCCCTGATGCTCGGTGTTCCGCTCGGTGCGCAGCAGGAGGCGTGCACCCCGCGCCCGATCTCCCCTGACGCCACACTCAGCAGCAGTTTCGAGCCGCAGGTGATCGCGATGCTCGGCAACTCCGACGCGGCGTTCTCAAAACCGAACTGTGAGACGAAGACACCCCGCGCCTTGCGTGTCCAGCGGCTGTTGCGGCCGATTGCGCTTGCGGCGCGCGACATTGGCGCTGCAACGCGTTTTCTCGTCCTCAACAAGGACGAAGAGAATGCCTTTGCCACGGGCTGGCCGGAGAACGGCTACCATCTGATCGTGGTCTACACGGGCATCATCGACGCGCTCGACCGCCGCGCGGCGCAGGCGGCGTCGCGATCCGGCAAGACGGCAGCAGACCTCAGCGACGTGTTTCTCGCGACGGTGATGGCGCACGAGGTGTCGCACCTCATTCTGCGGCATCCGCAGGACAGGAACTGTCGCGGTGGCAACGCCCTGAACGCCGCTGGCGGCGAGGCTGCCACATCGCGCGCCGAGGGCACGCGCATCTCCGCGCCTGGTGCGGTGGCGTGCAAGTCGTACTCGCAGTCGAAGGAACTCGCCGCGGATTCGATGGCAGCGGTGCTGATGTTCGCGACGCGCAAGACAAACGTCTTCAGCGATGCCGGTGAAATGGTTCGTCTCTGGGAACTGGATGCGGCCGAGGAGCGCGCGAGCGGGCAGAACTCGTTCTGGGGCCAGCGCGTGATGAGCACGCACCCGTCGGCCGTGCGCCGCGCTGCGCTCTACATGCGCCTGTGGGCCGGCATGCTGGAGGAGCAGGATCGCTACGACAGCGCCATTGGCCTGATCAGCGCGAACATCGAAGTGGATCGCGCAATTGCAATGCTGGACTCGGTGCAGAAGGCACTGCCGGCCGCGCCATTCATCGACGAGGCGATGGGGGCCGCGCTGCTCACGCAGTGGCTGTCCACCGTACCGGTAGGCGTGCTTGGCGTGCGTCCCACCGTGGGTGTGGTACGCACACGTTTCGTGGAAGGGCTGCGTGGCGACAACATGGGCGATGCCATGTTGCTGCAGCGCGCGCGCACCGCGCTCGACGCGATGCGCGATGTCGAGAATCGTCCGGCAGGCCTGTCCAACCTCGCGCTGATGGATGCGTACACCGGCAACACGGATCGTGCACTGCAGCGCGCGCGCCGCGCCGTGCAACTGGCGTCCGGCGACATCACCGTGCTCAACACGCTTGGCATCGCGTACTTCAAGGCCGGCCAGTCCGATTCGGCGCGTGCCGTGTTCGGGCGCATTCTTGCCGGCGGGAGCAGCACACCCGTCACCGACGCGTCGTGGCGGAGCAGCTGTCTCGCCAAGCTTGTCGGGCCGATGACGACACGCGTCTGCTTCAACTATGCACGCGCGCTGTTCGAGCGTGACAAGGTGGCCGGCGCGACGTTGCTCGCCGCGTATCGCGACAGCTACGGACAGCAGGCGTGGGGAGAGGAGGCAGGCCGGATCGTCATGGTGGCCCGGACCGGTGGAGAGACCACCCCGAGCACCACCTCGAGCGGCAACTCGAGCACCACCCCGTCACCCGCCCCGCGGCCTGTCGCGCCCCGTCCCGCAACCCCGAGCACCGGGGCCAGCAGCAAGATCGGAAACATCGGCTTCCGTTCCATTCAGCTGATCTCTCCCGACGGTCTGAAGCGCCTCGGCACCGGGATGCGGCCGCGTGACGCCCGTGCCCTGCTTCCGGGTGGCCTCGCCGACGGCTTGGGCGAGGGGTCGACAGGCTCATCGATTCAGAGCCAGGAAGCGGGCGTGTCGCTCCTCGTGCAGCCGGATCCGGCCGGTGGCCAGAGAGTGGTTGGCATCATGTCCACGGGCAACTGGGCGCTTGCCGGCGTCCGGCCGGGTGATCCCATCAGCGTCCTCTCGCGTCTGGGGCGCGTGGTGGACCGTGACGCCGACACGTATGTCTACATGGTGACCGGCCACATGGTGCGCGTCGAGACGGACGGCACCAGGATCCGCTCCATCATGGTCCGCACCGAGCAGTAGAAGCGGCGGTGGGGCACTGGTTCCGGAGAGGGTCGGCCCGTCATGGTTGCCGACCCTCTCCGCGTCGGCGTACCTTCGCGTGTCGGTCCGAAACACTCCGACATCGCCTGCCGTACGGAAAGGCGGCCCCAACCCGAGACACCTCATGGTCAATCGCGAAGATCTGGAAAGCTTTCTCGTCCGCCTCAGCGCGGAAGGAGCGAGCTACTCTGAAGTCGAGCCCGGCATGTTCGTGGTGCGACCGGGTGGCACACCCGATGCTCAGGTCGTTGCCCATCTCACGCCGCCCGTCCTGCTCATGCGCATGAACGTGATGCCGGTGCCATCAGACCCTGCAACGGCGGCCAGGCTGGCGCGTCGTCTGTTGGAGCTGAACGCGACGGATCTGGTCCACGGTGCGTACGGCATCTCCGGCAACGACATCATCCTGACCGAGGCGCTGGAATTGCAGAACCTGGATTTCACCGAATTTCTCGCCGCGTACGAGAGCATGACTCTCGCGCTCGCCTCGCATGTGCGCGAGCTCGCCCCGTTCCGCGAGGTCCACTGATCTCATGGGCATCCTCGACCGTCTCTCCTCGCTCATCAAGGCGAACCTGAACGACCTGATCTCCAAGTCGGAAGATCCGGAGAAAGTGCTCGAGCAGTCGATTCTCGACATGCGCTCGCAGCTGGCGAAGGCCAAGCAGCAGGTGGCCGCCGCCATTGCCGACGAGAAGCGCCTGCGCGACCAGGCCGAAGCGGAATTCAAGCAGGCCGGCGAGTGGGAGCAGCGTGCCATGCTGGCGATCCAGCAGAACCGCGATGATCTCGCCCGGCAGGCACTCGTGCGACAGTCGGAGCATGCCGAGCACTCGGCAACACTCCAGCGCACCTGGCAATCGCATCAGGCCGAGACCGAAAAGCTCAAGTCGCTGTTGCGTGACCTGAACGACAAGATCGAAGAGGCGAAGCGCAAGAAGAACCTGTTGCTGGCACGTGCGCGTCGCGCCGAGGCGCAGGCCCGTATCCAGAACACGATGTCCGGGCTCAGCGAGAAGAGCGCCTTCGAGGCGTTCGCGCGGATGGAAGAGAAGATCGAGATGAACGAGCGCCGGCTCACGGCCAGCGCCGAGATCGAGGAGGAGTTCTCCGGCGATCGCTTGCAGTCGGACTTCAAGATGCTCGAGAAGGCCGCCGGTGGAATGAGCGCCGAGGCGCGCCTGCTGGAGCTGAAGCAGAAGATGGGGATGCTGCCCGCGGGAGCACCACAGGCGGCGAAGCAGTTGCCGAAGGGTGCGGGCGAAATCACCGAGGCCGATTTCGAACACCTCGACGACACCAAGTCGGCGCCGTGAGGACTGTGCAGTGAGCGGTGCCCGGGTTGCAATGCCCCGGTTGCGGTTCGCGCCAATGCTGTTTGGCACGATCGTGACCGGGGCATTGCTGTGGCTCGTGGTGCAAGCGGCGAACGTGTTTCTGCTGCTCTTCATCGCCGTGCTGCTGTCACTGTTCCTGCGAGCAGTGGCGGACGTGCTGCAAGGCCGGGTGCGCCTGCCGGCACCACTCGCAATGCTCGGCGCGGTAGTGATTTCGCTCGGCGCCGTCGTCGGGCTCGTGACGCTGCTGGTGCCGCCTGTCGCCGAGCAGACACGTGCGCTCGCCACGGAGCTGCCTCGCTACATCGCCGGTCTCGAAGGCCAGATCGGCAGGCTCAGCGATCGGTATCCGCCACTCAAGGAGTACCTGTCGGCGGAGAATCACAATCCGCTGACGGTGCTCTACGAGCAGGCAAGTCAACAGATCGAGTCCTTGCTGCCGAAGGTGTTCGGGCTGCTGCATGTGGCCATCGATGGATTTGCACTGCTGGTGATGTCGCTGTATCTCGCGCGGCGTCCGGCCGACTATCGCGAATGGCTCATCGCGCTCTTCCCACCGGCGCATCGCGAATTGGTGCGAGACGTGCTGCTCGAGATTGCGCGCGACCTGCGCGCCTGGATCACCGGCCAGTTGATCGGCATGGTCATCCTCGCGACGTTGACGGCCATCGGGCTGGCCGCGTTGCAGGTGCCGTACTGGCTCACGTTCGGCATCTTCACCGGTGCGGTGGCGATCGTGCCGTTCTTCGGCACGCTGGTCAGCACCGTGCTACCCGCCCTGTTCGTGCTGGCGAGTGATGGCGAGCCGTGGCGTGTGGTGAGTGTGATCGTGCTGGGCACGGTGATCCACCTCATCGAGAGCAATCTCGTGTTGCCGCTCATCACGGAGAACCAGGTCAAGCTGCCGCCCGTGCTGAGCATCATGTCGGTGCTCATCTTCGGCCAGCTGCTTGGGCCGGTGGGTCTGGTGGTTGCTGTGCCGATTCTCGTCGTGCTCACGGTGATCGTCCGGCGTGTGCTCGTGAACCGCATCTATCAGGGCGTCGCGGGGCGGCCGTTGCCCGTTGATCGTGCGATGGTGTTGCGCGTGCCGGCCCCGGAAGGTGGCGTGTCCACTCCGGTCGTGACGCAACCGGACCTGATTGCCATTGCCGAGCGCATCAAGACGGCGTGAGCGCGCCGCTCCACGGCGTGGCAGGTGATGTCGGCACAGCCTATCGTTCCCGCATGTCCATCACGCCGCGCTATCTGATCCTCGCCGAGGGTGCTTTCGGCCCGTTGTCGTCCAAGACGGCGAACGGTTGCATACGGTTCACGCCCGAACAGGTCGTGGGCGTGCTCGACTCCACGCAGGCGGGAAAGACCGTCGAGGAAGTGCTCGGCTTTGGCGGGGCGATTCCGGTTGTTGCATCGGTTGCGGCGGGGATGACCATGCGCCCCAACGTGCTGCTGATCGGCATAGCGCCGGTCGGCGGCATACTGCCCGAGAGCTGGCGGCCGATCCTGCTCGCCGCGCTGGATGCGGGGCTGCACATCTGGAGCGGCCTGCACGTATTAATCGGCGACGATCCCGAGTTCGCGGAACGTGCACGCGCCCGGAACCTGCAGATCGTGGATGTGCGCCGCCCGCCGACAAACCTCCCTGTGTCAGCGGGGCGCGTGCGTGACATCGGCGACCATGCAACGGTGATCCTCACCGTGGGGAGCGACTGCAACATCGGCAAGATGACGACGCAGCTCGCTGTGCGGGCTGCGCTGGTCGAGCGCGGCTTTGCCGTCGCGTTCATCGGCACCGGGCAGACGGGGATCTTCATCGATGGCAAGGGCATCGCCGTCGATGCCGTGGTGGCTGACTTCATTGGCGGTGCAGCCGAACAGATGGTGGTCGACGCCGCGAAGCACGCGGATATCGTGCTGGTGGAGGGCCAGGGCTCGCTGATTCACCCAGGCTACTCCGGCGTCACGCTTGGCCTGCTGCACGGATCCCTGCCCCACGCGCTGGTGCTTTGCACGCAGCCCACACGCACGACCATCCGCAACAACGCGTGGGTGAAGATTCCATCGCTGAAGTCGCTCATCGCGCTGCATGATGCGGTCACGGCTCCACTGCGCCACGCACCGACGATTGCGATTGCCATGAACACGTCGGACATGGATGAAGCGGCGGCGCGGAACGCGATCGAGACTGCGATGGCGGAGACCAGGCTGCCGGTGACGGATCCGGTGCGCTTCGATCCGGCGCCGATCGCGAAGGCGATTGCCGAGGCGCACGTGACGCGATTCGACGTCGGAGGGTGGGCGTCGCGCCGCACCTGACGCGCCGCCGTGGTGAGTGGTGGCAGACAGGCGTGGCGTGACGGGCGTGCGCTGGATCAGCACACCGCGCGACGATCCGGTGTGGCCCGAAGCGCGGCGCGGTGCATGCTGTGGTGTCCTCATTCAGGGAGCGCCGCATGTCACACACTGTCGTTCTGCCGCAGCTCGTTCTTCGCAACGTTCGCAAGGTGATCACCGCCGGCGCCGGCAACTGCCGGGTGCGCGTGACGGTGCTGGGCGGGATCTCGCTGCAGCTCATGCCCGGTGATGCGCTGGCCATCACCGGGGCGTTGCCACTGGCGCGGTCGATGCTCTGCGCGGTCGCGGCCGGTGTGGCGCGCTGCGATTCGGGAAGCGTGCGCTGGGGGCCGCGTGGCCTGACGGCTGTGCGGTATGCCCCCGCTGGTGATGCGCCTCGTGCGGTGCAGCGGCGCGATGGCACTGCAGCCGGCCTCGTGATCCTCGATGCGGCGCTCACCGAACGAGCGCCTGCACCCGACGCACACGTGCTCGTGGAACTGCTGAGGCCATTCCTCGCGGACGGAGGCGCGGCGCTCGTCGCGGCCTCGCTGACTCGAGATCAGTGGCCGTGGGCGATGCTCGAACTGGCCGGCGGACAGTTGCGGCCGTTGATCGCGCCATCGGGCGCGCCCGTGCCGGCGTGGTCGGCTCCTGCCCGCATGGTCGCGGAGGGCACCTCTGATCGACGCTGAGCGTGCAGGCGCTGCGGCAGCTCGTGACCGTGTGGCAAGCCTTGCCCCTGAGCAATAGCTTCCGAGAGCGTGTTTGGTGGGACTGTGCGTCCGGCCAACGGCATGACGGAATCCCGTCGGCGGCACGACACGCGGCTCCTGCCACACATCGATGAGCGAGTTCCTCCTTTACAACACGCTGACCCGCGAGCTGGAACCGTTTGCGCCTGCCGATGGCCGCTGCGTGCGCATGTACACCTGCGGTCCGACGGTCTACAACCCGGCCCACCTCGGCAACTTCCGCACCTTCCTCTTCGAGGATCTGCTGCGGCGGTCGCTGGCGCTGCGTGGGTGGAGCGTGGAGCAGGTGATGAACCTCACCGATGTGGACGACAAGATCATCACGCGCGCCAGTCAGCGGGGCCTGACGATCCGCCAGGTGACGGACCCGGTCGTGGAGATCTTCCATCAGCACCGGGCGTTCCTCAGGATCCAGCCGGCGGAGCACTATCCTCGCGCCACGGACTACATCCCGCAGATGATCGCGCTGGTGGAGCGCCTGATCGCTCGCGGCGTGGCGTATCAGGCCGACGATCGCTCGGTCTACTTCGCGATCGACAAGTTCCCGGGGTACGGCCGCCTCTCGCGTCTCGACACGCGCGAGATCAAGTCGGGCGCACGGGTGAGCCAGGACGAATACACGAAGGAGAACGCGCAGGACTTCGCCCTTTGGAAGGCGGCCAAGGACGAAGACGAGCGCGCGGAAGCCGCATGGGACTCGCCGTGGGGCCGCGGACGCCCGGGGTGGCATCTCGAATGCTCGGCGATGGCGATGGACATTCTTGGCGAGACGATCGATCTGCACGCCGGCGGCGTGGACCTGATCTTTCCCCATCACGAGGATGAAATCGCACAGAGCGAGGCCGCGACGGGAAAAATCTTCGCGCGGTGCTGGTGCCACGGCGAGTTCCTGCTGGTGGACAGTGCGAAAATGGCGAAGCGCGTGGGCAATGTGTGGGGCGTGGCGGAACTCCAGGCCGAAGGGCTGGACGGTGCCGCGGCACGGCACTTCATGTTTGGCACCCACTATCGGCAACAGCTCAACCTGAGTTCCGATTCACTCGAAGCATCACGGAGCGCGGTGCGTCGCGTGGGCGAGCTTGCGTCTCGGCTCGCCGCTTCAACCGGGGCACCGCCCGCCCTGTCCGAGGCGGCGGTGGAGGCGGAAGCGGATTTTCGGGCCGCGCTGGCGCGCGACCTGAACGCGCCGAAAGCGCTGTCAGCGCTTTTCGTCTTCCTGAATCGCGCCAACGCGCTGCTGGATCAGGGCGGCAGTGACGTGGGTGCGCTGGAGCGCGCCCGGGCGGCGTTTGCTGTGATGAATGGGGTGCTGGACCTCGTGCCCGCCCCGGTGGAAGCGGACGCTGCGCTGACGGCGTATGTGAAGGAGTTGATTGAAGCCAGGGCGGCAGCGCGCGCCCGGCGGGACTTCGCCGAATCAGATCGGATTCGCGCTGATCTCACGGCACGGGGAATCGTGCTGGAGGATGGCGCCATGGGCACGACGTGGAAGCGTGTTTCGGTGGCGAAGGATTCTGGCTGAGCCCGGTTGATGTGGAGGGCCGGCCGGGCTAGGTTGTGATCCTCTCGGCAGTCCTGAGCAATGCGCTGACGTAGCTCAATTGGCAGAGCACCTGATTTGTAATCAGGCGGTTGCGAGTTCGATTCTCGCCGTCAGCTTCTGCCGGTCGCAGGGACGGCAGCGACCGAGTGTGAAGGGACGCATGAACGGTGGAGTAGCCAAGCGGTCAACGGCAACAGACTGTAAATCTGTCGACTCCGGTCTTCGAAGGTTCGAATCCTTCCTCCACCATGGGAACGCCCCGCATCGACTTCGGTCGGTGCGGGGCTTTGCTTTTTGTGCGTATTTCGAGGGCGATTCCAGCCTGTAGAGTTCCCATGGAGTTCGACGGCGAGGACGATGGTAGAGAGCTCGTCGGGGTGCATGCCCGACGATAGGGCGGCCCGTCAGCCGGGCGTCATGCCATCCCCGAGGCAGCCGGTCAGCAGAGCGACGACGACCGATGAGACTCGCTCACAATCGCGATTTTTCGGCCCGCTTCGACGGGGGTGACGGCCTCCTCGATCTTCCGCCCGTGCGTCGTGAACTTGTCCTTTTGCTTCAGTTCGGCGTGAAGGACCTGCCAGTCGGGCACCGCACCGGCCACGGCAGCCCCGTCCCGCGGTAGCGGCGGAGTCACGGTGCCCTGGGGGCTACCCGAGAGCGCACGATCTCGCGCTGGGTCTGGCCCTGGATTGATTGCCCGGCTCGTCGCGGGCCGATCAGCGTCGCGTGATGAACATCCTCGCCAGTTTTCTGGCGCGATATGTATTCTTGGTCAGATGAGGTGGCGAGATACCAATTATCGAGTCATTACATGGCACGACTCTGTCTAAGTGCAAGATAAATGGCGCGATAGGTGTATTCGACGTATTTTGTGGCGTGACATAGAGTCGCGCCATTTAAGTGGCGCGATAATGCACTGGCTCTTCGACTCGCCCCACCGAGACATCCACCGCGGCACGCACCACCCGGAATGACCCATGACGCGACCCACCGACGCCAAAATCCGACAGCAGGAAACCGTGCTGCTGGACCTGTTGGGCGCAGTGCCGCCAGGCGAAGACCTCCGGCGCGAAGCGCTCGGGGACGCCTTTACGCGTCAGACGGGCGACATCCTCCCAGATCGGACACTCCTTCGCCGCATTCGTGGTCTGGTCGCGTCCCGTCGCGTCGAGTCCGTAGGGCAGGGACCCGCGACCAGGTATCGGACACGGCCGTCAGACGCAAAGACGCCGGCGACAGCCGCGCCGAAGCCACCGCCACCGCCGGAATCTGAGGAACCGTACCTCCCGCTGTCGCCGGAGGGGACAGAGGTCCGCGAGCTGATTTGCCGCCCGATGATGGATCGCCACCCGGTCGGCTACGACCGAACGTGGGTGGAAGCCTATCGGCCCGGCGTGGACTGGCTGTTGCCGGAGGCAATCCGTGCGGAGCTGCACGCACTGGGTCGCTCTCCCGACCCGGAACGCCCGGCCGGCACGTACGCCCGGGAGATCCTGAGTCGCCTCCTCGTAGACCTGGCGTGGGCCTCCAGTCGACTGGAGGGTAATACGTACAGCCGACTCGATACCCAGGTGCTGATCGAGTTCGGTCAGCGAGCCGAAGGGAAGGATGCGGAAGAGGCGCAGATGATTCTGAATCACAAGCGTGCCATCGAGTTCCTGGTTGACGACGCCGAGCACATCGACTTCACCCCGTCGATCATCCGGGCGATTCACGCGGCGCTATCGGAGAACTTGCTCAGTGATCCCGCCGACGAAGGGCGGCTACGGCGGCACCCCGTTCACATTAGCGGCACGCAGTACGTACCGACGGCGATTCCGCAGGTGATCGACGAGTCGTTCCAGATCATTCTGCAGAAGGCCAGCGCGATCCCGGATCCGTTCGAACAGGCGTTCTTTGCCATGGTGCACCTGCCCTACCTGCAGCCATTCGCCGACGTCAACAAGCGTACCTCGCGGCTCGCCGCCAACCTGCCGCTGATCGCAGGAAATCTCTGCCCCCTTTCATTCGTTGACGTGCCGGTCCGTGCGTATGTGGAGGGGACGCTGGCCGTGTACGAATTCCGCCGGACCGAACTGCTTCGCGATGTATTCCTGTGGGCGTACCGGCGTTCCTGCGAGCGGTATCGCATCGTGCGAGACTCGACTACGCAGCCCGACCCCATCCGACTCCGCTACCGCGACGCCCTCCATGCCATGGTCCGCGACGTGGTGCGCGGCATCGTCGTGCCGGCCACCGCGTGGATCGACGCGTGGGCACGGGCGCACGAGGTGCGCGAAGAAGACGTCGGGACCTTCGCCGAGCGCGCCATGACGGCCCTGCTCGGTCTCAACGAGGCGACAGCGGCGCGCGCACGCCTTCGCCCCAGTGAGTACGCGGCATGGCGCGCTCATCTCGTGGCCGTCGCAACTCGACTGACGTGAGTCCACGGCGCTGCATGACGAATCTCGGTTCGATGTGTGGCACGACCATGGCCCGTCATACAGCCGTCGGGATGTACGGCCTGACAGTGTTCGTCTGCTACTCGTCGTCCACATGGGATTGCCGCGGCGCTACTCTTCACGCATGCGACAAGGACGACCACCTGAGCGCGGAGCCAACGACACAGGCCTCCGGCGAGTCAAGTGACGGAGCAGTACCTGCGCGCCATGCATGAGATCATGGCGACAGCGGACGCGACCGCCGTCCGTGATATCCTGCCGCTCGGCCTCAGGCCGTCAGAGTCCATCAACGCGAACGGCGCGACGGTCGCACGTACCGTTCAGTCTCTCCGAAGATGGCGAGCAGCGGTCGAGCGACGAGCAGACGCGTTCGCCCGCCCCGGTTCGACGCGTTCAAGATACCTCGCGCGACACGCATGTCTAAGGCCTTGCGCGCCGTGGGCGCAGTGACACCAAGCGCCTTCGTCGCGACACGCTCCTCGGCGCGGAGGGACGATTTCAGAAACCTTCCGACCCCGATTTTGTCAGGAGACTTCCGGTCGCACCGGAGAACACGTAACGGACACGGCACCGACGCTGTTCAAAAACGGAGCGCAGCGCTATCGTGGACGCGCGATCGACGCGGACAGGCGCGAACGCGCCACCGGGCGATCTGCGCTCTCACCACGCACGCAGAATGGAGCCCTCTATGTCATCGGATCCACTGCTCGAGCCCCGCCGGGAGTTTCTCACACTGGCCGGCGCCGGCGCGCTGGCATTCGCCACCGGTGGCGCGACGCCGCGCATCGCAACAGTCACGTCCTCATCGCCCGACCCCTGGCTCGGGCCCTTGGCCGGCAAGCACAAGATGTACTTCGACGCAACGAGTGCCACCGGCGGCTGGGTGCTCGTCTATGTGATGAACTGGCTTGCAAGCGCCACTGCCGCATACGCCGAGCGGGAATCCGAATTCTCGGCAATCATCGGGGCCCGGCACTTCAGTGCTGTGATGGCGCTCAACGACAGCATCTGGGCCAAGTATCCCATCGGCGCGATGGTGAATGTCATCGACCCGCAAACAAAGGCACCGGCCAAGCGCAACATCTTCTTCAACAGCCGACCCGGCGACATGATGTTTGCAGACGCCACGATCGACAAGCTGCAGGCCCGCGGAGCGATCATGGTCGCGTGCAGCGTGGCCCTCGGCGTCGTCTCCGGTATGGCCGGCGCGCAGGTTGGCGTTCCGGCGGACCAGGCCAAGGCTGAGTTCATGGCCAACCTGCTGCCCGGAGTCAAGTCGGTGCCATCAGGAGTGTTCGCGGTGGCACACGCGCATGAGAAAGGTTGCGCGTACTGCTACGCCGGTTGAGCGAACGCCGGCATCGAGTTCGAAACCCTGCGGCGGTGCCAATTGCAGGTCGCGCGAATTGACGGCGCGGCCCGACGATTGGCATCGCTC
This sequence comes from Gemmatimonadaceae bacterium, assembly GCA_031373905.1. Classification (GTDB taxonomy): domain Bacteria; phylum Gemmatimonadota; class Gemmatimonadetes; order Gemmatimonadales; family Gemmatimonadaceae; genus JACMLX01. The sequence continues at coordinate 12,015 of JANMNM010000294.1, read as the reverse complement.
GCGAGACGTCCTGAGCGAGGCCGGAGGAGTACGGCGTACGCCTCGCAGCTCTGACGCTTCAGGCTGCCAGGCGTGCTCCTGCGGGTTGCCGTACTGATGCAGGGACATCGGGAACAGGAGCATATCGTATCCGTCTAGTGCTTCGTAACCGCACGATTCCCGCCGCACGATTCCCGCCGCACGATTCCCTCCGCACGATTCCCTCCGCACCGAAAACAGCTGAGGTAGTGACATGGACCGCATGCCCAAGAAGCAGGTCGGCCAGAGCAGGGCGGCTGGAGCGCATGGTGGCGGTGTGCGAGGCGATCAGGTGAATCGCGGCTCGCGCGTGTTCGAAGGGCGGTTCGGCCGGTTGTTTCGAGCGCTTCCGGCGGCGGAGTTCGCCGGCGCTGATCTCGAAGCACTGGCGCAAGCCATGTCCGCCGAGCCGGAGCGGATCGGCAACAAGCCAGCCGCCGAGCCGGAAACGGCTGAGAAGATCCAGGATGGCGAGGAAAACACCGGTATCTCTGCAGGATACACGTATCTCGGCCAGTTCATCGATCACGACATCACGTTCGATCCGGCCAGCAGTCTCCAGAAGCGGAACGATCCTGATGCCCTGGTTGATTTTCGCACGCCGGCGCTCGACCTCGACAGCGTGTACGGTCGCGGACCTGCCGATCAGCCGTACATGTATGACACCACAGGTCGCAAGTTCGTACTTGGCGATCCCCTCAGCGAGAACATCGGCCTGCCGGCGATCACATTCGATCTACTGCGCATGCCCCACAACAAGCGCGCGGTGATCGGCGACAAGCGCAACGATGAAAACGTCATCGTGTCACAGCTGCAGTCCACGTTCCTGCAGTTTCACAATCGCGTGGCCGATGACCACCCGACGATGCGTTTCGCTGAAATCCAGGAGTTCGTGCGCTGGCATTATCAGTACATCGTGCTGCACGACTTCCTGCCGCGCATTGTGGGCGAGCAGACGATGGATGCTGTCTGGAAGGACCGGAAGGCCTTCGGCAATGTCTGCGGACACGGGCCGAAGCTCTGCTTCTATCACTTTCACGACAACCCGTTCATGCCGATCGAGTTCGCGGCGGCGGCGTATCGATTCGGGCATTCGATGGTGCGCCCGCTCTACCGGCTGAACACGAAGCATCTCCAGAACGGCCCTGGCGATGATCCATCGATCGCGGGCCGCTTCTTCATCTTCGCCGGGGTGCAGGAGCGCGGCCTGAATGGCTTTGGACAGTTTCCACGGCACTGGGCCATCGACTGGAGCCTGTTCTTCGACATGAACGGCTCAGGCAAGAAGGGTGGAAGGGCTCGCGTGCAACCGGCCTACAAGATCGATACGTCGCTCGTGAATCCACTCGCCTTCCTTCCCGAATTCTCCAAGGATCCGGCCGCAGTCGGCACGGCGCTGACGGTCACGACGCTGCAGTCCACCGAAATCACTCACACGAACCCCAGCAATCTCGCCATCCGCAATCTCCTGCGCGGCAACAGTATGGGGCTGCCAAGTGGCGAGGATGTCGCACGTGCCATGGGGCTGGTACCCTTGACGCCGGCTGAACTCTGGGTTGGCAAGGCGCAGAAGGACGACGACGGAACGGTGGACAAGGTGAATGACATTGCGGAAATTGCCGAGGGACGGTTCGTCGGAAAATCACCGCTCTGGTTCTACTGTCTTGCCGAAGGCAACGCACAGTGGCTGAAAGCGGTCAAGGGCAAGTCGGTCGAGAAAGCGAACCTCACACCAACGACGCTCGGTCCGGTGGGTGGTCGCATCGTGGCCGAAACGCTCATCGGATTGCTGCTCGGTGACAGCCATTCATTCCTCAATCAGGATCCACTCTGGAAGCCGAAGGTTCCGATGGCGAAAGCGGACGGTTTCACCATGGGTGACTTCATCAAGTACGCGCTGCGGGTGTGAGGGGCACTTCCAGTGGCATCGCGATGCCGTCTGCAGAGAGGCGTCCCGCTGTCAGTGAGTCGCGCGCGGCTCCCGATCGCATCGCGCGATCGAGCGTTGCACGTCACGCGCAGTGGTTCCTGCTCGCCGCGGTGCTTGGCTGTGACTCCGCAACGCAGCCGCCGCCGGATGGCACCAACGACTTCGCGGCCACCAGTGCCGGAAACATCGAGGGCGTCGTCACGCGCCTGAATGGCGCAGCGGCCACCAATCTGTTTCTCACTGGCCAGATCCATGGCAGTGTGGTCTCGTCCGCAACCACCAACGGTGCAGGCGCGTTTGTGCTGCGGATCGTCAACCCGCCCGGCCAGCCGGACAGCGCGAGCTACACGCTCACGGTCGTGGTCAATGCCACGACCGTGGTAGGCCCAGTACGCGACAGCCTTGTGCTTCGCACGCCGGTGGCGGTTGTGATGACGCGAAACATCACGACGCCCGCTGTGACGACAGTGGTGCTGGGCGCGGCCTACTGATCGCTCACTCCGCCGGTGAGAAGCGGTCAGCTCCTACTTCGTGATCCGCGTCCCCGTCACCGGCGTTGGCGTCGCCGCCATGTCCATCCCCTCAACCGTGCGCGCCATGGTGCCCGTCATCGCATCGCCGTTCGCGCTCAGCACGAAGGTCGACACGGACGTCCGCGTCGACATCTCCCCGTTCATGTTGATCGTCGCCTGACTCGTCAGCACGAAGGTCACCGGCCCCGCAACGGCTTTCGCCGCCATCCGCGAGGGCGGGCGCGCTGGCCGGCCCGCCGGCGCCGGCATCTTCGTCGTCGCGATCAGTGAGTCACCCTGTGCCACGATCGACATGGTACCGGTCGCCAGGATCGGCGTCTCGGCATCGTTCTCCATCCGCATGCCGACGGCGAGGGTGACGGACCACTCACCAACCAGGGGGTGCGCCTGCGCGGCCAGCGGGACGGGTGCGAGAGCAAGAGCGAGGAGCAGCGCGAGGCGCGACGACATGGCGGGGAACTCCAGTGGATCAGTGAAGGGCAGCGCGCGTCGTGCGGCTGGCCCGAATCGAGGTCAGTTTGACACCCGGAACGCGCCGAGGGTTTCAGCGACACGAACGTGCCTCGAATGTATCGGATCCGTCGGCCGGGACCCCCGGGGCCTGACGGCGGGTAAATCACTCATGCTCCGTCCCGAGCCGCGTGGCCCCGGCGCCAACGCGGCAGGAGCGCGTGCTCGGGTACCGGCACCGGTGTAATCGGTGCACAATACTCTCGTCACGCGGCCATACACCGTCTGCAGAGGTTCGTCATGCGCTCCACCGCTCTCCTGCTTGGGCTTCTCGCCGCACTCGGCACGCCGATGGGCGCACAGGACGCGCCGGTGTTGCGCGGCACACTGCGCGATTCCGTCGGCCGACCGCTGGCGCGAGTTGAAGTGTCGCACGGAGACGTGCGAGCGCTCACCGACGAGGACGGCAATTTCCGGCTCACGCCGGTGCCCATGGGCCGGATCATCGTGCGCTTCACGAAGGACAAACGGGTGATCGGAGACCTTGAAGCGAACGTCACGGCGGATACGACGCCGACCGTGCAGGTGGACGTCGTCAGCGAAAATGTCGAGCCACGGACGCTCTTCGGAAACGTGGTGGATTCGTCCGGCACCCCGATCAGGCGGGTGACGGTGGAGGTGATCACCGGGCTGGTCGAGACGACGACCGATTCACTGGGACGATTCACCATCAGGGGTCTCCCGGCGCGGCGGCACCTGATTCGAGTGCGGCGGGTGGGATTCGCACCGACCTACGTCGCGGTGGACCTGACCGACAACACGGCGAAACGGGCGCGAATCGTCATGCGACAGTTTGCCGGACAGAACCTCGGGCTCGTCGTGGTCCGCGCCACGATGGTCGCGCCGCGGCTCCGCGGATTCGTGAGTCGCGCGGAGAAGAAGTCGGGCTGGGGGAAATTCATCACCGCGCAGGACATCGAGCTGCGCAGCCCGTTGCGGACGAGCGACCTGTTCTACGCGATCGCCGGAGTCCGGGTGCTCACCCAGCGTCGCGGTACGGGGACGCTCACCGGGCGCGGTGGCTGTCTCCTCGCCTTGTTCATCAACGGGATGTACACCCCGCAGCAAAGCGGCGTGGGCATCGACGACATGGTCAACACGCTGGACCTGGCGGGCATCGAGATCTACAACGGCATCGGCGGCGTACCGCCGGAGTTGTCCACGGGCCCGCCGAATTCCTGCGGCACGATCGGCGTCTGGACGAAGTAGCTCGCGCACGATCGCAGGACGCACTGGTGGCGTGGCGGACCGAACGCAGTACTTTCTCGGCTCCGCCACCACCGAGCACCATGCCCGAAGCCACCTCACTTGCCCTCGAAGTCACCGCGCTGCGCAAGGCGTACGGTGACGTCGTGGCGGTGGACGGTCTCGACCTGCGGGTGGCGGCCGGCGAGTGTTTCGGGCTGCTCGGCCCCAATGGCGCGGGCAAGACGACGACCATCGAGATCTGCGAAGGCCTGAATACGGCCGACAGCGGTGTGGTGCGCGTGCTCGGCAAGTCATGGGACACCGATGCCACCTGGCTGCGCACGCAGCTCGGCATCCAGCTGCAGGAGACGCAGCTCGCCGACAAGCTGACGGTCAACGAGACCGTGGCGCTCTTTCGCAGTTTCTATGCGAACCCACGCTCCGTCGACGATGTGATCGAGCTCGTGCAGCTTGGCGAGAAACGGAAGGATCGTGTCATCGCGCTCTCGGGCGGGCAGAAGCAGCGCCTGGCGCTGGCATGCGCGCTGGTGGGTGATCCCGCGCTGCTCTTTCTCGATGAGCCGACCACCGGGCTCGATCCGCAGTCGCGCCGGCAGCTCTGGTCGCTCGTCGAGGCGCTGAAGGCCGAGGGCCGCACCATCGTGCTCACGACGCACTACATGGACGAAGCGGAGCGGCTCTGCGACAACATCGCGATCATCGATCACGGCAAGGTGATCGCGCTTGGCACACCGCGGCAGCTGATTGCGTCGCTTGGGGCCGATCATGTGATCCGGCTCGGCACCGGCGACGCTGATGGTCATGCGCACCCGGTGCCGCTCGCCGATCTGCTCGCGCTCCCGGATGTGACGGGCGGGCGCGAAACCGCGGGCGGGTACGAGCTGCGCTCAGGCTCGGTGCAGGCGGTGCTGCCGCCGCTGCTCGCCATGGCGCTGGAACGTGATGTCCAGTGGACTGAACTCAGCACGCACAGCGCAACCCTCGAAGATGTGTTCGTGGCACTCACCGGCCGCGAACTGCGCGACGGTTGATCATGCGCATCGCATCCCTCAAGCAACTGACGCTGGTACGGTTCCGCGAGTTCATCCGCGAACCCGAGGCGGTGTTCTGGACGTTCGTGTTCCCGTTGTTGCTGGCAGGCGGACTCGCGATTGCGTTTCGTGACAAGGCACCGGACCAGTCGATCGTTGCCGTCGTCGCACCAGCGGCTGGTGACAGACTGGCGCGCCGCACGGACGCGGCGCTGACGGCGGCGGCCGGTGTGAAGGACGCGCCGATCCGACTGCGTCACATCCCGGCCGACAGCAGCAATGAGGTGCTGCGCACCGGAACTGCTGCACTGATCGTGATTCCCCAGCCCGATGGAAGCGTGGAGTACCGCTTCGATCCCGCGCGACCGGAAGGCCGTGCGGCACGGCAGCAGACGGATGACCTGCTGCAGCGCGCGCGCGGTCGCGTGGATGCGCTGCCCACGCGCGACGTCACGATGCGCGAGCGCGGCTCCCGGTACATCGACTTCTTCCTGCCCGGACTGCTCGCCATGAACATCATGGGCAGCAGCATCTGGAGCCTCGCGTTCGTGATCGTCACACAGCGCAACAAGAAGCTGCTCAAGCGACTGGCGGCCACGCCGATGTCGCGGCTGGAGTATCTCCTGTCATTCGTGCTGTCGCGTCTCGTCTTCCTGGGCATGGAGCTGGCGGTGCTGCTGGCGTTCGGCACCCTGGTGCTGGATGTGCCGATCCGCGGCTCGTTCGTGACGCTGGCGCTGGTGGCGCTCGTTGGTGCGGCCGCGTTCAGCGCGATCGGGCTGCTGGTGTCCTCCCGATCGCGGACGATCGAGGGTGTCTCGGGGATGACGAACTTCGTCATGCTGCCGATGTGGATCTTTTCCGGCGTGTTCTTCTCGGCGAGCAATTTTCCCGCGGTCATTCAACCGGTGGTGCAGGCACTGCCGCTGACGGCGCTGGTGAACGGCGTGCGCGCCGTCATGCTGCAGGGCGCAGGCATTGGCGCTGTCTGGCCGCAGCTTCTGCTGCTCGCGAGCTATCTGGTCGTGTGCCTGGCAGCGGCGCTGAAGCTGTTTCGATGGCAGTGAGCGCGCAGCCGGGCGGCGTGGTTCGTCACGCGTGCAGTCCCGCAGGATCGCTCGCGACATGCGAACGCTGACGCCATGAAACTCTGGCTCGATGCCGACGCGGCGCCGCGTGACGTGAAGGAAGTCTGCTACCGCGCGTCGGAGCGACTCTCGCTGGTGACGGTGCTGGTCGCGAACATGCGGCTGCAGCTTCCGGTGGGATATCTGCACCTGTCGGCCGTTCGCGTCGAAGGTGGGCCGGATGTCGCCGATCGCTACATCGCCGAGCATGCGGTGTCAGGCGACGTCGCGGTCACGGCGGACATTCCGCTTGCAGCACTGCTGGTGCCCAACGGCGTGATCGTGATCGATCCGCGCGGCGAGGAGTACACCGCTGAAACCATCGGCGAGCGCCTCTCCGTGCGGAACTTCATGGAGGGGTTGCGCAGCACTGGTGTCGAAACCGGTGGGCACGCGAGCTACAGTGCGAAGGACAAGCAACGATTCTCGAACACGCTGGATCGGGCACTGACGAGGGCCGCGCGGCGATCGTCGTGAACGTGTGGCGCCTGGTCCATTCGTTGATTTTCACGCCCCACGGGGAGAGTTTGCAGCTCCGCGTTTCGCGACAGCCACGACGTCGTGCGCAAGGCTCATGCAGTTCTGCCCTCGCCATCGAATGACGCACTCCGCACTCGACCGCGCCGTGTTCCACGCGCAGCAGTATCTCGACGGGCTCGACACGCAGTCCGTCGCCCAGACCGCAACGCGCGAAACGCTGCTTTCGCGTTTCGATGTGCCGCTCGGTGGCGCTGGCATCCCGGCGGCACAGGTGATCGACGAGCTCGCGCGCGCCGCCGAGGGCGGATTGGTGCGCAACGCGAGCCCACGGTTCTACGCCTGGGTGATGGGCGGCACGCTGCCGGCGGCGCTCGCGGCCGAATGGCTCGCAGCGGGCTGGGACCAGAACGCCGCCATCTACGCCACGGCGCCCGCCGCATCTGTGGTGGAAGAAGTGGCGGGGAAATGGCTGCTCGATCTGCTGCGGCTGCCGGCCACCTCGTCGTTCGCATTCACCACCGGCTGCCAGATGGCGCATTTCGTCGGCATCCTCGCGGCGCGCGATCACCTGCTGCAGCAGCGCGGCTGGGATGTGGGCGCGCAGGGCCTCGCGGGCAGCCCACCGATCCGCGTGCTCGTCAGCTCGTTGCGTCACGTTTCACTCGATCGCGCGTTTCGATACGCGGGGATCGGGCGGCAGCAGCTGGTGGTACTGCCGGTGGACGCCGATGGCGCGATCACACCAGCGGTGCTCGACGAGGCGCTGAAGGCTGGTAGTGGTCCCACGATCGTGGCACTCAACGCAGCCGATCTGAACACGGCGGCATTCGATCCCTTCCGCGAGCTGATTCCGCTGGCGCACCAGCACGGCGCCTGGGTGCACGTGGATGGTGCGTTTGGTCTCTTTGCGCGATGCACTGCGCGCTTCGCTGCACTGACGGATGGGATCGACCTCGCCGACAGTTGGGCCACTGACTGCCACAAGTGGCTCAACGTGCCGCAGGACTGCGGCTTCGCGGCGATCCGTCATCCTGACGCACATCGTCGCGCCTTCACGATTCATGATTCGTACTTCGTGGCGGAGAAGTCTGCGCGAGACGAGATCGACTGGTCGCCCGAGTGGTCGCGACGCGCGCGCGGCTTCGCGACGTACGCCGCGCTGCGCGAGCTGGGACGCGATGGCGTTGCGGCGATGATCGAGCGGTGCTGCGACCAGTGCGCCGCACTCGTCGCCGGCATCGGCGCCTTGCCGGGTGCGGAGGTCGCCTCGCCGGCACGCCTGAATCAGGGCCTCGTGCGATTCGTCGATCCGCGCCCCGGCGCCACGCCCGCGGATCATGACGCACGCACCGAGCGCGTGATCGAGGCCATCAACCGGAGCGGTGAGGCGATGTTCGGTCCCGTCACCTGGGACCACCGTCGGGCGATGAGGGTATGTGTTGTGAACTGGCAGACTGACGGCGCGGCGGTGGCTCGAACCGTGGCGGCCGTCGCGCAGGCGCTGCGCACGGACTGATCGAGGGACTGAGCGCAGCGGCCCCGACTGCCCTAGACGGTCCGCGCGGCGCGAAAATTGCCGCCCAGCTGTTCAGGGTTCTCTCATGCCCGTCCGGCTCGGCGCTGTCCCGGGCGCGTCCGGAGTGCGTCACCACACCGCCCCTTCCCGCCAACATACCATGGCTTTCCACATACCAACTCTGATTGCCGCGATCCCGCTGCTGCGGTTGCGCACTGCGGCGGCGCTCGCGGCAACCGCAATCCTCGCGGTCGGCTGCGCGACGAACCCTGCCACAGGCAAGCGCGAGCTGTCGCTGATCGGCACGGGGCAGGAGATCGCGATGGGCCAGGAGGGCGCCAAGGCGGCGGCCTCACAGATGGGCATCTACCCTGACTCCTCGATCCAGCGGTATGTCTCCTCGCTCGGGATGCCGATTGCGAAGGCATCGGAGCGCCCGGAGCTGCCGTGGAGTTTCACGGTGGTCGATGACCCGATCGTGAATGCCTTCGCGCTGCCGGGCGGTCCGATCTTCGTGTCTCGCGGCATCCTGGCGTACATGAACTCGGAAGCGCAACTCGTGTCGGTGCTCGGTCATGAGATCGGGCACGTCACGGCGAAGCATTCCGTGAATCAGATGTCGAAGCAACAGGTATTTCAGATCGGGCTCATCGGCGCAATGGTCGTCAAGCCAGAGCTGCAGCAGTTTGGCGACGTGATGTCGCAAGGCCTCGGCGTGCTGTTCCTCAAGTTCGGTCGCGATGACGAGACGCAGGCAGACGAGCTGGGCTTCCGCTACATGACCGCGCAGAACTATCATCCACGCGAGATGGCCGAGATGTTCAAGATCCTCGAGCGCACATCCGGTGGCGAAGGCTCGCGCGGAACACCTGAGTGGCTGTCGACGCACCCGAATCCCGGGAATCGCGTCGCGAAGACCATGGATCGCATCGCGGCGGCGAACCGCTCGTTCGACGGATTCAAGGTGGAGCACGCCGGGTTCCTGCGCCGGATCGACGGCCTGGTTTTCGGCGATGATCCGCGAGCTGGCTACTTCGTGCAGTCCGCGTTCATCCATCCAACCCTCAAGTTCAGGTTTGACTTCCCGGGCGGATGGAAGCACCAGAACATGGCGGAGCAGGTGATCGGCGTCAGCGGGCAGGGTGATGCCCAGATCGCGCTGTCGCTGGCGGGCAATGTGTCGCCGCAGCAGGCGCTCTCGAAGTTCCTCGGTCAGCAGGGCGTGCAGGCCGGCCAGACGTACACATCGCCGATCAACGGCAACCAGGCAGCCGTCGGGCAGTTCGTCGCGCAGATCGCCGAGAACAAGCAGCTCTCCGGGTACGTGGCGTACATCCAGCAGGATGGCACCACCTATCAGCTGCTCGCCATCACGCCGCGGCAGCAGATCGGAGCGTATGATGCTGCTTTCCGGAGCACCATCGGTTCGTTCCAGCGGCTGACGGACCCCCAACTGATGAACGTGCGACCGGCGCGGCTTCGCATCGTGCCGATTCGCTCGGCGATGACACTGACGCAGTTCAATCAGCAGTATCCCAGCACGATCCCGATCGCCCAGCTGGCACTCATCAACGCAACCACGCCCGACGCCATGCTGCCCGCCGGCACGCTCGTCAAGCGCATCGTGGTCGAGTAACGGCACCGCCCCGCGCGCTCCCGCAGCCCTGCGCGGGAGCGTCGCCGGCCGTGCAACGGTTGCGGTGTGATGCGCCGTGCGGTAGCTCATCGGCATGCCACCACTCATTCGATTTCTCGCGCTGACGGCCATCGCGGCCGCCCCGGTGCTTCGGGCGCAGCCCGCGGCGTGTACGACTCCCGATGGTTCCGTCCGGCCGGGCGTCGAGACGCTGTTGCGTGACTCGCTTGGTTTGCTCCGAGGAAAGCGGGTTGGTCTCATCACGAATCATTCGGGTCGTGACCGGGCCGGTACCAGCTCCATCGATCTGCTGCACCGCGCGCAAGGCGTGCAGCTGACTGCGATCTTCGGCCCCGAACACGGGATCCGCGGTACGGCCAGGGCGGGAGACAAGGTCGGGAACAGCGTCGACAGCGCCACCGGCGTGCGCGTCTACTCTCTCTACGGTGACACACGCGTCCCGACGCCCGCGATGATGGCAGACATCGATGTGCTGGTCTACGACATTCAGGACGTCGGAGCGCGGACCTACACGTTTCAATGGACGATGGCGCTCTCGGCCGAGGCAGCCGGCAAGGCGGGAAAGCGCTTCGTGGTCCTCGACCGTCCCAATCCGATCCGCAACGACCGCATCGAGGGCGGCGTGCTCGACACGGCGTTCCGCAGCTTCGTCGGGCAGTATCCCGTCGCGCTGCGTTACGGGATGACGCCAGGCGAGTTGATGGGCTATCTGGTCGGGACGAAGCAGGTGAACGTGCCGCTGTCGGTCGTGCCGATGTGTGGCTATCGGAACAGTGCCTGGTACGACGAGCTGGGAATTCCATGGCTCAACCCGTCACCGAACCTGCGGACGGTGGACGCCGCGCTGCTGTATCCAGGTACGGTGTTCTTCGAAGGCACCAACGTGACGGAAGGGCGCGGCACGGATGCACCGTTCACACAGGTCGGCGCACCGTGGATGACCGATGCGCAGTCGATCGCCGATGCGCTCAACGCGCGCAGGCTGCCCGGTGTCCACTTTGACGTCGCCTGGCGAACGGTCGAGGAGGGCTACAAGCATGCCGGCCTGACGATCCCCATGCTGCGCGTGCGCGTGACCGACCGCAATGCAGCGCAGCCCGTGGATGTCGGCGCGTGGATGCTGCGGGCAGTCTATTCCCGTCACGCAGCGGAATGGCAGTGGCGGCCGCAAAGCATCGACCGGCTCAGCGGAAACGACCGGCTGCGGAAGGCCGTCGAGACGTCGGATGCAGCGGTTGCATCGCTGCTCACAGCCTGGCGTGAGGAGTCCGGCCGATTCGCGGCGCGTGTGGCGCCGTATCGGTTGTATCGCTGACCGTCAGCACGGCCCTGTGGTGTAACACGTACGCATGACGCAGAAACGCAGATCGCCGATATGTGCCGGCGATCTGCGTTTCTGCGTCGTCGGACGCTAGTGGGCTACTTCTTCCGCCGCGAAGGCTTGGCCTTCCCTTCCAGCAGGAACGTCACCTTCATGATGACACGATACTCCACCACCTTTCCCTTCGACACGATCACGCTCTGGTCCTTGACCCATGCACCGGAAATGTCGGACAACGTTTCCGACGCGCGTGCCACGCCCTGCTTGACCGCATCCTCGAAACTGACGGTGCTGCCGGCGATGATCTCGATGATTTTTGCAACTGACATGTGATGGCTCCGGGACGAATGAGACGAGCGGAACGGGTGTCCCAGACTCACCCGTTGGACAGTGAGCGGCATGTCTGGGTCTGAATCGAGTGTAGCGCCCGGCATGCATGCTGTGAAGCACGACCCGGCGAAGGCACGTCACGACCGGCGGCCTGCCGTCCGCGATTGCCTGACACCGTTCCCCGGGGGGTGCCAGCCCGACGAACCCCGACCGCGCAGGGCGCTGGCGGTTGTTCGCCGCAGCCCCGTCCGTACGTTCTCCGCATGACACCCCTCCGACTGCCCCTGCTGCTCGTCGCGACGAGCCTCATGCTGGCCACGCCCGCGCGAATCACGGCACCCGCCACGCCGAAC
>JANMNM010000146.1:0-2300 GCA_031373905.1 Gemmatimonadaceae bacterium | reverse complement strand
CACCGATGTTGTCGCGGCGCGCGGTGCGCCAATCTGGTATCAGCTCTATCACGACTTCGGCGACTGGGCACGGACGAAGCAGATGGTCCAACGCGCCGAGAAGGAAGGCGCATCCGCCGTGGTCTTCACGGTCGATCTGCTCGCAGGCAGCAACCGCGAAACCATGATCCGCTCAGCGCGCCGTGATCCGCGCAACTGTGTCGCGTGCCACGAGGGCGGCCCGCCAGTGCCCGGCCTGCGCGGCCAGGTGGCCAGCACCGGGCAGCCACGCGTACCGATGCTCAATGGGTATCCACCGGTGCCACGCGAGCCGGAAGTCGGCACCGCCACGTGGGAATGGGTGAAGCGATTGCAGGACACAACGTCGCTGCCCGTGCTGCTCAAGGGCATCGTCACGAAGGAAGATGCGGAGCTCGCCGTCGCGCAGGGAATTCGCGGGCTTTTCTGCTCAAATCATGGTGGTCGCGCCGAGAACTCGCGTCGGGCAACCGTGGCGTCGCTCCCGGAGGTGATCGAAGGCACGAAGGGCAGGATTCCCGTGATCCTCGATGGTGGCGTGCGCCGCGGCACCGACGTGTTCACTGCCCTCGCACTCGGCGCAACGGCCGTCGGCATCGGCCGTCCCTACATCTGGGGACTCGGTGCGTTCGGGCAGGAAGGGGTGGAGATGGTGCTGGCGATCCTGCGGCGCGAGACTGAGCTCGTGATGGCGCAGTCAGGCACGCCGTCGATCGCGAGGATCACGCGGGCACACGTCGTCGAGCGCTAGTTGGCACGCTGAAAGCGATACACGTGCCGGAATGTGAACGGCGTACCGGTCTTGCCCCTCGGCCGGAACTCCTTCAGTCGTGTGTACGAGGTTGGGCTGAGTGTCACGGTGACCCGGAAATCCACCAGCGTGTCGTCATCCACACCTGATCCGCGGAGGCGCAGCTGCTGGCCCTCCGATGTCTGGTTGCGTGACACCACCCTGAGCGACCGCCGTCCGGGACCAGTCTCGCCTTCGATCCAGCGGTCGCCGGAGACCGTCACGACGTCCGTCGTGTAGATCGTCTTCCCGGGCCCATCGTCGTAGATCGTGCGTTGACGGAACGCGCCGGTGTTCCCGATCGGCGCCGCGTGCATCCAGGTCTGCAACGTGGTCCGCTTCTGCGTCGTGTAGTCCGAATACTCCAGCTCTCCGCGCATCAGTCCCACCGTCGGCGCAAGCAGTGACGCGCTTCGCGTCCACGGTGTGACACGCGCAAAGAGCAGCGCCTTGTCGATCCGTGCGCGGAAATCGGCCAGCGTCTCGGTCGCGTCCACGTCAGGAAACACACCAAGGCCAGGGACGAACGATGCGACATTGACATCCGAACGCTTGAGTGGAATGCGGACGCGCATGCCGCTGTTCGGGAGCTTGAGGAAGAGGATCTGCCCGGCCGTCGGTCCTTCGGCACTCCCGCCGCTTTCTTCGCCCACCAGACGCAGACGACCCGTACGCGCACCCATCTCCTGCAGCACCGCAAGCAGGATCGTTGCGCCTGACCCGTTGCGACGGCCCATCAGGACTGACACGCGCCCGGTGAATGCATCAGACGATGGCGCGAGCACCGCGTTCGCGTCTCGCTCGTAATACCAGCCGTCGCCACGCTGCTCGAACAGGGACGCTGCAGGCGTCAGGATCGCCGCCTTGTTCCCCCATGTCTCAAACGCAGTCGCCAGCGGACCCGTGATGTTGATCGTGCGGCGACGCACGCTCTTGTTCGGCTGCACCGGCCGATCGGCGAGCCAGCGAATCAGCCCCGACGAAGCGTCATCCGACCCACCGCCATTCTCACGCAGATCAAGGATCAGGTGTGTGACGCCGCGAGTGCGGAGCTGCCCGAAGATCGACGCATAGAGCGAGTCGGCATCGATCGGCGTCCGGTAGTTCACGAAACTGCGGATCGTGAGCAACGCTGTCGTGGAGTCGAGCATCCGCCACGAGGTACCGTTGGTGAAGTCGACCTGCCTGGGGCCACCACCCAGCGCGATCCACGAATCGTATGTGATCGGCTGCAGTGTGGTCGTGCGCTCCACGCCGGCCGCGCTCCGCACGACGTACGTCCACTCCTTCGCGAAGCCGTACTGGATCGGCCAGTAGTGCTCGAGATTGGACGCCATCAGGTCATCGTCACTCTCGAGGAGCGTCGCGCGCGAGAAGTCCGTGAAACCATCGACGGCCGCGTAGCGCCCGAGTGTGGACACGATGGTGGCGGCAGGGATGCCGTTGATGCTCACGATCTCGCTGCCCCTCGCGATGGCGTTCTGCGCGCTCG